>CAZGJL010000031.1:0-1881 GCA_964526665.1 uncultured Candidatus Peribacteria bacterium | reverse complement strand
TCTAAGAGTTTTTTTCCCAGACCTAATCCTTGAGAAGTTTGAATTATATAAAGAGACTTAATTTCGTTTCTCGGTTGTGTAAGAAGTGAAACAAATCCTAATATCTTCTCTTGCTCCATGTCTCGTGCAATAAAAAACTTGCCATCAATCTTTTCTTCAATGACATCTTTAATCCGTTCTATTTTTTCGGGAGCATCAGCAAATCGATGTTCAATTTCTTCGTGAGAAACCTGATCTAAGTAGGATTCGTGCCATGTCTGGCGCTGAACAAAGAATATTTCACCAGCGTCTTCAGGGAGAGGGTCTTCAATAGAAATCATAATTCGAAAAAAAGTATATCCATTTCGTTTTAAATTTCAATTTTCTTTCCATACTCATCAATGAGCATCACTTCTGGTTCAAGCGAAACTTTATACTTTTCTAAAACGATCTTGTGCCATTTTCTCGCAAGTTCTAGAACATCTTTTTGCGTCGCATTATCTGTATTCATAAGGAAGTTGGCGTGCTTGTCTGAGATCTGTGCGCCACCTATTTGATCTCCTTTTGCTCCAGAATTTTCTAGTAGCCATCCTGCATATGGCATAGATCCTTCAGGCACTTCTGTTGGGTTTTTGAAAAAACTTCCTCCACATTTTCCGGGAGGATATTTTTGCCATCGTTCTTGGATAAGTTTCTGTGCATCGGCTAAAGCCGTGTCACGATCAATTTTTTTTGTCAGTTGAAATGTGGCACGAAGAATGCACCACTGAGGATTTTTCTTGAAAACACTTTCTCGGTACTCGAATTCACATTCCTGAGCTGGAAGTGTGCGGATCATTCCATCTTCATCACAGAATTGTACTGTTTTGAGACATTCTTGAATTTCGCTTCCAAAAGCCCCTGCATTTCCACGAATTGCTCCACCAAGCGTTCCAGGAATTCCTGCTAAATTAGTGAAATCTGAGAATCCACGACCGGCTGCATACAGAATGAGTTGTTGGAGATTTTTTCCTACCTCCACAGTAACAATACTGTCTCGCCACTCACTTTTATCAGCATCAAGAATGAATACTCTTCCTCGAAATCCAGCATCTGAGCAAACAAGATTTGATCCACTTCCAAGAATGAAAGAGGGGAGATGAAGAGCAATAGTCTCAGCCCAGATTTCGGGCAAAACATTTATGTCTGTAATACGCGCGAGCTCATCAGCTGTTCCACCAACACCAAAGTAGGTAATAGAGGAGAGCGGAATATTTTTTTCCATTGAGAAGTTCATTGGGGGGAGTTTGCCAGAAAAAAGAGGGGGAGTGAAGTTGACTTTTCCGTTAAAATGTATTAAAAAATACTTGATGATAGAAAAAGATCCGGGGTGTGAAGAAACAATCGTTGAAATTCCTGCAAAAGAATTCAAGGAAAAGGCCGTGCAAACGGTTTCATCGGCTATTTTAGGGATTAAGTCTGGTCTGCGAAAAAAAATCCTTACCATAATGGATATTCATGCGTTTCCAGAAGAGATTTTGGATGAAGATGGAAAAGAACTCACATTGAAAGAATGGATCGAAAAAGAGGCACATTCATTGAAGTCGCCCAAAGATTTTGAACATTTCACAAAAATGTTGCAGATGGCACACACGGCGTTGTGCACAGAAGGTAGGGGGCCATTTCTTCCGAAGAACAGAATTGATGGAAGCGATTTAAAACCTAATGCTAATAAAGTAGTACGTCTTATTGAATCGGGAATTAAAAATGATAAAGATGCGGAAGCGTTGTTTGGATTTGCTCAGTTGGATTTGAATAAAAACGTGAATGACTTTTTGGTTGATCGTCACGCAGGGAAAAGTGGACATGAACGTTACACAGCTTGCAGAATACTCAAGAGAGCTTTTGCTATGTCCGAGATAG
>CAZGJL010000030.1:0-5522 GCA_964526665.1 uncultured Candidatus Peribacteria bacterium | reverse complement strand
AGCGATTAATTTGCTCTAAGTTCTGAGAAATTCTCTTACTAAGTCTTACGTGTTTATCTTTTATCAAATCTATTATCCTTGCTAATTGTTCAATCAATTTTTCTTCACGTATATACTTCTCTTTACACCGCGCATGATGTCCTTTTTTCGTGCATCGGTAGTAGGTATAAAGCTTCCCATGACGATTTACATTGTTAACTCCACATACTGACGATCCACACTCTCCACACTTTATAATTTGCCCAAAATAAAAATTCTTCCGCCCCCATTTCCCTTTTTCAACAACTTTAATTGATTCCTGTACGGCTTGAAATAATTCTTCAGAAATTATTGGCGTATAACTTCCTTTATACCAATTCCCACTTCCTCGTGGATATTCAAATTTTCCATAATAGAATGGTTCCCGAAGTATTCGATAAATCATACTGAGTGTTATTTCTTTTCCTTTCTTCGTCCGTAATCCTTCTTCTGTTACATATTCCCATGCCTGCTGTCCACTCATGCCACTTATTGCTACATATTCAAATATCTTTTTAATAAATGGAGCACGTTCTTTATCTATAATCGTCTTACTTGGTTCTCTAAAATTATCATTATTTCTGAAAAGCTTATATCCAAGGGGTACACATCCTGGTCGCACACCCATTTCACATTTTGCTCGTAATCCTCGTTTTACGTTCTTTGCTCTATTATCGTTCTCTAGTTTTGCCTGTGAACAAAGAATCATGAGAAGAAACTTCTCATCAGGCGTATTTGTAAATGTTTGTCCACTTGTTTGTATTTTTTGCAAAACCCCTTGATCCATTAAGTCCACAAGACCCCCTAGGTCTCCCGCATTTCGACTTAATCTGTCAGGGGCCCATGTGAGTATGGAATTAAATCGTCCTTCTCTAATACCCTCTAAAAGCTTCCGATATCCATCGCGGACCCCCGAAGCTTTGGCAGATTTACTTTCTCGAATGGTTTCCACAATTTTCACTCCTTCTTTTTCTGCTATGCGAGTCATTTCTGTTATTTGTGACTCAATACTCATTGCTTGTCGTTCATCTGCTTCACTCGATTTCCTCGCATAAAGGCAGTATGTAAGCGATATTTCTTTTTCCATTACCTCCATTGATGCCAGAGAACAGAGGGATGTCTAGGTTAAATTAGTTTTATTTACCCATCGTTCAATCTAAGATCCTTTGAACTTTTTTTTGTGTCATAATTCTATAATTCTCTAGGTCAGAAGCCCATACATTTGTTATAGTTAAATCAAATGGAATATGCTTGTCCTCAGCCAATGCAATCGCTTTTTTGATACGATAACGTTTACAGTTATTTCGAAGCCAAAAGGCACAGGCCCCAAAATGACCATCTTTCATTTTTTTAATAATTTGAGATTCAGCCAAGTCATTTATGGTTTCTCTAGATACAGATACTGCTTTTTCTACTTCTTCATCAAATTCCTCATCACTCTTTCTCCAACGAGAAAGCATCATACGATTAATTCCTAGCTTTTGGCACGCAGTTTCAATTATTGGAGTTTTCGACAGTAGTTCCACAAGAAGTTTTTTCTTCTTCTTTTTTTCTTTCTCCGAAATGTGAGGGCGTCCGCTCATTTTTTAATGAATTTTTGTACTTTTTGTACTTTTTGTTTTTTTAGTAACTCCCAACGATTGATAATTACATCACAAAACGCCGGATCTTTTTCCACCAAGAACGACTTTCGTCCAAGTTGTTCACAAGCAATGAGTGTTGATCCACTCCCACCAAAGAAATCTAAGATATTGTCTCCCGGTTTCGTACACCGCTTCAGGGGACGTTCATGTAATGTGCAGGGTTTTTCCGTGGGGTGCAGGTATTCTGCTGTTGGAAGTCTTTTTACAATCCAAATATCCAATAAATCTTCAATATCCTCGATGGTTTGGTTTCCGGTACCGATTTCCGGATTAATAATTTCTGTGAAATTTAAAGATTTTGGACTCAAATACGGTTTCCCGATGGTTCCGTATACGCACGGTTCGTAACACTTATTGAATGCTACCTGAGGCGTTGCGTTTTGATTATTTTTAATCCACAAACAAACGCGCTTGTTTTTGACTCCATTCTTCTGATATAGGCTTTGCAGAAGTCCAATGTAAGTTTGATCACAGTAATAAAATATGTGTGCGTTTTTTTCACAATGTTTCAGTCCATTTCGGAGTGTTTGCTCTAAAAACACTTGGTAGTCTTGGTATGATTTCTGATCATCGACTTTCTCGGATGCGTAATTTTTTGTACCCCCGAGTCCTTTCTCGTAATCAAGAGAGATGTTAAAAGGAGGATCGGTGTAGATTGTGTTGATCTTTGTTTCCTCAAGAAGCCTCTTAATAACCTCTGGATCTGTAGAATCTCCGCAAATAAGTCTGTGTTTTCCTAATTGAAACATTTCCCCCTCTTTTGTTTGTGGATTTTTCCGATCTTTTTCGAGTTCTTTCTTGGTATTGAAGTTGTCGTCTTCGATGTTCAATGTCTCATCCCAGATACAAGAAAGATCTGAGTCATCGAATCCAACATCGAGTAGTAAATCCATATCGAACTCCTTGAGCATTTCAAAATCCCAGTCTCCCGTATTACGATTGAGACGTAGATTGAGTTCTCGTTCTTTTTCTTCGTCAGGGATATTGAGATAGACAACGGGGACTTCTGTGTATTCCAAATCTTTAACGATTTTTAGTCGGAAGTGTCCACCAATAACAATGTTCTTTCTGTTTTCTGCTCCATTGACGAGGATGGGGTCTACCAACCCGAACTCCTGAATACTTTCTGTAAGGTTTTTAATAGCATGTTCATCCCATTTCCTAGGATTATATTGGGCTGGATTAAGATCCTTTATCGGAATGGAAACAATTTTTAGTGCCTTGTTCATTTGAAAAAAATTAGGGAATACAGACTATATTTCCTTATACTTTCAATAAAACAAAAAAGCAAGAAAGCCTTTCATAGAGCGGCTACAACCTTTTAAAAAAAATCAAATCTTGGAAATTTAATGTTTTTTTTGAAAACCATTAAACACAGTCATAGAAAGAAATGAATTATTAAAGTTGATAAAAACAACAAAAACGAAATAAAATAAAGTCGTTTTTTATTTAATTGCTATCTCACTCTTGAAGAATACAGCTACTGGGTTATTGAGAATATCCTTAATCGGGAGTTAGTAAAAACTTAAAAATGAGTACTTCTCAAAACGCCAGGGTTAAATAACTTTAGAATGCCTCATATCTCTATGATATTGGCCCCATAACTCCATACGACACGAACACCGTCAATTTCTGATATCAAAAGATTGTCCGTTTCAACATTTTCTGGATATGTATGCCCATGAAAAACATACTTGGGTGAATATTTTTTAATATACGCCAAAAGTCCCTCAAATCCCTGACCTGAAAGATCATTGGAATCATGAATCCCTCGAGGAGGGCAATGCGCAATTAAAATATCAGAAGGTGGCAAATCTTGAATGAGATCAGTAGCTTCTTCTTGTGTATAAAGCGTTCTCAGGCTTCTATCTTTATACCGAACACATCCTTGAAACCCTACAATATTCATCTTCTGGAATTCATATGATTGTAGATGGATGTTTTTTACTCCTGTTTTTTCAAAAAAATCATCATTCTCATGATTTCCAAAAATACCAAATTTGGGAATGTCTACATCTGCAATTTCTGGAACCATCCAACTTTCTAGATCTCCCAAAGTAAAAATAATATCTGGTTTTTGTTCTAATAATTCTTTTAGTCGCTTTGAACGTTCATCCGCAAGTAAAAGTATTTTCATCAGTGCTCACATTAAACAGTTAGGGCTGAAAACTCAATCAAGGTCTTTTTATTTTTTCATAGACAGCCCCTTCATAAATCCATACATATCCACTATTTTTGCTCTTGGGTACAGGTTAGTGGATAGGTTTAGAACTAATTATTATGAAGAAATTATAAACTTTTATAACGAAGTGAAAACTTTTTAGGAGTTAAGGATTTTTTCAGATTGCACACTTTCCAACAAAACGATGCAAAATCAAATTTTGGCATAGAATCAAAACAACTAAATATGTAATGAAAAAAAGAAAAAGAACTTTTGAGTAATTTTAATATCTATGGATCATTTTGCTCAGACTAGATTTCATAGTAATGTGCAACGGAAATCACCCCATTTTCAATGCAAGACCCTTTAAAGACAATTTCGGAAAATTACGAAAATCTTTTAAATTTGAATTATGAAAAAAGTCTTGATGCCTACCTTTTCATTCAAAAAACTTTTAATAAAGGATCGATTGCAAACAACGAGGGTTTTAAGCAAGTCTATAAAAATTTCTACCGTCTAAATAGGGCAGGGCTTACCAATGAATGGAAAGAGCTGTATTTTGAAATACTTGATTCAAAAGAAAAGAACTTGGAAAAAATATTAAATGAATTGTACGAAATCCCGAACCACAAAAAACAAAATTCGATTCAATTTAGCTTTGCTACAAAACTCATTCACACCATAGACACAACCAAGCCAATCTTTGACTCCCTCGTAGGAGCTATGCTCGAACAAAAAGTAAAAGGGCGAACTAAAGAGGAAAAAATTCAAAGCTGTATTAAAATCTACAAAGTCTTACAAAATGTTTCTCAGACTTGTTTGAAAGATCGTGATCTTCAGAAAATACTAAAAGCCTTCAGGATAAAATTTGGTGTCTCAGAAAAACGAGAACTTTCTGATGAAAAGATTTTTGATTTTCTCTTATGGGGACTCGGCAAAATAAAAAAAAGATAAAGAATGGGATAAAATAACTGAAATCGTAGAAAAAGTGGAAGATGCTTTATTGAAACAATCTGATACGTTGAAAAACTTAGAATAGTTAGTGTGGGTATCTAGAAGAGTTTGTTTCTACTTCCCTCTTGATCAAATAATGTATTCAACAAAAAAACAAGTCCTCCCTGTGTAACATTTGTAACATTCTTTGGCAAAAAATGACCTTAATATCAAGGCAAAAGGTTGGAGACCCGAGTAGCCAGCCAGAGATAAATCAAAAATATCCAACCTTGTGTTGGGTGTTTTTTATTTAATTCCCGACTTGTCGGGATTGGAGAAGAACCCCTCGGGTTCGAAATCGAGCGAAGCGAAAATCACGAAGCAATCCCTCCGCCCCAGCTAATTCATTCTTTGGGCAGTTTTACAAAGCCATACCCAGGGCTATTTTTATCACAATCGGAGTCGTTTTTTCAGGTCTTGAATAATTTCTTCGGCGGTTCGAGTATCTCCTAGTTCATTTTGGAAATTTGTTGTGGGACGAAAATTCCCTCCCACACCCGGACGTGGAGCAAGATCTCGAGTGTTAATATAAGGCTCTATTTTCTTAATCAGGTCAGAAGTCTCTCTACTCGTGATGATAAGATTGGTTTCAGGCAGAGCCAGTTTTAATAAGGCGTGATAAAAAATATACAAATCATCATCGACAGGACTAGGTGTTTCGAAATTAGACCCATCTACTGTCTGATGTCGGGGAATTGATAACCCCG
>CAZGJL010000029.1:0-6953 GCA_964526665.1 uncultured Candidatus Peribacteria bacterium | reverse complement strand
CATGTGCTTTTTCTACTTGAGCAATGAGAGTAAAAGCAGCTGATATTTCCATAAATCCTTCCTCTTTCGCAATTTTTGCAAACTCAGGATATAACTCGGTCCATTCTTCATTTTCGCCTTCAGCCGATGCTTTTAAGTTTTCAAGAGTTGTTCCTATTTTTCCAGCGGGATACATTGCAGTAATTTCAACCATTCCTCCTTCTGAAAATTTAAAGAATCGTTTTGCGTGTTCTTTTTCATTGAGAGCTGTTTCCGCGAAAATAGCAGAAATTTGCTCTAACCCTTCCTTTTTTGCCTGTTTAGAAAAATAATCATATCGCATTCTTGCTTGAGATTCTCCAGCAAAAGATTTTAATAAATTTTGTTCCGTTTGTGTTCCTTTTAGGGTTGCCATAAGATTAGTTTTAAAAAATAAAAGTATCAGTACCAAAATATATAAAGATTTTTTTTTATCAAACTCACTTGTACATATTTTGCATAATAACTCTCTGACGCTACACTGCGAACGATGGAAATATTGCATGCAGTAATTCTCGGATTCGTACAAGGAGTGACGGAATTTCTTCCCGTAAGCTCAAGCGGACATTTGTGGTTACTCTTGGAATACTGGGACATCCAATCACTATCTCTGGAAGTAGTTTTGCACGCCGGATCATTAGTGGCTGTAATTGGATTCTTTTGGAAAGATATTGTGAGCATTGTTCGTAATATGTTTCGTAGAGGAGGGGATTCTCTTGGATGGAAACTCGTGATAGCGACAGTTTTGACGGCTCCAATAGGAATTCTGGTGCATAACTTTTTTACCGGAGGAATGACGACTCGCTTGGTGGGGATTACTCTTTTGGTTACGGCTGGTTTGATCGTAGCAGCTGAATGGTTGCGTCCACAGAAGGTGAGAGAGTTTACCTGGAAAATTGCTATTTTTCTTGGTTTGATACAGGGATTAGCAGTATTACCAGGAATTTCTCGTTCAGGACTAACAATAGCATTTCTTATTCTTATCGGATTACCACGAAAAGAAGCAGCGAAGAACTCCTTTCTTCTTGCGATTCCGACAATTTTGGGAGCTCTTCTCTTTTCAATAATAGATAATAAATCAGATGCACTCATCTTTTCTCAGGTGGGGACATGGGTTGGTTTTTCTGTGAGTGCTGTAGCAGCCGTTGGAGCAATTGCATGGATGCTCAAACTCGTGGAAGGAAAATGGATTTGGTTTGCTCCATATTGTGCTTTACTTGGGGCATGGTTACTTTTTTGAATAAAATATTTATACAATGAAAATTGTTCTTGCAACGGCTTCTCCTACACGACAAAATATTTTTTCTAATTTGGGGGTTTCTTTTCTTTCTCATCCAACAGACATTGATGAATCGTTGCATGAAAACGAAACAATAGAAGCAAGTATCCAACGTTTGGCAGAAGAGAAGGCAGAGGAAGCAATGAAGAGTTTTGAGAACGAAGAAGATGTCATTATTTTCGCATTTGATTCATTGGTTGCCGTTGATGAGCAGATTTTAGGGAAGCCAAAAGACGAAGACGAAGCATTTGCATGGTTTCAACAATTTCGAGGAAAAAAAGTAGCTGCTTTTTCTGGGGTGGGGATTTTTGGAAAACATTCCAATATTCCATTTCAATCATCATTTATAGAAAAATCATGGATACACTTTCGTTCAGATTCAACCGATGAAGATATTCGAAAATTTCTTTCTATTGGAGACTGGAAGGGGAAAGCGGGTGGAATTACAGTAGAAGGAGCTGGGGCTTGGCTAGTAGACATGATTGAAGGAGATTTCCCCAATGTTTTAGGTGTTCCAGTACAGAGAATTGGAGAAGAGTTGCGGAAGTTGGGAATTGATCCTTTCGAGGTGTTGTATTGAAAATTAACTTTCTTTTTGCTTCCCTCACAGATGCAACACATAAAGGGAATATGTTGACGAGAAGTATTCACTCAAGTACAACTCCCTTGATGTCTTTTGAACCTGCAGGGAATTTCCTTTTTATAGCGGCAAAAAAATATAACCTTGAACCACAAGCGATTGCGGGGATCATTTGCGAAAGTGCGCGCAAATTTATTGTTCAAGATTTTCCCGAGTTTTCAGAGAGTTGGCAACCAGTAAAATTTGATTCAGGAGCTTTGACAATTCAAGTTTCAGATGCTGCAGCGGGATCAGCACTATTTCTCCGTACACATGAAATAATGACATTGTTAAAAGAGAAGAAGTTACCCGAAGGTGTCGAACAGATTCTTATCGTGCGTAGAACTTGACTTTGGTGCAAAACTTCTGGAAAATTCAACTGATATTTTTAAAACACATGAAAAAATTATTTACGATTGCGGGAATTCTACTTGGAATCACAGGTTTAGGGGTTTTCCACACTGTGTCAGCACAAGAGGTGCAGACGATTCAGTTTTTTTCTGATTTAAATACAGAGTCCCTTGTTGGACAAGCTGCTGCGAATTTACGAGAAGCAGAAGTTATTTCGGGATATCCAGATGGAACGTTTCAACCTGATAAACCGGTGAATAGAGCAGAATTAGCAAAATTCTTGCTTCTGGCAAAAGGACGTACCGTGGATATAAAACATAACAACGGACGTTTTCCTGATGTAAAAGAAGGAGAGTGGTACGTACGATATATCATTGATGCAGCAGATTTAGGGATAATTGAAGGATATCCGAGTGGTAATTTTAAACCCGCTCAAACGGTAAATACGGCAGAGTTTTTGAAAATGTTATCAAAAACATTCGATCTCCCGGAGAACTTGCCTCAGGATTTTGCAGATGTAGATTCATCTGCATGGTTTGCTCCTTATGTGGGGAATGTTCCAGAGTGGGAATTGTTCCCAGAAAGAGGGGTTGCTTTTCTTGAGCCAGCACGTGAAATGACTCGAGGGGAAGTGGCAGTAGCACTCTATCGAATTATGCGTCCAAAATTAGAAGTATTGAATAATGGAGGAGGTGGTACATCTCCAGGGAACACAACAACAATAATTTCAGTTCGATCTGCAAACGAAAATCCGCAATTAACCATGACGTATTCCGGGAAAAATAAAGAGCTAGTATTACCACTATATGTTTCTGCTTCTAATGGATCAGCGACAATAAAATCATTACAAATAGGATTGAGTAGTTCTAAATTTTTGGATCAGGCATGGGTAAAAGGAAAAACAAAAAAACTAGCAAATCGTGTGCGATTGGTAGTGCCAGTAGGAGAAGAGGTAATGGAGAATGAAGAATATTTTATAGAAGTATTTGCCTCCGTGCAGAATGGGTTAACGCGTGGAGATAGTGTTCAAGTATTTTTAGAAGAGATTGAATGGGAAGAAGATGGGAATGTGCATACACAAGACTTTTCTATAGACGGATTTGAATTAATGATTTTCTAAATTTTTAGAATATTTTAAGGGCTGTAGCAATGCTATGGCTCTTTTTTATAAAAATAATTTATTCTTTTTTTTCCGCAAAAAAAGAAACAAAAAAACTCGTTGCTGTTGTTCGCTTGAAAATGAAATATTCTTATTCATTAAACTGCCTTTGGCAGTTTTATCATTCACTTCGAATAATCATTTGTTTCTTCGCTTACAAGGGCAACCTACAAATAAGAAATTATTTAAACTTTATCACTCCAATGCGTGGACACTTTTCTTTCAGTGGGCAGGTTCTACAGAGAGGGGTGGGAGCTTTGCAATAGTCGCGTCCGAATTGAACCATACAATGTCCGAGCCATGCCCATTTTCCTTGAGGAAAAAGCTTCATAAGGGATTGTTCTACTTTTATAGGATTTCTATTCGTTACCCATCCCAGGCGATTGGAAATTTTCAAAACATGTGTATCAACCACAAATCCTTCATTTTTCCCAAAGACGGTTTGTAGAACTACATTTGCGGTTTTCCTTCCAACACCAGGAAGTTGAATGAGTTCTTCCATAGAAGAGGGGAGGAGTCCGTTGTGTTCTAAAATTATTTTTTTGGCAGCACCTCGAAGACTCTTTGATTTGGTACGAAAAAATCCCAGTGGTCGAATAACACGTTCAATATCTTCAATGGGGCGAGCAATGAATGCTTCTAGGTCGGGGAATTGTTTGAAAAGAGTTGGCGTTGTTAGATTTACGCGTTTATCAGTGCATTGGGCAGATAATATAACAGCAAAAAGAAGTGTCCAGGGACGTTGTCTATTCCATGTGAGGTGACATTCTTCATTTTTATAGATTTTCTCAAAAGAAAAAATGAGTTCCTGAGTCGAAAATGCTGGTTTTTTTGCCATCTACCGTAGTCTGCCTTAAAATAGAAAAAAATGAAGTTGAAATACATTGTCTTGATCACAATTTTTGTTCCAACTTTCGCGTTCGCAACTTTTGGAGATAAATTTAATTCACTGTTAGAGCAGTTTTTTTCAGGAGAAGACCCCGTATCTACAGAAGAAGTTATTTCTCGTCCTGAGTCGAGTATCCCAACAGAAGCGGTGAGTGGTTCGGTAGATGTACGACGAGCTATATTTGAGGAGGAAGAAGCTTTGCAGCAAGTAGAGAATGAGTTATATGAAAATGAACAGATTTTAGGAGAAATAAAAGATGAGAGGGGAGTGATAGAATATCAATTAGAACAATTGGATGGAGATTTGGGGATACGGCGTGTTTTGCAAGAAAAACAAAATAATGCGGTACAGAAATGGAGAAGAGAATTAGAAGTTATTACCCGGAGTAAATCAGAAACAGAGGCGAATCTTCGTCAGCAAGAAAGAATGCAGCAAGAATCTCTGAGTAAAAAATTTATACAATCGTCGTTGCAAGAAGATTTGGGACAAATAGCGATTTGGCAGTGGGTGTTTTCTAATAAATCAATTTCTCAATTAATTGAACAGAGGAGAAGGGAACAATATGTTGAAGATTCTCAGAGAGAACAAGTTATGCATTTAAAAAAATTACAGGGAGATCTGGAAAAAGAGGAACGACGAGTGGCTGAAATATTTTTACGCGTACAGGATTTAGAACGACAATCGGCACAACAACAAATGTTATTAGCTGATTTAGCTGCAGCACGGGCCAATGTTTTGGCACGATTGGAGTTTTCTCAGGGAGAGCTAGAAAATGCCATTTCTGCGGCACGCAAGCAGCAAGCAGGTTCAACCATTGCGCTTCAAAATTTACGAATAAAATTAGGAGAGAGTTCAGAAGAAGTGGTTGTTCTCGTAGAAAAAAAATTACTCTTTCCTCTTCCTATAGAACCACAAATTACAGCTTCTTTTCTTGATCCAGAATATAAAAAGACATTGGGGCGAGATCATTTTGGCACAGATTTCGTGGCGCCGCAGGGTACTCCTATAATGGCACCGATGGGTGGTGTGATCAAAAAAGTTGCTCAAAACGGATATGCCTATTCGTATTTCATTATCGATCATGGAGATGATCTTTTTACTTTGTATGGGCACATTTCAGATGTTGATGTACAAGCAGGTGACAATGTTGTGCGTGGACAGGTGGTAGGTGCGACAGGAGGAACGCCGGGATTGCCTGGGTCAGGATTTTTTACAACGGGACCACATTTGCATTTTGAGGTATTTGCAGGAGGAAGGCATGTGGATGGGGAGAAGTGGCTTGATATTTAAACCACAATCTACAATCTTCAAACTACAAATAAGGAGTTTTTTTATTACATTTTTTCATTTTTTTCGTAAGATATTCTTGTTGTCTTTTAAAATATTAAACAATGAAAAAACTTATCGCGCTGTCTGTGGGTATAATCCTGTGTGGATGCTCACAATCACTTGTGGAGCAAGAAAATGATAAAAAGGTAGGATTGGCCAACCCAGCATCTACTTTTTGTATAGAGGAGGGAGGGGAGTTAGAGATTCGAGATGAAGAAAATGGTCAAGTAGGATATTGTCATTTATCAGATGGGACTGAAATTGAAGAATGGAAATTTTTTCGCGAAAATAATGAGCAAGAGAAAGAAAAAGAAATGGCTCGACCACAAATTCCAGAAGGATGTGAATCATGGTTTGATGGATGTAATAATTGTATGGTTGGGGAAAATGGAATGCTAGCGTGTACGCGAATGTTTTGTTCTCCAGAAATGATGAAGGAACCAAAGTGCGTGAAATTTGTAGAAGAAGCACCAATAGCAGAAGAAGAGCCACGAATGTGCACAATGGATTATACTCCGGTGTGTGGTGTTGATGGGAAAACCTATGGAAATAAATGTGGAGCGGGAGACATGGAAATTGCGCATGACGGAGAGTGTAAATAGATTGAATTCATAAAAAAAGAGAAAGGGCCACGTAATACGGGGTCTTTTTTTATAGAAGAATATAATCTTTTTGAGTTGAAAAAACTAGGAAATATGGCAGAATTTGAGCAATGGAAAACTTGAACGTCAATTTCTGCGGAGTGGATTTCAAAAACCCGCTTGTACTGGCTTCGGGAGTATTGGGTGTAACAGCGGGGTCTTTGGCTCACGTTATTGAGCTTGGTGCAGGAGGAATTACTACCAAAAGTATGTGGAGAGATCCGCACCCCGGACATCCCAATCCAACGATGTTTGGAACCAAAGAGTATTTTATGAATGCCGTTGGGTTATCCGATGCAGGGCTTGAAAAAGGAGTACAAACAATGAAGGAGTTGCGCGAACGAACGAAGGAGCCAATTATTGCAAATATTGTAGCGGGAAAAGTAGAAGATTTTGGTGCTATTGCAGAAGCTATTGCTGAATTGAAACCAGATGTAATTGAAGTGAATATTTCTTGTCCAAACGTGGAATCAGAGTTTGGAAAACCCTTTGCGTGTTCTCGTACGGATGCAGCAGCGGTAACAAAATTAGTTCGTGAGAATGTAGGAGACATCCCAATTGCAGTGAAACTTTCGCCAAACGTAGAATCCATTGTTGATATTGCGAAATCAGTAGTGGACGCGGGAGCGGGTGCAATTACAGCGATTAATACCGTTGGACCAGGAATG
>CAZGJL010000028.1:0-8322 GCA_964526665.1 uncultured Candidatus Peribacteria bacterium | reverse complement strand
CGCGAACAGCAATATTGAAACCAACAAAAAAATTACCACGATCAACATATTGGCCAGAACAATCGGTTGCATTTCGTGTAGCAACAATTCCAGAAGTCATAGACAAGATTTCATATCCTGTGACGGCAACAAGCGCGAATTATACAGGGGAACCATCTATTTTTTCCGCACAAAAAATCAGAAATCAATTCGGTGATGAAGTAGTTATTTTTCCTGGATTTGAAATACTTCCTGAAAAAAATGTTTCAGAAATATGGGATTTCACAGTAGATCCTCCTCGATCACTTCGGTAAAATATTGAATTGATTGATCAACGCCAACAATTGCTATAGCAATAATTATTCCACCAAGGATGAGCCCGATGGTGATGAGTTTCATAGCTCTCCAATATGAAAATCCAAAGAGCCACGCAACAAGAGAACCGCTCCATCCACCACTTCCAGGAACAGGAAGCATAACGAAAAAAATGAGAAAAATATTCCCCCATGTTTTGACGTTATGAGAGTGTTTGGCGCGTGTGTTCGCAAATATCTTTGTTAAAATTCGATCACAAAAAGGAGAGTGCTTTCTTGCAAATTGAGCGAGTTTGGGCCAAAGCCAAAGGACAAATCCAACAGAGATTATGTTTCCTCCTGTTCCAGCAAGAACGGCTTGCCAGATGGTTAGGTCCCACGAAAAAAATCCAAGAGGAATAGCAAGTCGTTGTTCTACAAGTGGCAGGCTTGCTACGGCAGCTGTGGAAAGAAGTTCTTGAATCATCGAAAGAATGGTACTTGCTTTTTCCGGAAGTTCAAATTTCAATCAGCAAACTTCGGTTTACAAAATTCAAAGAAGAAAAAGTCTCCATTTATAGGACTTATGATCGTTTCTTAAATAAAAAATATTTATCTAAAATAGCTGTAGAAAAAAGTTGATCGAAGCTTGAACAAAAAAATAACACACAGATTCTCTAAGGTCAATGAGAAAAAGATTAAATTGATTGCGTAAACACATTTTTTGTTCTATATTTTTTTCGTGCACAGTTTGATCACAAGTTTTGCACAAATTCTCAAATTTTATCCAAAATGATACAAAAATTTTTATCCCATGAGTCAGTACTCCGGGATGAAGTTTTGAAGGACTTGATGACACCGGAAACAGTAACGGTGTTTGATGGTACGTTGGGACTTGGCGGACATGCTGAGTCTATATTGTCGAAATATCCAAATGTGGGGACATACATAGCGACAGATTTAGATTCTCAGCACCTCACTTTTGCAACGGAACGACTTGCTCCGTTTGCAGATCGTTTTGATTCACACCATGGATCATTTTCAATGGTGGGGGAGTTGATTGAGAATGTAGATCGTCCATTAGCGGTGTTGCTCGATTTGGGATTGTGTTCCAATCAATTGGATGATCCAGAGAAAGGATTTGCTTTTGCAGCGGACGGTCCGTTGACAATGGCTTTTGATGATTCTCGTGAAGGAGCAGCTGCTGATATTTTGAATTCAGCATCGGAACGAGAATTAACACAGATTTTTCGTGACTATGGTGAAGAGCCATTGGCTTACAAAATTGCCAAGAAGATTGTCGCTGTCCGTGCGGAAACTCCTTTTGAAACAACAGCTCAATTGCGTGAAGCAGTTGAAAGTGCAGTACATGTTACTGTCCGAAAAAAATCATTGGTTCGCGTGTTCCAAGCATTGCGTATCGCGGTCAATGATGAACTTACTATTTTGCAAACAACCCTCAATTCTGCGGTAGCCAAAATGCAGGCAAACGACCGAATCGGAGTGATTTCATATCACTCGCTCGAAGATCGGATCGTAAAAAAAATATTTGCCACTGCCGCCCAGCCGCAGACCGAGGAAACCCCGTTTTCGCTACATACGGAAGTGGAGCCTGCATGCTTCCGCGTTTTAACGAAAAAACCAATTGTTCCTACGAACGAGGAGATCGATCGAAATCCTCGTGCACGGAGCGCAAAACTTCGCATTCTTGAAAAGATTTAATGACATTGTCTGCATCAGCAACACAAGTTATTGAAGCGGCCCAAATGGCTGCAGCGGGACGTAGTGCGTTCCGTTTTGTTGTACAATCAGGAATAATTTTAATTGCACTATTAGGGTTTTGGTATTTGATTTTATTGAACTCGATTGCGACACGAGGATTTGATTTGCAAGGATTAAAATCGAACAGAATAGCTTTACAACAAGAACTAGAACAGGCGGATATTGGCCTGGCAATTCCTTCAAGTTTATATGCTTTAGGAGCCTCTGAACAAGTGCAAGAAATGGCAGTAGTTGACCGTCGATATTTTATTGACGTGAGAAATGGAGAGTTAGCAATGATCAGTATGGGACAAGGGTCTTAGGTTTAAACTACAGTCTGCAAACTTCAAACTACAATTTTTGAATTTTAATTATTGAATTTTTTTTTCTCCTGCCTACACTTTGAGCAATGAAGATTTCCAAAAATACTTTCGAGCTTAAATCAGGTTTGGCAAAAATGATGAAATCAGGCGTGATAATGGATGTAATGAATGTGGAACAAGCAAAGATAGCAGAAGAGGCAGGAGCGGTCGCTGTGATGGCACTAGAACGCATTCCTTCTTTGATTCGTAAAGATGGAGGAGTGGCGCGTGCGAGTGATCCTAATATGATTATGGCGATAAAGGCAGCGGTTTCTATTCCTGTGATGGCAAAAGTTCGTGTGGGACATTTTGTAGAAGCACAGATTTTGGAGGCACTTGATATTGATTTCATAGATGAGTCGGAAGTTTTGACTCCAGCTGATGAAGAACGTCACATTGATAAAACTCCTTTTAAGCTTCCGTTTGTATGTGGAGCTCGTAATTTGGGAGAAGCACTTCGTCGTGTAAACGAAGGAGTCGCAATGGTGCGTACAAAAGGAGAAGCCGGCACAGGAAATGTAGTGGAAGCAGTTCGCCACTGGCGTCAAATAGAGAAAGATATTGCCGCGTTGCCCGGTTCAGATTTATCCGCTAAAGCAAAAGAATATAATGTTCCAGAAAAACTGGTACAAGAAGTAGCAGACTTCGGTCGTTTGCCAGTAGTTACATTTGTGGCAGGAGGATTAGCGACGCCTGCTGATGCGGCAATGATGATGCAATTAGGTGCAGATGGAGTATTTGTTGGTTCAGGTATTTTTTCAGCACAAAACCCTTCACAGATGGCTCGAGCAATGGTTTTGGCTGTTGCACATTATGATGATCCCAAAAAACTAGCAGAGATTGCAGCAGGACTTGGAGACGCGATGCCAGGACTGGAGATGGATTCTCTAGCAGTGAAATATGCAGATCGCTAACGCTCAAAACTACAGACTTCAAATCTTGAATAAATGGATAAAGCTCAGAAAATTAATGAGATGATGAGGCTCAAGAATATTGGGAAGTCAATTGCTGTGCGTCTTGTTTCTATTGGAATTGAATCACCACATATGTTGCGAGAATTGGGAGCCAAAGAAGTGTATTTACGGTTTTTTGAAAAAGAAGGTTGGAGTCAGAGGCTGTGTCCTTGTTTTCTCTATGCTCTTGAGGGAGCAATTTTGGGAGAGAAATGGAATGAGATTTCTGTTAAGAAAAAGGAGGAATGTAAGAAGTTTTCCAAAGATTTGCGTAACAGTTTACCTGGCTATACAAAATGAAAGTTGGAGTATTGGCATTACAGGGATCAATTATAGAACATGAAAAAATGCTCAAATTGTTGGATGTTCCATATATTTCTGTACGTACGCGTGAAGAATTGAATGAGGTTACACATCTCATTATTCCAGGAGGAGAGTCGACAACCCTTCAGCTTTTATTGGAACAAAAAGGCATGTGGGAGTTATTTAAATTAAGGGCAAATAAATATTTAAAAATCATGGGTACGTGTGCAGGAGCAATTTTATGTTCCTTGATTGATTCAAAATTCGAAGTAGATAGAAATGGGTTTGGTGCACAACAGCATTCATTTAAAGCATCTTTAGAATCGGAAAAATTTCCCAAATTAGAAGGAGTATTTATTCGTGCGCCACGTTTCAAAAATATTGATAATTCGATACAAGTATTAGCAACATTTGAAGATGAGCCAGTACTTATTCAGGATCAAAATTTTTTGGTGATGAGCTTTCATCCCGAATTAAACGAAGAAAAAAGGATATATGAATATTTTTTGAAGAGTATTTAATTTTTTATCTTTTTTCTATCGCGAAAAAAGAAACAAAAAAGCTTGTTGCTGTTATTCGTTTGTGAACGAAAACTTCTTGTTCGCTAAACCGTCTTTGACGGTTTGGTCGCTCTCTTTGAAGGTTCGTTTTGTACTTCACTCATAAAGGCAACAGAGAAAGAAAAAGTTTTTTTAAATGAAGAAATGGTGAAATATAGAGAGGGAAAGGCAGTAAAATAATGTACGATATATGTGTAAATGAAAAAATATTTTCTTGTTTTTGCGGTTGTGATTCTGACATCTTGCAGTACAACATTTCCAACACGTAATCGAAAAATTACAGATTTTGTTCCCAAAGAAAAAGTTTTTCTTGATGCTGATTTTGAAAACTTTACTCAAAAAAACTTTCCCAAGAAGTGTGTCTGGTTCGATCTTGAAAGTGTTTCGGATGGAGATACGATTGTCCTGGAAGATGCTACGAGAGTACGATTTGTGGGTATTGATACACCAGAGACAGTTCATCCTACCAAGCCAATTCAGTTTTGTGGTCCAGAGGCGAGTGAGTGGACAAAAAAAGTGTTCAAAGGAGAGGAGAAAGTTTGTTTAATTTATGACAAATTAAGTGATAAACGG
The DNA here is from genome assembly GCA_964526665.1 of uncultured Candidatus Peribacteria bacterium. Taxonomy (GTDB): domain Bacteria; phylum Patescibacteriota; class Gracilibacteria; order UBA4473; family UBA4473; genus M50B91. The sequence goes on along the minus strand of CAZGJL010000028.1, from coordinate 3,538 downwards.
GATACATATGATCGTCGACTAGCTTATCCTTTTACAGAAGCAGGAATAGATACAACAGCCGAACTGCTCAAGCTAGGATTAGCTCGTGGGTATTTTTATTTTCCGTTTTCACGAAAAGAAGAATTTCGTATGTATCATGACCGCGCAAAGTCTCAAAAAAAAGGAGTGTGGGGAAGTAAGAAAGAGGAATGCATTATTCAAACTTCAAATCAAGAAACGGCAAACTAAAAATTTGGAATCACTCTACTTCAAAAGGATTGTTAGACGAATTATTGTCTTGTGATGATACGGTTTTCCAAGGAAGTTCTTCGTGAATATTTTCTTGTCGTTCTAGGAAGTTCCTATATTTTCTGCGGGTGTATCGTATAAAAATTACAAAGAGAATAAAAAGGATTATTCCTCCTAATATCCATGGGAATAATGAAAAATAATTCGAAGAATTATTAATTTTTTTGTGGTGAAGCTGCTCCCAGAGAGAAGGAAGTTGTTTGGCGAGAGGGGAAAGAGAAAACTGTGAATCAGTCAGATCAAGAGGTGCTTCAAATTGAACGATTTCATTGTTATCATCACTTAGAATAACCATTCGTGTTCGAATATTTTTTTCAAATTTTCCAAGGAAAGTAATACCTGGGTCATTGGTAATGCTTTTTTCTAATGTTGATACTCCTGAAATATTACCACCAAATTTTGCTTGTAAGTTTCGAAAGAAAATAGGTCTTAAATTATGTAATGAGAAATTCTCAAATTGTTCAAGAGGAATTTCTTCACTCTCAAGATGAAAATTTTTACTTCTAGGAATCGAATCTCCAAGGGACACGATATTGGTGGACGCATTCTCAACAGGAATACTATCTACTACTTTTGCGCCAATTTCATTCAGGAATTGTATGACGGGTTTATAGACAGAGATCTCTTCTATTGAAAAATTCTTTATAAAAGTAATATCTTTACTTATGAGCTCTTCATCTTGTACAGGAAAAATCGTTACGGCAAAAAAACCAGGAGTTTCCTCCGTTTTTACGAGCTCAAACTCCAGAGAATTGCTTGCTAAGCAAAGAAAAGGAAAAATGAGGGCGCCAATAAGTATCTTTTTCATTACGATGTTTTTACAAGAAAAAGACACGGAGGTCAAGTGTTTCAGAGGATGTATTGAAAAAATAAAAAGCATAAAAAAAGATGAAATCATGGGACCTCATCTTTTATGTTCTAGAAATATTCAGAAATTGTTAGTGTGTCTGAAGGAGCTTCCAAATAATATTTGAAGCTTCGGCACGAGTAATAGCTTGGTGTGGTGCAATGTTCCCCCCACGTATAGCAGGAAGAAGGTCATGTTGTGTTGCAATAGCAAAATATGGAGCAAACCATGCGTCTATTTCTATGTCAGGGTAGGGTTTATTGAAGTTCGTTGGTATATTCATTCCATTTGCTTCAATAGAGATTTTCAAAAACTCAGCGCGCGAGATTGTATTTCCGGGTCTAAAGAGTCCGTTTCCATATCCTTTTACTAATCCACGAGCCAAGGCTGTTGCTATGTATGGTGTGTACCATGCTGATTGGTCAACATCAGAAAAACTTGTTTCAGCGGGAAGAAGAGTTATCTCATTTGCAGAAATAAGAATTTTTACGGCTTCGGCACGGTTTAATTTCTCACTTGGCTTAAATGATCCATCTCCATATCCGTTCATTATTTTTTTCTCCTTCACAAAGGTAATAGCTTCTTTGTTTTTATGAGAAGATGGTACATCTGTAAAAACTTGAGCTCGTACGCTTTTGGATCGCACTTCACCAATAGAATCACTGGTTGCAATTAATTTAAATGTTTTATTGGAATCCGTAGTTACCTGTACTTGAGCAACTCCATTTTTGAAATCATTTTTAGTTAATACTTGTGGATGAACACTTACAGCATCATTCAGCGTTGTACCAATCTCAATTCCAGCACTGGCTACAAGTGTTTCATCTGAAATAATTATATCGAATACTTCAGCAGATCCTGGTGAGAATGTTCTATCGGTCTCAACTTTTAATTTTTCGCCTGGTTGAAGTCGTACGCGTCGTCCTGTTGAAGTTCGGTGTTCCGTATATGTTTTTATGACATTTGCTTTTGAGTCATCGATACGGAGTTTTGGCTGAGTAGTTCTTTTTGGAATTGAAATAATAACCTTTTCTTTTGGTTCAGTGACATTTATGGGTTTTGGAATAAAGGTTGGATCAGCCGATACTATTAAGTTCGGATCGATATCATTATAATTCAAAGTCGAAGCAACCAAAGTTATAGGATGAACGGTGAACATTTTAGCGCGATCAGCATGAAGACCTTGTTTTACTGCTTCAAAATAAGAGCTTATGTTGTTGTTCCGAAGGTCTTTCCATGAGAAGGGCCAATACGGATGAAATGGTGCATCAGGACGATCAATTTGAAAGTGTAAGTGTGGTGCTGTTGCCATTCCCGACATTCCAGTTTTTCCAATATATTGTCCTTTTTCTACCGTGTCACCAGCTTGTACACTTCGTGAATCGAGGTGTGCATAAACAGAGTAAAGATTTGTTTTTTGTCCTGGGTTTTCGGGGTCTGGTACATTTGTATGAAGAATTAATATAAATTGTCCAAATCCGGTTGCTTGATTTTCGGATTTAATTACTACTCCGCGAGAAATAGACCGTATTGGTGTTCCAACAAGAGTTTTGATGTCGAGTCCAGTATGAGATCCAGAATTCTCAGTTGCATCGAGTTCATAGTTTCCTAAATTTGGCACAGGATAGGTAATGTATGTATTTCGCTCCATTTCATTATCTCGTCGCCATGTCATTCCAATACGCATAGCAGACAGATTGTATGCAGGAAGTGCGATTTTTTTTGATTCTGAAAGTTGATCAAAAGTAAATGTTCGTTCTTGGTCGGAAAGAGCTACCCAGTTCGGCACTTTTTCAATAGGGAAAACAGATCCATTAAAAGGTTCAGTGGTTTGCTCCCATTCAATAGAGCTTGTTTGAAAATAACTTGAAAATTTATGCATTCCACTTTGGAATATAACCATTGTTATGGCCAAACCAATAAGTGCTGCCGCTACTGGTTGGTCTTTAAAAAAACGATTCCAAGAGTGTTTGGTGTTTTTTTGTGTAATGTTTTTACATGCAAAATGTACCTGTTGGGGGAGAGATACTCCTTTTGGTGTACGTATGATCTCACCATATCCTCGAGGTTTTGTACGTTTTTTAAACGCCTTTATGCTCAATTCAAGAACAGCGAGTCCTGCCAGAAGCCAAAGAAATTTTTTCATTATATTTCAAAAAATCCTGAGATTATACCCTAAAAACAGCTTTAAATCAAGTGTAGAAAGGTTTGAACCCGATAAAACTTGAATTTGAAAAAAAGATAAGTACACTCTCGTCAGTTCTTCGATTTGCACGTGTAGCTCAGCTGGATAGAGCACCGGTCTTCGGAACCGGGTGCCGGGGGTTCGAATCCCTCCACGTGTACCAACCTGGATACATACCATCAAAAACCTTGTTTAAGCATTTGCTAGAGGGGCTTTTT
>CAZGJL010000027.1:0-8406 GCA_964526665.1 uncultured Candidatus Peribacteria bacterium | reverse complement strand
TTAAGTATAAAAAATGTGTACAGGAAGGGCTGTTTAAAGGAGTTTGGATAAATCTTCAAATTACAAACTTCAAACCACAAAATAGGAATTTTATGTATAAAGAGAGAGATTGTGTCTCTCTAGAAAATCTGCCACACTGTACGCAATGATAGAAGATGAGATGGTTGACGGAGATAACACGAATGTTGGCGTAGGTGTGGTGAGCGCTGACGCAGGAGGGGAAGAAAAATTTGAAAATGCTCTTCGTCCTAAAGATTTTGATAACTATTTGGGACAAACAGAGGTAAAGGAAAACATGAGAATATTCATTGCTGCAGCAAAAAAAAGAGGAGAATCATTTGATCATGCACTTTTTTATGGACCTCCTGGATTAGGGAAAACGACAATGGCCGGAATATTGGCGGAAGAAATGGGAGCAAATTTACGAGTGACCTCAGGACCAGCACTTGAAAAACCAGGAGATTTGGCGGCAATCCTCACAAACCTACAACCCAATGATTTTCTTTTTATTGATGAAATTCATCGATTGAGACAGCCGGTAGAGGAGATTCTGTACACGGCGATGGAGGATTTTGCGATTGATTTAGTAGTAGGAAAAGGGCCTTCTGCCCGTACAATGCGTATTGATTTACCAAAATTTACTTTACTAGGAGCCACGACAATGGCGAGTTTGTTGTCAGGACCATTACGTGATCGATTTGGGCATGTTGAGAAATTGCGATACTACGAACCAGAGGAAATTGAGCAAATCATAGATCGTTCAGCAAAGATTTTGGATATTGTTATTGAAAAAGAAGCTTCACAACTTTTGTCTCGCAGTTCACGACGTACACCACGTATAGCAAATAGGCTCCTTCGTCGGGTTCGAGATTTTGCAGAAATCGTACATCAAGGAGAAATTACTACACCAGTAGTAGTAGATTCATTGAAGCAACTTTCGATAGATGCCATTGGTCTGGATCGTGCAGATCAAGAGTTTTTACAGACGCTATGTACGAAATTCTCTGGTGGACCAGCAGGATTGAGTACTTTGGCGGCAGCGATTGGTGAAGATGAGCGAACGATTGAGGCAATGATTGAGCCGTTTCTTATTCGAGAAGGAATGTTGCAGCGCACAGCACGAGGGCGTATTGCTACAGATGCAGCATGGAGACATTTAGGATTATCATCTCCTACAGAACCACAGCTTTTTACTTGAGATATTCACCTGAACGTGTTATAGTGTTAAATAACGATTTCTACAAAAATGTCGATTTCAGAAAAAAATAAAAACATAGAACAGCAATTTCGCTCCGAAACGGGTGGAGAACTTGCTGATTTGGAAAATTTAAAGATTTCAGAGGCAGTAGGAGAGACCGTAGGAGAAAATTTTTCTGATGGATCAAAAAAAACAACAACGAAAAAGGGAAGTATTGATCTTAAAAAAATTATTAAGGGAACACATGCACAAGAAATCATTTTGCCAACTATTGCTCGTCAACAAGCAAAAGTGAAGCATGCTATTGAAAAAGAACAACGACAATTGATTCGTAAGGCACATAAAATTAAAAACTCTAATAAATTTTCGGCAGCTACACTGGAAGAGATTTATCTTGATATCCGAAGATTACAGACATTATTAGATGAATTATTTCGTGCAGCAGGAAAACGTATTACAGAGCTCTATCGTAGATATGTTTTGAAAAACGGGTAAAAGACCTGTCTCGTCTTTTCAATTTGCCATCAAATTCAGGAGATGCTAGTTTTAACGCGGTTTTTTGATACATATACATATGAAAAAAATTCTACTGAATATAGTTTTAAATACGGGACAAAGAGCACTATTGGGAGATATTCGAAAAGTGAGGAAGTTGCTTACGTCTCTTTGATTTGAAAAAGAGTAAAAAAAGTATTGACAAGTTTGACAAAAGGGTTTAAAAATTGCAACGAAAATAAAAACAAAAGGCACGATGACTCAAATCCTGAGTCCGTGTTTTTTTGTTCATTTCACCCTATATAATGAAAAAATTCATTTCGATCTCAGCCATGGTTGTGGCAATTACATCAGTAGCATTCATTGCTCTTGGTTCAGCAAAAATCACATCAAATTGTTGTAGTGATTCTCGTATTCGCCCAACGACAAACCGATTATTTGCTTATAATTATCGAAACCATTTACGTCGTCAAAAAGCATGTACAACAACAAATGAAATGGCCAAATTCAAATTTTGGTACAATTTTCAACAACAGAAAAAAGTAACATATAACCGACATAATTATGCTGCATGGAGATCTGCACATGATGCTTTGTTTCCACGAGATAATAATTTACATTCAACAGAAAAAAATATAGTTCGTCATGATGATTCCTTAGTCGTACGTACAACACGAGTATTGCCAAAACGTGATACCAATGGTTGGGTACATGACATTGAAGGAATTTCATTTGAATTACCAAAATATGTTACTCAGAATGTAGATGAGCAATATACAGATCGTATAAGTGATCTTGTATTTGAAATTAATAAATTGGATAAGGGATGTACTTCATTAGGATTTCAACAGTGTGCTATAACGATAGCAAAGCACTTGCGTGCACGTCGTAGCTTGAGAGCAACATCGAATGTATCACGAGAATTTTCTCTTCGTCGTACAATAGTGGCAAACAGAAGTATGTTAGTTCCTCATTTTCAAGAAGTATTCACGGTAAATGATTTCGGAATAGAACGAACGTATGTTATCCATACAATCCAGAATCCATTAACAAATGAAGTAGTATATATAGAAGGATGGTCATCAATATATGATGCACCACGTGCAAAAAACTTGCTTCGAGCAGTTTCACGGACTATCAGTTTTGAATAAAAATACTTTCTCCTTTATCTCATTAAAAAATGAAAAAATTTCTCGCATTGGCTCTCGGATTAGTTCTTATTGGAACAACAGTGATTACATTCTCAGATGCATCACGTGATGCCTACCACGCATATTTATATCAGCAGGCGCTCAAAAAGCGTGAAGGTCGTCGATTCGCACCAGGATATCGTGCCCCTTCGACTAAAACCGTTGTAAAACGTTCTACATACAAAGGACGAGCTCCTATTGCAAACTTACGTTACCCAAAGAATAAAAGAAATCTTTTTGGAGCAACGGAACAAAGTGCTACGGCAGGAAAACTTCGACCAATGAGTAATACAATTGGATTTGCTACAAAACGTACTGCACGTGAGACATTGAATATAAGAAACTTAGATCCAATGTATATAGCAATGAGAACATTTACTACAGATAAATTTTCTGTTGAAGTTCCAACAGGATGGAATCCACGAGTTGAAGAAGGTGTTTTGCGAGTAGGAGATAAAGAATCATTTGCAATTACTGTTCATCACTTAGAAGACGTTTGTGAAAATGTTAATTTTGAAGTATGTGCTATCACTTTATCAAAGAACTTAAACCATCTTGAAAATATTGGATCAAAGATAAATGCTCTTGGACACATTTCTCGCTTGAGACAGAATACAGACCGAATTCTTGGTACAAATGACTATGTACAGACACACACAGAAAGTTTTCTAGGAACATACTTTGGTCGTGACGTGTTTATTAGTCGATATTTTGTTGAAGAACCAGGAACAGATAGTGTCTTTGTAATAGAGACAATTGCAAACAGAAACCTTGCGAGTGAAGCAGTAGTAGTAACAAAACGTTTGACCGCTTCATTTAGAATGATTATTGAGGAATAAAAGTCCTACAGGAGTAATACCACGGAGGAACACAAGAAAACCCCTGCACTGCGCAGGGATTTTTTCTTGCAAAAATGTTACCTAACTGGCAGTCTCTGCGTACTAAATAATGATCGTTATCTTATAAACAAATGAAAAAATCATGTATCGTTTTAGCGTTAGTAATAGGAATTTCCCTTGTTTCGACTGTTCCAGTGAAGGCGGAGTTTAACTTTGCTACAGTGTGGAGACAATGGACTCAATCTCGTCAAAATTTCTTTCAAGTATTTATTCCCAAAACACAACCTTTGGAAATAGCGCCTTCATATGTTCCACAGAAAACAAAGACGTCTTTTCCTCGTTCAAGAGTTCTCCCTTCTTTTATTTCTCAAAAGAGACGAGTTCTTCCGGCTGTAGAAATTCCAGTTGATTCAACTGTAAAAGCACAGGTAAAAGCGATTCGCTCTCGGCAATCGGTACACACGATTACAACAGATCCTATAGATGTTTTTAAAATAGGAATACGAAATACAACACCAGAGAATTCAACGCGTTTTACGGAGGCAATGTTATTAGATCGTGCGACATTTAGTTTGTTCTCAAATGCCGGTATTGCTGAAGATATTAAAAATTTAGAATTAGAAATTGAAGGGAATACGATGAGTTTTGATAAGGACGGATTTGTTACCATTAATTTTCATAATGCTCGTATTACACGGGGAGATTCTTTGGAATTGAATGTGTCTATTCGAATTGAAGACCCAGATACAACGCCGCATATACCAGGAACATTGCGTTTGCGACTAGAAAATATGACAGCAATAGGAGAGTTTTCACAAAAAAATATAGAGATAAAAATAGTGGGCACACCTACTTCTTCAAAAATTGTTTTTGATCCAGTTTCTAGGATTACAGGAAGTAGTTCTCAGGTTTCGGGAAATACCTATACTCATATTTCAGGAGGAACTATTGCTGCAGGAGAAGAAAAATATGTACTGGCAGCAAATTTTTCTGCTTATTATGATGATTTGAGCATTCGTGAGGTTGTTTTGCGAAATACATTAACAGGAAGTGATATAGATTCTTTTATAGATAGTGTCCGAGCCATAGACTTGAGTACGGGGAAAATTGTGGCGACAGGACGATTTTCAAATGGGGCTGCTACATTACGACTTTCTCCACGAGTATTTGTCGGAAGAAATCAGCAAGCTCGATTGGCATTTGAAGTAACGGTTTCCGATCCAGTTCCGAATTCATCACTTGATGCTCGCTTTGAATTAGACATTGCTCCAGCAGACTTATTAGTAGAAAGCAAAACAAATGGACGGCCTCTTCCCGATGCAAATAAGAATTTTTCAATAGATTCAGAAGTATTTGCTGTTTCTCAGGGGAAAATGACTATTGCTGCAACGGGACAACAACGTTCTTTTGCAGTAAACACAAATCATCCAGAAACGGTATTTAGATTTATCGTAAATGGGGGACCACAAAGTGTCTCATTGGGACGTGTCTCGCTTGATGCATATCTAGGCGGACTAGAATTTGGTGGTGGAACACTTGATGCAAGTGATGTTCAATTGGTGAGAATCCATGGTTCTCAACAAGAGGATGAGCCGGTAAATATAACCGCATCAGGAAATAAGATTACGTTAGATTTCCCAACAGAATTTTATATATACAAAAATGATTCTGTAGAGTTTGGACTTCAATTACAACTAGATAATTTGCCGGGAAATAATGATTCAGATTTAGTTTCTATGCGATTGCTAGGTGATTCTACACATTCCCAGGGAACGCTTGCCTCTGTTCGCTCAGCAGGTTCAAATTTCATCTGGTCAGATACTTCTGCTCGAATGCATAGTGTTACAACTTTGGATTGGGTTTCAGGATATCTTGTCTCTGGGTTGCCAAGCAATTCAACAGTTGTGAAACGGTTTGGGAATTAGGATTATTTATTTCTTGCATATAAAAAAACTATAGAAGGATAACCTCTATAGTTTTTTTTTATTTTTCAATAATTCTATCGTCGCTCTAGTCCTTCGCAGAATCCTAATATTTCTTGACGTTGTACTTTTGTTCGAAGCGAATCAACAGTGTCAGATTCTTCAACTGGAATTTTACGTTGTAAGATCATTTCACCAGTATCAACTTCAGCTGAAACTCGGTGAATAGAACATCCTGTATATCGGTCTTCATTATTCAATACTTCTGTGTGTACAGCATCTCCCATGAGTCCAGCATGGTCAGGAAGGAGTGAGGGGTGAACATTCCATGTAGTTTGTCCAAATTGCTCACAAAAGAGAGGAGAGAGGATTTTCATCCATCCAGCAAGGAGAATAACATCTGGTTGAGCATTTCTTAGCATATTAATTAATGCACGATCATATTCTTCACGTGTTTCATCTTTTTGTTGTGCTACTACTTGGCATTCTTTTATTCCGAAAGTTTTTGCTTTTTTCAAAGCTCCAGAATCACTTTTATCAGTTATGAAAAGTACAAATTCTACATTAGGAATACGACCTTTTGCTTGTGCTTCAAATAATCCCTGTATAGTTGAGCCATTACTACTAGAAAATAAAGCGACTCGTTTATTACTCGGAGCTATTGGTAAAATATTTGCGGGAAGTTGTTCAACCATTTTTTGAGCTTCTTCTATTTCATCTCCATTAAAATCAGGTATCACCTCTACATCTGCCGTAGCAAAGTAAATATCTTTTCGCTGAGCCCAAAGTTGATCAATCTCTTGAATAAGAGAAAGTTCGGGATTTACACGTCTATAATTTGATTGTGCTTCTTGAGAGATAAGAAATTTTCTTATTTTCATAAAGCTTGGATTCAAAAATACAAAAAATCCATTCTTTTTTAGGTTTTGAAGATTTTTAGAATTTTCAATAGTTCCTCCACCAGTAGCAATTACTCCAGAGAAGTTTCGAGAGAAGTCATGTACAACTCTCTGCTCTACAGCACGGAATTCTTGCCATCCAAATTTATCTACAAAAGTCTCAATAGGTTCACCGAGAACAAATTCAACTTCAGCATCAAGATCAGCGAAGGGAAGTCCCAGTACTTTTGCTATAGCAGACCCAAATCTTGCTTTTCCTGATCCACGAAATCCAACGAGAACAATGTTTTGTTTTTTCACGACCACGTTCTACCAAAATTTGCCATAAAAATCAAATCTAGTACCCTGAATTCGATGAAAAAACTTATATTTTTGGCTTTGTTGATGAGTCCGACATTTGTAATGGCTCGTTTTGTTGATTTTGATGCTTTTCCTTCGTGGGGAGAAACGCCAATTGAAGTAGTGAAAGATGCAGGTATAATGACGGGATATGCAGATGGAACCTTTCGTTCGGATGGAATAATTAATAGAGCAGAAGCATTAACCATTCTTTTTCGCACAAAAGCAATGGATATCGGAGATACGGAATATGTTCGTAATTTTTTAGATGTTCCACGAGATGCATGGTTCTCAAATGCAGTAAATACCGCCATAGGAGAAGGATGGATTACGGGGTATGAAGATGGGACATTTCGTCCAGGAAACTCTATTAATAACGCAGAATGGGCTATATTACTTCAAAGAGCATTTCAGTTAGAAGTAGATGAAGATAATGTTTCAAGTTATGCAGATGTTCCCCATCTTGTTTGGTATGGAGACCCAGTGAACGCAATGTATGCAAATGGATTAATTCGTACGGAGAGGGCGAAATTTTTCCACCCAGAAGCAGAATTAACACGGGCAAGTGTGGCATGGACCATCTCAACGATACTAAGAATGCCTCGTTTATTGGGAACCTCACAAGAGAACAATTTTTCAGGAGTGAAGATTGATTCTAGAAGAACGGCATATCCGAGGGGAAGTGATTTTAATCCGAATTTACAAGGATATGATATTGAGCGATCAGTATTACGTGTAGAAACAAATGTTGATGTAAATCCTTTACTCATAACATTAGATTCAGATTGGCAGTCTATTGGACAAGTACGGTTAACCAATGCCTTAACTGATCCCGTAGAAGTGGCATCATTAGAACTAAAACTGCGTTTTGAGGCTACAAATGTAGGACCAGATCGAAACTTTTTTATTCGCATTGTAGGATCAGGTATAGATTCAGAATCTGCGTTAGATCGCACAGGAGCCGTTCTTTTTGGTGGTATGAATGGGGCGATTGAAGCAGGGAATACATTAATATTACATGTAAAAATTAAACCAGATACTACAAAATATTTTTGGGGGAGAAGTGGTGATGGATCGATTTCAGTTGAAGAGGTTCGATCTTCAACAAAAGCAACATTTACGGGTGATGAAAATTATGGAAGAACGTTGTTTAAAACTACGCCAGTGGAATTTGTTGATCGAAAGCTTACGCCGATACGTTTTGAGCCGTAAAACACTGTCTTGATAGGAATATTGAAAGTGTTTAGAAAAAATTTGACAACCCTCGTCTCAGAGCTAGAATTCGCGCGATGATTAAAGTTACAGTCAGAACCGGAGAGTCATTTGATCGTATGTTGAAACGATTTGGTGGACACGTGAAATCACGGGGTCTTTTGAAAGCCTTTCGAAATGGACGATATTTTGCACAAAAACCAACACAGCGTAAAGCTCGTGAATCAGCAGTGAAACGAGAAGAATATCGTGCAGTCGCAAAAAAACGTCAGTTTTTAAGCTAATAGCTACTCTTCTTCAGAATTCAGGAGT
>CAZGJL010000026.1:0-9424 GCA_964526665.1 uncultured Candidatus Peribacteria bacterium | reverse complement strand
TCAATGGAAGGACTCGCTATAGCAGAAAAAACTTTACTGCAAAAAGGAATGAGTCCCGATACTTTGAAGTTTATAAAAGGACGAGAATCGGAAAATAGAACAGTTGAAGGGTTATTAGCAGAAAGAGGTTATTTAATGGAGGTGGTGAAACCTACTGAACAAGCACAATTAAATATTAAATATAGTAGTGCATTGCAAAAAATTGATGGTTCGGAAAATTCACCAATAGGTACATATTCTTTGGTGTTAGATGCAGGAAAAAATTTGCAAAAAGGTTATTTAGTTAAAAAAGGAGAGCGAGGATGGTCTTTTGAAAAAAGATTTCCTATTTCAACAGGAAAAAAAGGTATTAGTAATATTGCGGGGTCACAAGGGACTCCTGAAGGATTAGTTTTTGTAAAAAACATTATTAATGGTCATTTAGATGAAATCATTAAACATAAAACACCACAAGGAAAAAATTCTACATTAAATGGTCCTGCTACAGTGAACACAACAGCCCTTGTTCTTGTTAGTGGTGAATCAAAGAATAGCAGTATTGCAAACAGAGGTATTTATTTTCATGAAACAGAAAAAATATCAAAACTAGGGATACGTGATTCGGGAGCATGTATTCGTACGGGAACATTTATTGCAACAGAGATTGGGCAATATATAAAAGAAAATTCATTAGAAAAAACACCTATATATATTGCAAACACTGAAGTTTCAGAAAGTTTAGTAAACAATGAAGTAACTGAATTAGCAGAAAAATTAATAAATTCTGCAAAAGAGTTTGAAGGACATCCGTATGACACAAGTTGGGATGATCGTGACGGATTTGCAAGTGTAAATACAGTAAATGGAAAATATAGATATCTGGACAACTTTACAGGAGAAAAAAAAGAAACAGATAAAAAACCACTTGTTTGTATAGATTTGGTGGTTCAATCTTTATTGAAAACCAAAAGCATTCCGAGCTTGGAGCGAGCAATGAAAAAAGGGAATTTTTACATGAGACGAACCACGAATTTTGAAAAATTAGTAGCCCAGAATCCACAAGATTTTTCCATAACACATCCAAATATTATCTGTAAATTTCCAGAAAAAAAATTATCAAAAAAGGTTTTGATACAGGAAGGTGATATTTTGACAACTACGAATCTTGAGACAGGAGGACGTCACATTGGTATTGTGACAGAGGTTGATTCTCAAGGAATTCCATTAAAAATGATTCACTCTAATTATAAAGGTGTGGGGGAAACTCCATTTTTTAATTCAACAGAGGTTGTTGATGCCAATCATGGGAAAAAACGATATGATGGGTTTTTAGCTAAAACCACAAGAATTGATTCAGTGATTAGATTGAAGAATAATGAATTATTAACGAGTAATAACTAATAATAAAAAAATCCCCGGATCACTCCAGGGATTTTTAATTTCTTTGTAAATAAGAAGACTATTTCTTTCCTTTCAAATCAGGATGATATGCATCCAATGTTTTTTGATTAATACGTTTCAATTCCGTGATAGGGAACATTCGGAGTAATTCCCATCCAAGCTCAAGTGATTCAATAATCGTTCGTTCTTCCTGGAATCCTTGTCCAAGAAATTCTGTTTCGTATCGGTTAGCAAAGTTCAAGTATGTTTTATCCAAGTCAGAAAGTGAGCTTTCTCCAAGCACCACTGCTAACTCTCGAACATCTTTACCACGGGCATAACACGCAAATAATTGATCTTTCAATTTTGAGTGATCCTCACGAGTTTTTCCTTCTCCCATTCCTGCACCAGCAAGACGAGAAAGTGACTTCAATACATTCACCGGAGGCAAGATTTTGTTTTGATAGAGGCCTCGGTCAAGCACAAACTGTCCCTCAGTAATATATCCAGTCAAATCTGGAATTGGGTGAGTAATATCGTCCTCTGGCATAGATAAGATTGGCATCTGCGTCACAGAACCTTTTGCTGTTTTGATTCGACCTGCTCGTTCGTAGATCGTAGAAAGGTCAGTATATAAGTATCCTGGATAACCACGTCGTCCTGGAACCTCTTTACGTGCAGCAGATACTTCTCGCAACGCCTCAGCGTAGTTGGTCATATCTGTCAAAATCACAAGCACGTGCATGTCTTTTTCAAAAGCCAAATACTCAGCATATGAAAGAGCCATTCGTGGAACAGAAATTCGTTCAACCACGGGATCGGCTGCTGTATTGATAAACAATGTTGCGTTTTCAATAGCACCAGTTCGCTCAAATTCACGTTGAAAGAACATTCCTTCTTCAAACGTAACTCCCATTGCTCCAAATACTACGGCGAACTTTGATCCATCGTTCACTTTTGCTTGACGAGCAATCTGTGTTGCTAGTTCAGCGTGTGGCAAACCAGAACCAGAAAAAATTGGCAATTTTTGTCCTCGCACGAGCGTGTTCATCACATCAAGCGATGAAATTCCTGTCTGAATAAAGTCAGAAGGGAAGCTTCGTGAATAGGGGTTAATGGCCATTCCTGAGATATCCACTGTTTTTTCAGCTAATACTTCAACTCCTCCGTCAATTGGCTTTCCTGCACCGTTAAAGATTCGTCCTAACATGTCAGGAGAAACCCCAAGCTGTGCTACTTTCCCAGTAAATTTTGCTTTTAGGCTATCTGTTGCAAGTCCCTGAGTAGACTCAAACATTTGGACCATGGCTCTACTACCATCAGCTTCCAAAACCTTTCCCATTCGTTTGTCACCCGTAGAAGTAGTTACTTCAACAAGCTCTTCATATTTGACGCCCTCGACGCCGTCCACCACCAAAATTGGTCCAGCAATGGATTCGATATTTTCGTACGTTTTTTGCATCGCACAATACGGTTAAAAAGTAAGTTCGCGCAGATTTTACGAAGCTATGATAGTTTGTCAAAAGAACATTCTCTTTTTTTCTATAATTCCAGATATTGAAGAAATCATACAAAAATGAAAAATGTATGAAGAAATACATAAAAAAAGTTGCATCGGGAAAAATGATTAATAGAATTAGAGATGCCTTTCCTATTTTCTAATTAATCAAAAATGAATTTCTTAAACAAGGCACAGGTTATCGGTAATGTAACGCGGGATCCTGACATCCGACAAACAAAAGCAGGACAGCCGGTTACTACTATTGGAGTAGCAACAAATAGACGGTTTCGTGATTCTTCAGGTGAAGTACGCGAAGAAGCAGAGTTTCACAACGTAGTTTGTTGGGGAAAACTAGCAGAATTAGCCGGGCAACTTCTAAAAAAAGGAACCAAAGTTTTCTTCGAAGGACGTTTGCAAACTCGTAGCTGGGAAGATGATGCGGGAATAAAGCACTATCGTACAGAGATTGTAGCGCAGGACATGATTGTTCTTACGCCTCGTCAATATGAAGATGCAACAAAAGCAGAAGAAACAGTCGCTAAAGAAGAGGCAACAAAAACAGAAGAAACAGTTGCCAAAGAAGAGGATCCAGTAGAGCCAGCAGGAGACGATCTTGTTTTCTAGTCTCAAAAAATTTGAAAAAAACCAGAGGCGTGTCATTATTGGCACGTCTCTTTTTTATAAAAAATGATTGAAAAAACATTGGTAATATTCAAACCAGATGCAATGCAGCGAGGTTTGATAGGAGAAGGTCTTGCACGCTTTGAGCGTCGGGGACTCAAAATTGTTGGATTGAAAATGATGCAACTTGATGAGAAAATTTTACGAGAACATTATGCGCACGTATCAGAACTGCCATTTTTTCCGACACTACAAGAATTTATGCAATCAACACCGGTGGTAATCATTGCTATAGAAGGACCAAATGCTGTTGAAACAGTTCGTCAAACAGCGGGGATTGAAGCAGAAGACTTGGGTACCTTTCGGGGCGATTTCATGGGATTTGTCTCTTCCGGACAGCTGAAGAAGAATCTCGTTCATACGTCAGATTCTCCAGAGAATGCTGTAGTCGAAATTATGCGATTTTTTAAGAAAAACGAATTATTTGAATGGAAAACTCGAGCATGGAAATCAATGTTTGCAGCAGGGGAGTGGGAAGAATAATGTATACGGTTTTTTTGTTACATGAGACAAAAATCTGTTAGGATTTGCGTATACAAATATGAAAAAAATATTTTGCCTGCTTTTGGCAATTCCTACACTTTGTTTCGCACAAGGATTTGAAGATGTAACATCGACACACTCAAATTTCCAGGCGATAGACTGGCTGCTTTCAAATAATCTTATAGAGGGATATCGGACGGGAAGAACAACAAAGGAGTTTCGTCCAGAACAACCAGTTTCTCGTGCAGCAGCAATAAAAATGTTGATTGGAGTCACGGGAATACCTCTTTCTGCAGTAGAAGGAGAAACACAGATGCCATTTCCCGATGTGCCGCACAATGTTTGGTTTTCTCAGTATGTGCAAACAGCAGTTGATACAGGAGTTGTTACAGGGTTTGCTGATGGAAAATTTCATCCAGCATCACAAGTAACACGAGCAGAAATGCTAGCCATGGTGTTACGTATTTTTGATGCCCCTGTTTATGAAGAAGAAGGCGGAGATTGGGCCACACCTTTTTTTGATCTGGCACAATTTTTTAGAATTATTGAAAAAGGTGACGAAGCACATGCGGCTTTGAACAGAGGAGATGTTGCGGAAATATTATATCGAACGAGAGCAGTATCAGATTCGGGATTTAGTGAAATATTTCGATATGGAGGAACGGGTTTCGTTTCGGCTTATGCAGAAGAATTAGAAGGAAAAAAAACAGCAAATGGGGAATTGATTGATAACGAATCTATGAATGCGGCGCATAGAACACTTCCTTTTGGAACAAAGGTTCGCATGTGGAGAGAAGATAGACAGATTATAGTAACAATAAATGATAGATTTTCAGAAAATGATTCTCATATATTCATACTTTCACAGAAAGCATTTGGACTACTAGATACAGATGGAGAGAGTGAAGTAAATATTGCATTTGAAGTTTTTTCCGCTCCAGGAGACGAACTTCCTTCAGTGCCAGAATATGTGAGACCGAGTCTTTCGGATGGAATTCATGAGCAACCACCATTACCGACGTCTATTTCAGAAAAAATTGCCGAATTGCGAGGACAGATAGAATCAGAACAAAAGGTAAAACCAATCTTTGATGAAACAGTAACAATGTTGGCTTCTAGTTTTTTTGAGCATCTTACGATGAGAAGGCCCTTGCCACAAAAAATAATAAAGGGAACAGTCATTAATTTTTCTGGAACAACTGATAGCCTTGGGCATAAAAAAGCAACAATGTTTTTACAGCCTCTCACCAATGATGGTGATAAAAGAGGGAAACAACTTTTGTTTACGGGACCTATTTCAGGAAAAAACTTTTCATTTCCAGCGAGATTTGATCAAGAAGGAGAATTTCTCGTAGGAGTAGTACTCGATGATGAAAATCGCTCTCGAGTTGAAACGATAGAAGTGATTCGACTCACTCGAGAACATGTAATGCCATTAAGCAAAAAAGTATTCAAATCAGAATTTGACGTACGAGTACTACCAGAAGAACAAAAAGTACTATGGGGCACACCAACACTGGATCAAACGGATCTATTAAAAATAGTATTTACACAAAATTCTTTAACAAAATCTCTTCTGCTGGAAGGAGGAATTAATGATTTCGAATTGCCTTATACATGGTTTTCTCAGTTTGAACCTCAGGAAAGTTTAGCCGTAGATATGTATGCGGCAGAATCAAAAGACGGTACGGTGCCACAACGTATTTCGGGATGGACGAAGTTGTCTTACAAAAACTTTGATTTGGTGCCAGGATTTTTAGACACAGAATCAGAGAAAGTTTCCGTACATGATTTTCCCCGATGGCGTCGTGATTTAAAAGAAATTTCTATTGAAGGAAAAGTTCTTTCCCCAGAAATCACGCTTGAAGAAGATGCATTCATAACGACTCCATCTGGATACGTCAGACAAGTTGCCTACACGCGAGAAGGGGATAGGTTTTCATTTCCAGTGAAGCCAGAAGAATGGGGGGCACATGCAATAGAAATTATCACAGATGACGGAGAAGTGCTTTTTAATAGAGAACTATATTTTTCAGAAAAATGGGTTTTACCAATTCTGCCACCCCAAAGCATAATGCTTTCATCAAAAACTGTTCCAGGGGTTCGTGCTTGGATTAATAAAGTTCGTGGAGAACAAAAGCTCTCTTCATTAATAGGGAGTGCAGAACTGAATGTCTTTGCGCAGAAATATGCGGAACGAATGGTAGCAGAAAATTTCATCTCTCATACTACGCCAACGGGACAAACGTTTCAGTCTCGAATTGAAGGAGCAGATTTAACAGGAAGAGAGTTTGGAGAGAATCTTGGATATGGAAGTTCGTTGCAGATAGCGCTTGATGGACTCAAAAGTTCAGGGTCTCATTATAAAAACTTAATGATGCGAAAATGGAAACGAGTTGGAATAGGAATTAAACAAACAAAAAAAGGCTGGTATGTCACACAAGTATTTGGTTGGTAAAATTTGACAGAGTATGGGGCTAAAGTGCTACAATGAACAATGACTAATTACACAAACATGAAATACATATTTCGAACGGCAATACTACTGTCTTTAGGTGCTCTTTTAGGGGTTTCTTATGCATTTTCACTTCCTTCACAGGTAACAGGTGTTCAAGCGACTCAGAGTGGAAATGGTTCTGCTCAGGTAAGCTGGACAGAAGCAGAAAGCGCAGAAGATATTATTATTGGATATCGTGTTTATTTCGGAACAACGTCTGTACAGGAAGAAGGAGAAACGTACGACGATGAGGTAGTTGTTTATGGAGGAGTAGAAACAACTATTGAAGGATTACTTCCAAGTACAACCTATTATTTTTCAGTAACAGCCCTTGATAGTGAAGAAAATGCTTCAGAAAACTATTCTGCTGAAGCAGAATTACTCCTTTCGGCAGGAGTAGCGGTAGAAACTTGTACAGATAGAATAAAAAACGGAACAGAAGAAGGCGTAGATTGTGGAGGAACGTGTGAAGCATGTCCAACCTGTACAGATAAAATAAAGAATGGAACAGAAGAAGATGTAGATTGTGGAGGAACATGCCAAGCATGCGTGCCATTAGAAATAGAAATAGAATGTAAAGATCTCCCTGAAAAGTTAACAGCGTGTGAAGTCTATGAATGCACTTTTTCTCACCCTATTACAAGAGCAGCATTAGTACGCACAATATCAGGAATAAAAGATGGAACATGTCGTTATACAGAAACAATTGCTCAGGATAAGAGGATGGAATGTCGTTTTCCTGAAGCAAAATATGTTGCTATGGGAAAATATTATAGAGATGTTATGTCAGGGACGAGCACAGAGAACTTATTAGGAAAATCATTACAATCAGGGGAATGTGCCATACTTGAAGGGGTCGAGGCCGTTTTTCCGGAAGAAGAACAATTTGGTCCAGAAAAACCAGAAGAATTTAAACCTGCAGCACCTGACACAACCGCACCAATTGAGGCACTTAATTTGTCAGTAGATGCATCCAAAATTAAATCAGATGGGATGGCTCTTTTGTCATGGGAAAAATCACTTGATTTGGATAATGATGTGACAGACCAAATTTTATATCTTCGAGAAGAGCTTGGTCCATGGGACAATGGCTATTCTATTGGAAAAGCTACAGAAACATTGGAACTTGATGTTGAGGCAGGAAAAAATTATGAATTCAAAATCGCAACGCTTGATGCGGCAGGGAATGCAACCGAGAGTCGAGTGTATTCTTTTTCTACAAAGCTTACTGAATCAGGTCCAGCTGGCATGTATGGAGTACTATTAGCTATTATTGCCTTGGGAATCTTTGCTTTGTTTTCTGCACGTCGCCGAGCATAATGCGGTTACAAAAGTTTCTTTCTCAACAGGGATTTTGTTCTCGTCGGGAGGCTGAGCATTTAATTGCTACGAGAAAAATTCTTATTAACGGAAAGATTGCTACATTAGGTGACCAAGTGGAAGGAGATGAAGTGATTTTAATTAATGGAAAAAATTTTGTTATTCGAGATCCTGAAAAAATAGTTCTTGCATGGAATAAACCAATAGGAGTAGAAGTTACTTTTGAAAATAAGCATGGAGGAAAAAATCTTTCAAGTTTTGACTTTGGTCCAGAACGAGTAGTACCAATTGGAAGATTAGACAAAGATTCACACGGACTGTTATTACTCACCAATGATGGCGACTTATGCAATTTTTTGGCACACCCACGCTATGAACACAGTAAAGAATATATAGTCACGGTTGGTACAAATATTTCTTCTACCGAAATAAAACGATTAGGGAATGGCTCAATACGCTTAAATGATAAACCCGTGAAGCCGTGCGCGGTAGAAAAAATAGGAGAAGCCCAATTTAAAATAATTCTTGAAGAGGGAAGAAATAGACAGATTCGGAAGATGTGCGAGGTCTGTCAGTTTAAAGTTGAAGATTTATTTAGAACACGTGTAAAAGGGATTAAAATAGGGGATTTGAAGCCTGGAGCGTGGCGAAAATTGAGTGAGAAAGATGTTGAAGAGTTGCGAGAGAAGTGAATTTTTCGTACAATTTGTGAGAATTTCATATTTTAAACATGTCTGGACACAATAAATGGAGCACGATTAAACACAAAAAAGGAGCAAATGATGCGCGTCGTGGGAAGATATTGACGAAATATTCCAAAATTTTATCAGTGGTAGGACGGAGCGATCCAAACCCAGATACAAATTCAACACTAAAAGCAGCTATTGCGAATGCAAAATCCGAAAATGTTCCAAATGACAATATTGATCGAATTTTAAAAAAGCTTTCCGGAGAGGGAAAGGATGGAATTGTTTATTCAGAGCAAGTGTATGAAGGATTTGGTCCAGAAGGTATTCCTTTTGTGGTAACCGCTCTAACGGATAATACAAAAAGAACCTATCCATCAGTAAAAACAGCTTTTGGAAAAAATGGAGGAACTCTTGGTGGTTCTGGTACCGTAATGTTCCAGTTTGATCACATTGGAGTGATTCGGGTTAAAAATGATGGGAAAACAGAAGATGAACTTTTTGAAATAGCCATTGAAGCAGGAGGAGAGGATTTTACATTTGATGAAGACGAAAGTGAGATTATTACAAAATTTGAGAATCTAGGTGCTGTACGAGACGCTTTGACTACAGTTGGACTAGAAATAACAAAATCTGCTCCAGAATATCAAGCAAAAGATCCCGTAAAAATAACAGAGGGAACAATTCTTGAAAAAGTAGAAAAATTCATTGCGGCAATCGAAGAGGCAGAAGATGTGGATGAGGTATTTGGAGGATTTGATGTAGATGATAGTTTGTGCTGATAGAGCTTGATAAAATGGCTGTTTTGAGGTATACTTTAAAGATACTTTTTGAAGCTATTTCCACATGGGAACAAAATCTGCATTCAACGCTGCCACAGATGCGGCGGAAAATCTC
>CAZGJL010000025.1:0-11336 GCA_964526665.1 uncultured Candidatus Peribacteria bacterium | reverse complement strand
TTAAGTATAAAAAATGTGTACAGGAAGGGCTGTTTAAAGGAGTTTGGATAAATCTACAATTTACAAACTTCAGACTACAAAAAAATATCGAGTACACAAAAATAACAAAATTCCCTATTTGAAGATCGTAGTTTCTAGATTGAAGTTTGTATTGGTAGCGCCAAGGGGAATCGAACCCCTGTTGCAGGAATGAGAATCCTGAGTCCTAACCACTAGACGATGGCGCCAAATAAGAACGAGACGATTGTAGGAAATTACCCTATTGCGTCAAATTTTTGTAAGAAATACGAATAGAACGTACGCAAATCATTGTGATTTGAAGCTTGTAGATTGTAATTTGTAGATTGGTACAACTCACTGATAGCAAAGAAAAAGTTGCTTTTTTTTGTCCCATTAAATAAAGTTTGTTTGTAAGCATTACGAGCGAGATATTTCTTGGATACGTAAGGATTACATCCATTTATTTCTTAATCCATACAAATGGACGACGCAGCAACAGAAAACGGTAAAAAATTATTTATTGGAAATCTTCCATATAGTGTAACAAGTGAGGACTTGGAAGCAGCATTTGCAGAGGCAGGAACAGTTACTTCTGCACAAATTGTTACTGATCGTGAGACAGGACGCCCACGGGGATTTGGTTTTGTTGAGATGGAATCAGATGAGATGGCTCAGGCAGCTATCGAAATGTGGAATGAGAAAGAGCTCAAAGAACGAACAATTTTCGTTAATGTTGCTCGACCAAAAGGTGACGCACCACGTCGTTACTAGTTTTTGAATAAGTACATAAGAAAAGATCCTGCTTCGGCAAGGTCTTTTTTAATTTCACCCTTCCAAATTGGTAGACGGGAAGAAGATTTGCACGAAATTCTTTTTTCCTATTGAATGAGAAAGTATTTTTTACTTTATTATTATGAAAACAAAAATCATAACATTACTCGGGGTTGTACTCATTGGAATTGGACTAGCAGGATGTAGCTGTGATTGTTTTAGAGACAAAGGAAAAGACGCTCCTGCAATGACTCAAGAAGCTATACAAAATGAAGAAGCATCTTCATATATGACTTTCACACAGGAGAGATTTGATGCCCTTCGTGGAACACAAAAATTTGTTGTATTCTTTTATGCTGATTGGTGTGGAACATGTCGGAAATGGGACAAAAATATGCGTAAAACAGAGGGAAGTTTGCCAGCAGACGCAATGGTATTGAAGATTGATTATGATACAGAAAAAGATCTCACAAAAGAGTTACAGGTTACATCACAATCTACAGCCGTATTCTTCAATGAAAAAGGAGAGGTTGTTGAGACTGTAATGGATCCAAGTATGGAAACGATTCAGAACTTTTTTCTTTGAGAGGGCATCAGCAATATATTTAAAATTTCACAATGGAATATCTCTTAATATCGTTTATTGCGGGAGTACTTACGGTTCTAGCTCCGTGTGTATTGCCGGTATTACCCATTATTCTTAGCGGGAGTATTCACGATCGTGACCAGTATCGGCCACTGATTATTACCATGTCTTTGGGACTTTCTATTGTAGTTTTTACATTACTTTTGAAAGTTTCATTAATTTTCGTAGAGGTGCCTCCACGTTTTTGGACATTTGTTTCGGGAGGAATAATTTTATTTTTCGGAATCATTACACTCTTTCCAATATTTTGGGAAAAAATTTCTCAACGCATAGGATTGAATTCCCGATCACAGAAACTGCTCCAAAAGGCGAATAAAAAAAAGGGACGATGGGGAATGGTTCTTTTGGGAGCGTCTTTGGGACCTGTTTTTGCGAGTTGTTCGCCTGTGTATTTTATCATTTTGGCGACAATCCTTCCGGCAGATTTCATGACAGGACTTATAAACCTTCTTGTTTACGGACTAGGACTCGCTTCGATATTGTTTATTATTGCCTTTGTGGGCCAAAAAGCAGTATCTCGTGCTCGATGGGCAGCCGATCCTAAGGGATGGTTCAAGAGAGGATTGGGAATATTGTTCATTCTCGTCAGTCTTGGAATTTTGACCGGATATGATAAAAAAATTGAAGGTCATTTGCTCGATCAAGAGTGGGCCGTGTGGAATATTGAAACACGACTCGGAGATGCACTTCATGAGAGAATGGAGGAGCCTTCAACATCAGAAGAAACATTAAGTGACGATACGATAGAATAAACGTATCAGAGGGTATAGATGGATTCTAAAAATGCTCTGCTTTGGCGGAGTATTTTTTGTTATTCGAAAAGGACATTTGGATCAGCCAAAATAGTAAGAAAGCGTGTGCACGGGAAATTGACAATTTCGGAAAACCGCCTATAAACTGAGGGATTATTTTCTTCACGCTATGGAAATTCGAAACATCGCTATTATTGCCCATGTTGATCATGGAAAAACAACACTTATGGATGCTCTTTTGAAAGAAGGAGGAGCTTTTTCTGAACACGAAGAAGTGGTGACATGTGTTATGGATTCAAATGATCAAGAGCGCGAGCGTGGAATTACAATTTATGCCAAAAATGCGGCGATTGAGTACAAAGGAACAAAAATTAATCTCGTAGATACGCCAGGACATGCTGATTTTGGCTCAGAGGTAGAGCGAGTACTGAAAACAGTAGATGTTACTGTTTTGGTTGTAGATGCCTATGAAGGACCAATGCCACAGACAAAATTTGTTTTAAAAAAATCATTAGAACAAGGAAAGAAAGTTCTCGTGGTTATCAACAAAATCGACAAACCATCGGCTCGTCCGGATTGGGTGGTAGACCAGGTGTTTGATCTTTTTGTAAAATTGGGTGCGACAGATGCACAGCTTGATTTCCCGTATCTTTACACGATTGCGCGTGAAGGAATCGCAGTTCGTAAATTGGATGATGAAAAGAAAGATATTACACCGTTGCTCGACTTTCTTCTCGAACACGTGCCAGAAGCAGCGCAAAAAACAGAAGAAGCGTTTCGGATGCAGCCAGCAACACTTTCCTACGACAATTTCCTTGGGCGTATAGCTGTAGGACGTGTGCACGAGGGAACAATGAAAGTAAATCAGCAGGTTTCAATTCTCACCCCAGAGGGGCAGAAACGATCTGGGAAAATTTCAAAATTGTTTACCTTTAGTGGGCTAAAACGAGTGGAAGTAAAAGAGGTTTCCGCAGGAGATATAGTCGCGATTGCAGGAATTTCCGACATTTTCGTAGGAGAAACAATTGCTTCTTCTCCTGATTCAGAGCCGCTTTCAGCGATTCGAGTAGATCCGCCATCTTTGGCGATGTATTTCATGGTAAATGATTCTCCTTTTGCAGGACAGGAAGGGAAATATGTTACGAGTCGTCAGATTCGAGATCGTTTGGAAAAAGAACTAGAAACAAATGTAGGACTTCATATTGAATTTGGTGAAAATTCAGATCGTATGAAGGTTCTTGGTCGTGGAGAGATGCACTTAGCAGTTCTTATAGAAACAATGCGTCGCGAAGGATTTGAGCTTCAGGTATCACAGCCAGAAGTCGTGTTGCGAGATATTGACGGAGTGGTTCATGAGCCAATGGAAAATGTGGTTGTGAATGTTCCAGAGGAGATTTCAGGAAAAATTGTAGAACTTCTTTCTAAAAGAAAAGGAGAAATGACCAATATGGTAACGGAGAATGGAACAACGATGTTGGAGTTCACTATTCCTGCGCGAGGTTTGCTTGGGGTTCGCTCAAATTTCATCATTCTTACCAAAGGAGAAGGAACAATATACAGTTCGTTTTCACATACGGGACCACACGTGGGACCGATTGAAAAACGTCAGGTGGGATCATTGATCTCTGGTGAAAATGGAACGACGACAGCGTATTCTTTATGGAAATTGCAGGAGCGCGGACCTATCTTTATCGATGCGGCAGTGAAGATTTATGAAGGAATGATTATTGGGGAGCACAATCAGGGATCTGATTTGACGGTGAATCCAATCAAAGGGAAACAGCTGACCAATGTTCGTTCGTCTGGAACGGATGATGCGGTTAATCTGGTTCCACCGCTTCCAGTATCACTAGAAAAAGCTCTTGAATACATCAAGGAGGATGAGTATGTGGAGGTTACGCCATCGAATATTCGATTGAGAAAAAGATTTCTATCTGAGTTGGATCGAAAGAGGAATCGGGATTAAATAACGCCCCCTGGGTTTTGGACGGCGTCTTTGTCCCCCTCTTATATTAAGAGGGGGAGTATTCTAAAAGAGCCAGTTATGTTCCCTCTCTTAGTGTAAGAGAGGGTTAGGGAGAGTTATTTACTGTATGTATTTCTATATTCTCAATATTCGCTACACTCTGCGGGATGAAAACGGATTTTGAATTTTCTCATGAGGCGCAGCGGGCAATTGAGCTTGTGAAGAACCCGAATAAAAATCTCTTTATCACCGGGAAAGCAGGGACGGGGAAATCCACTTTGCTCGAGCATATGCGGATGACGGCGGATAAGAAGATGATTGTGTTGGCGCCGACGGGTGTTGCGGCAATTAATGTTCGTGGGGAGACGATTCATTCGTTTTTCAAGCTCAAACCCGGGTTCGAACTCGATGAGGCGACAAATATGAGGATGGATGATAAGAAACGAAAAATGTACGGGAGTATTAAGACGATTCTGATTGACGAAATATCTATGGTGCGGGCGGATTTACTGGATGCGATCGATATTTTTCTGCGTCGTGCACGAATGAGTGAAGAGCCATTCGCAGGGGTGCAGATGATATTTTTTGGAGATTTGTTTCAGCTTCCACCCGTGATTACGAATGTCGATAAACAGAAATTTTATAGTGAATATGAGTCACCATATTTTTTCTCTGCACGGGTGTTTCAGTCTCGAAATTTGTTTACCGAGCCATTTCGTATTGAACGAATTGAATTAGATGAAATTTATCGACAAACCGATCAAGAATTTATTCGCGTGTTGAATGCGGTGCGAGATAATTCTGCAACGGAAGAAGAGTTAAACATTCTCAATGAGCGGGTAGATGAGGACTTTGTCCCAGCGGATGATTTGTCCTGTATTCATCTTATGACGACGAATGCGAATGCTCATGAAATAAATATGGCGAAATTGGAGCAGATTTCTAAACCGGAGATGGAATTTGTAGCCAAAGCAAAAGGAAAACTAACGAAATCGCTTCATCCGAATGATCCGATGATCACGGTGAAAGTCGGAGCACAAGTGATGTTTATCAATAACGATTCCAAGCGTCGGTGGGTCAATGGAACATTGGGTGTGGTTCGGAGTTGTGTGGATCGATATAATGAAGAAAGCGATGAAATGGAAACGATTTTGATCGTAAAAGTACACAACGGAGAGTTGGTAGAAGTGACGCAGCACACGTGGGAGATTTCGAAATACAAATTTGCAGGTGGAGCGTTTGTGCGGGAGCAGATTGGTTCTTTCTCCCAAATGCCGTTGAAATTGGCGTGGGCAATTACGATTCACAAAAGTCAGGGAAAATCGTTCGATAATGTGGTAATAGATCTGGGGTGGGGAAGCTTTGCACATGGACAGACGTATGTCGCATTGAGCCGTTGTACGAGTTTAGAGGGATTAGTACTAAAAAAGCCACTCAAACCATCAGACGTGATCGTAGACGAATGTGTGAGGCTGTTTGCGAACGGAGAAATGTGAGATATTTGGAAATAAATATTTTTATCCAAAAAAAAACACCCTCTAGCACAACCTAGAAGGAAATTTTTTGGTATTTATTTGAAAGTGCACGGAATTTCTTTGACGCTCAAACCTCGTTATGAACCTTACGCTATCACCTCACGAATGAAATGAAAGTAGCCTATTTTTTTGCAATTGGATAAAGACTGATCCAACGATGAAAACCGTGAATTAAAATGAGGTCAACATCTGCATTACCGGAAGATTAAAATTGATCTTGTATTGCGTACCGGCAGGCACTGATTTACATCCTTTCGAGACAATCTCGGATGGAAAGGTTTTCTTTTAAGGTACTTTCACCATTCTATTGAACTAGAATTATTACCTCCAGAAGCTGTATGTCATAACAACAAGCTGGCAAATTCCCTAAAATGACAAGGGGGAAGATTCATCTTCCGATAGACAAGAAAGCATTACAACTTCCAGGTCAGGAACAAAAGGGTATGGGTCTCTCAAAGAACGAACACTTTGGCAACTTGTTTTTGATTGCTCAATCCCAAGTTGTTAAGACAGTTTATCACAGAAAAAGAAAAAAGTAAAGAGTTTCTTTGTAGTTTTTTAAAAGCCTTAGGAAATCCTACCTTCTCCGCCTCGTCCACTGCTTCGGCCTCTGATTCCTCGCATTCCCTTTTGGCTTCGTCTCCGCAAAAGCCCCAAAATGCTCCGCATGAAACGGATGTTCTTCATCAATAGGTATCTCTTGATTAATGAGTTTGTGAATATCTTGTACAAACGCGCATTCTTCCTTGTCACAGAATGATAACGCGATTCCTGTTTTCATCGCTCGACCAGTACGCCCGATTCGGTGCACGTATGTTTCTGGTTCGTTTGGGATCTCGTAATTAATAACGTGTGATAACTCGTCGATATCAATACCCCGAGCAGCAATATCAGTGGCGACGAGGACTCGCAAATTCTTTTCTTTGAAGTTTTTCAACGCTTTTTGTCGTGCAGCCTGAGACTTGTTTCCATGAATAGCTGAGGCATTAATTCCAGATTTATCGAGAAATGTTACCAACTTGTTGGCTCCATGCTTTGTTCGTGTGAATACGAGAGCAGAAGCGAGTTTGTTGTCTTGTAATACGTGCTTGAGTAAGTGTTTTTTGTTTCCCTTTTCGACGGTGTACATCTTTTGTGCCACGGTTTCTGCCGTAGAAGAAACAGGCGTTACTTGAAGTCGAACAGGGTTCGTCAATAAAGTGCTTGATAGATTCGTAATAGCAGGAGGCATTGTTGCCGAAAAGAAGAGAGATTGCCGTTTGGCAGGAAGTTTGGCCACGATTTTTTTCACATCGTGAATGAAACCCATATCGAGCATTCGATCAGCCTCATCGAGAGTGAATATCTGTAAATCTTTCAGACTAACAAATCCCTGATTCATGAGGTCTAGAAGTCGTCCCGGAGTCGCAACGAGAATATCTACACCAGATTTGAGCTTCCGTACCTGCAGATGTTGTTTTACTCCTCCAAAAATAACAGTGTGTCGGAGATTTGTTTGGCTTCCATATTCAGCAAAACTTTCATCAATCTGAATAGCAAGTTCTCGCGTGGGTGTCACGATGAGAGCTTTTATTCCTTTTGACCAAGGTCCTAATTTTTGTTTGTTGTGAAGCAGCTGCAGCGTTGGAATAGCAAACGCAGCGGTTTTCCCGGTTCCTGTTTGTGCAGATCCCAAAATATCTCGTCCTTGGAGAATCGCAGGAATAGCTTGTTCTTGGATGGGGGTGGGAGTCGTGTATCCCTTAGCAATAACTGCCTTGAGAAGTGGCTCAATAAGATTTAAATTTTCAAATTCCATAGTATGGTTGGTTTGCCCCTGAAGGCGCGAGCGGGAGAGTATCTTTTCCCTACACAAAAAGCGAATCTTTCTTTGCTGGAGAAGTTATACTCAGTATTGACAAAAAAGCAATTTTATTCTAAAAAAACAAATCCAATATCATTATAGGTGCACACGACAATCCAGTTTTTGGATTTGATCCAGATATTTCAGAAGATGAATATAGGAAAACAACGGGGATAAATCCTGTTTCATTTTTATGCTGACTGGGGTAGACAGATTCGGAACCGCGTAGTAAAGCGGTTTAAGATATGGAATGTTTTTTTAAACGCTCAATTGTTCACACTGATTGACACTTTTCTATAAACATTATATAATGGCGACATGAAAAATTCTTCTGAAGTTCGTGTAGTATCTCGTGGGCCGGTGTGTCAAACTCCGGAAAGAGTGCGAATCAATTTGAAACGAGAAGATGAGGTGGAAGGATATGATGCAATGAGCAGCGTGATTCAGCGTTCAGTGAACGCCATTTCTCCCCCAGACACCCAGATTCGGCTTCCTCTAGAGATAATTGACCGGATTCGAGAATTACTTTTGGATGAGTCAGAAGGAACAGAGGATTTTCGAACAGACGCATTGGCTTTGATAGAGCCCGTTGCATTTATAGGAAAAAATATTGAAAACCAAGTAGATTCAACCATTCTTACTGAAGCATTTGGTCATACGAACCAAGAATCCTTGGAGGAGGATAAAGATATAAATATTGTTAAGTTTTTTGAAAAATATTCCTTACTATTGGGGTATAAATCAGTAGAGAGAGAGACAGTTGATTATTCCGAAATCTTAACAAATGAAACAAAAGTGTCGTTAGAAGTATTACGACAACTTGAAGATCCATCAGGTGCAGAAAAAAGAAGAGAAGTCCTGAATAAAAATATTAACAACACATTTAAGAATCTAATAGATAAATTAAACCAAGTTAAATATTTAAAGGAGCGCATAAATCTTCTTCCAGAAGAAAAGAAAATAGAAATCTTGAGTGAAATTGATAAAACAAAGGAGGACCTAAAGAATAGATTAGAAGCATTTCAAGATTTTGATCAGTATCCCCTTTCGATAGAAGACCGAAAGAAAACGAATGGAATAACTGAAGAAATAGAGAGTAGCTTAAAACAACTTCAAGTTTTCAAGGACGATATAAATATTCCTACAGAAGAACAGGAAAGAGAGATTAGCGGAATAGTAAAGATCATGAAACAGAAATTAAAACAACTTAAACTCTATACGAAAAATATTAGTCTTCATGAAGATGCCGCCAAAAGAATCTCTTCTTCACCAGAAGAGAGATTTCCCAAAATACAAGATCTCTTAGACGGGACTTCAGCAGAAGAATGGGATAGCGCGTTTTTTCTTGCTATTCGGACATTAAAAGCCGGAAAAGAAATGATAACGAGAGAGAAAATACAAGAACTATTAGACGAAGGGCATGATTATGCATTATCCGGAGTTATTTCTAATACAAAAATAGGAGAGGAATTTGCAAAAGAGAAGGGAACGCTGCAAACGTTATTGGATAAAAGAATGGATCATTCATTAGCAGCATCTATTTATCCAATGTATCAGACAGAAGAAGGGAAGGCTCTTCTAGATGATGAAACATTCTTCCAAAGTTTATTAGAAAAAGGAATGAAATGGTCATTCGATTCTATTATTTGTTTTTCACCCAACGGCCAATCATTTGTAGATAAGAATCCCAAGTGGGAAGAGGAATGCAAAAAGAATGTTAAAAATAAATTAGTAACTTTTCAAAAGCGAGAAGAAAAAAAATAATAGGGATAAACCTTTATGCTGTCTGGGGCGGAGGAAGGGGAATGTATTAAGAACTTTATAACAAGGAATTGACAAATTGTGTCAACGTGATATCATGATGACATGATTTGTGTTATAAAATATAAAATCAACGCTCTATTAGCCGTCACTCAAAGAGGTGATCACGTTTTGTTTAATAAATTTTTTATATGGTGGAATAAATTATTCTGGTGCTGCATTCATTAAGAATTGACGTAAAAATGTCAGTGAATGTGCATCAATAAACATCTGTCACACAGATGTTTTTTATTTTTTAATTTATTTTTTATCATGAAAACAATTACGCCGAATCCAGCAGGATTTGAATCATTCGAAATCCCAAACTACAAAAAAGCCTATCTCGATGTGCGCGGCAATTCCATGGAAATTGTCGAAAATTTAAGGAACTTATTAATTTCTCTTGAAGATGATTCTTTCGTGTCAGATGATCGAGAAATAGTTCATTATGAAGAACTTTTTTCTCCCGCGGATTCACTCGTATACCAGAAAAAACGAGAAGACTTGCTCAATCCCCAGAAATCTCAGTATACGATCGCCGAATTTGATGAAAATTACGAAAGTACTCAATCTGTTTTGATCGTCCAACAACTTTTGCCATTCTTGCGATCAATCGGAATTGATGGACGCGTTTCACCTGAAGGAGGAGAAATTAATTTTCCCCAAACCGGAAATGTTATTTTTGATTCCGAGGGAAAAATTCAAGAGACGATAGATCCAGAGCTTGTTGGAAAAGATATTTTTCATTTTATATCGTGTCATATCCACCAAGATCTTGCCGTTGTTTTGAAACGAAAAGATGAGTTTGTGTATGCCAGTGATATCTCAAGATTTGAAAAAACTCCAAAAAACGAAAATGGAAAAAATATGTTTTTGGGAAAAAACATCGTTGATTTTCATTCAGCTGCTCCAAATTTTGGAAAACAACTGGGACCAATATTTCAAAAACTTATCAACGCCTTTGAAACAAAAAGTCTCGATATGTTGACTGTCGATCTGTTTGGGCAAAAAATTATTGAAGATGCGGAATTCAATAAAATTCGTCGCTTTGAACGAGATACATTCATTCCCTTGAGAGGAGATAATGACGAACTACAGGGATTCATTGGCGTGGCGAATGTTTTTTTCCAAAACACGAAAGAAACAATGAGTCCGTACGAAGGTGGAGAATCCTATGAGCTTCCGCCAACACAACTGGAGCTTCAAACAAAAAATTTCGTGAAACGAATTTCAAGCATAACAAATTCGAAAATTTCCGATGAACTTCTCCAGGAAAACCTTTCTCTTGAACGAAAAATAGAAATAATTCAGACAATTCTAAAAAACAAGGATCTGTATCGTAAAGAACTTTTAAATATGGCGGCAGAAAGAAACCTTGAAATAGCCGGAGGAAAATTGAATTTATACGGTATTAGTTACATTTCTGATAAATGCGTTAACGACTGTTCCTACTGTGGACATAATTGTGGAGAAGAAAATGAACGATCAACGCTCACGGATGAAGAAATGAATCTCGATTTTAGGGCCGTTTTAAAACATCAGCCACATGAATTTTGCATTCTCGCGGGAGAATATCAGGGATCAGTTGATGATTATTGTCGGGCACTTAAAATCCTCAATCAAGTAAACAAAGAATCTGGGGAACATTTACAACGGATTTCTCTGAACGTGGCGCCATTATCCGAGCAAGATTTTGGAAAAATTGTCGCAGCACATTCTGGAGATATTCCTCTTCAGTATCGACTTTTCCAAGAAAGTTATGACCCTCAACAGTACGCAAAATATCATCACTCTGGTCCCAAAAGAGATTTTGAATCTCGTATTACCGCACAAGATCGGGCACTGAAGGCAGGGTTTGACGAAGTTGGCATTGGCGTCTTGATGGGACTCAATACGAATGATGTTCAAGATCAAAATGCGGGGAATGATTTTGAAATATTATCGTTGATTCAACATGCACATCAGATCAAAGAAAAACACGGGAGATTTCCCACGGGGTTATCAATTCCTCGACATCTGACAG
>CAZGJL010000024.1:0-12322 GCA_964526665.1 uncultured Candidatus Peribacteria bacterium | reverse complement strand
TTCAAGAACGTCGAGATTCTACGGAAAATTTTTTGAGAATCAAGTTTTCATGGGACGAAGTCTGCGCTACAATTTGAACGATGAAATGTATCAAGCTTCGTATTGACACAGAGGATCGAATTGCTGATGTATTTGAAGCCCTTCAACAGGTAGAAGCGGAACAGATTTTATTAATTTGTCCAAGACAGTGGGGGATGGCAACCGATGCAACATTACTGAAGAAATTAGTCGCAAGTGTATCAAAGAAAAATATCATTTTTGTGATTCCTCAAAAGTTTGTACGAGATTTTGTTGCACACCTTGGATTGGCAACAGTTGCAACATGTTCAGAGGATTCGGCAGATATTTCAGAATTAACAGTATCAGAAGTTTTGCATGGAAAAAAAATACCTGTATCTGTGCCAAAAGTAGAAATGCCAGAATTTACGTCTAAAAATGTTCCCAAAACTTCGACATTTTCTATAAAAAGAAGTCAGATTTTTTTTATAGCAGTGATTGTATTATTTCTTATTGGAGCAGTGGCGTTTTGGTTGCGTCCGCGTGCGATTATTACTGTAAAACCACGTATTGAGGCAGTGCCAATTGTGCAAAACATTATTGTATTACTTCCTGACGCACTATTACCGGTTATTAATGTTGATTTGCCACAAGTTCAAGGTATTTTTGTGGAAAATAATCAAGAGGGAAGTGAGCTATTTCAAACAACAGGACGTGAATATGATATTGAAAACGCACATGGGAAAATAACAATTTTTAATGAAAATACGCGTGATAAATTTTTTATCCCTTCTCGTTTTGAATCTCCAGATGGAATAATTTTTAGGTTTGCTAATGATATTACTGTACCTCAGCGTGCAAATGATATTCCTGGGGAATTAGAGGTAGAAATAGTTGCTGATCCCTTTGATTCAGATGGGAATCCGGTTGGGTTTCGCGGGAACTTAGATGCGGGAACAGACTTACAGTTTGCAGCATTACCACCTATTTCACGCGAATATTGGTACGGAAGAACAAATAGGGGGCCGCTTGTGGGAGGATCAACACTGACTCATTTTTTTGTAACCAAAGAAGACGAAGAATTGGCCGAAGAGTTTTTGAAAAAAAGGTTTCAAGAAAGAGCTCTAAAAGAATTAACAGAAGAAGTGTCCCGGCGTTCTCAAAGAGAAAAAGAAAAACAAGTATTATTGGATGACTCGTCATTAGTTCAGGTTGAATTTTCTGATTACGTATTTCCAAAAGATTTAATTGGAACAGAGATGCAAACCGTTCCCGTGTCGGGGAAAATGCGTTTATCAGGGATTGTGTTTTCTGAATCAAAGGTAGAACAATTTGTTCTCGAGAAGTTAGAATCAACACTTGATGATCGCCAGCGATTATTAGAAATTGATAATCATTCTGCAGAGTATCGTGTACTAGATGCTTCACAATTTGAAGAAAATAGATGGGTAAAATTATCCGTGAAAATGGTAGGAGTCAGGAGTCTGGATTTTAATTCGTCTTCACCGCAGAATTTAGCCTGGAAACAGGCTTTGCAAAAAGAAATATCACAAAAAACAGTAGCAGAAGTGCGAGCGTTATTAGTAAATCAGCCAGAGATCGAAAGAGTTATTGATATTGAAATTTTCCCAACCTGGCACAAAACAATTCCTGAAGCGTTACATCGGATAGAGCTGAGGACGGAGTTTGATTAAGGTGTTTGGAGTGCATAACGAGAATCTTCGCTTTGCTCAGCTTCGTCGAACTCGTCGAGTTCAATTTAGTCCCTATGGAACTAGAAGAAAAAACGGCTATA
Source organism: uncultured Candidatus Peribacteria bacterium (assembly GCA_964526665.1). Lineage (GTDB taxonomy): Bacteria > Patescibacteriota > Gracilibacteria > UBA4473 > UBA4473 > M50B91. Next base: position 10,530 of record CAZGJL010000024.1, on the reverse strand, counting down.
CCCGTTGGGTACATCTGTCTTTTCTTGGAGCGCGTAACGAGAATCGAACTCGTGTCTCAGCCTTGGCAAGGCCGTATAATAGCCACTATATTATACGCGCGATGACCAGGGAGAAACGCAATGCTTCTCCCCGATAAAACGCAATATTATTCAGTCTCTTTTATATCTTCTTTATCAGTCATTTTTGTGGGCGTTGATTCGCTACTCATTTCTTCCTCAATTCCGGTGTCTTCACCTTCAATAGACATTCCTTCGGCGCCTTCCTCGGCAACAGTTTTTACACCTTCTGCTTCAGCAAGCATCTTTTCTCCTTCACCAGTTGGAACAGCAGCAAGTTCTTCTTTATCTGTTTTTTCACCTGGATCAACAATCCCTTCCTCTGTATGAAGGTCAACTTTCAATCCTAGAGACTGAAGTTCTTTTACCAACACATTGAATGATTCTGGTAGATGTGCACCATCAATTTCTTCTCCTTTTACAATTGCTTCATAGGCCTTAGCACGTCCTTTCACATCATCAGATTTAATAGTGAGCATTTCTTGCAGTATGTTTGCAGCTCCATGTGCTTCCAGTGCCCATACCTCCATCTCTCCGAAACGTTGTCCTCCATTCTGAGCCTTTCCTCCAAATGGTTGTTGTGTAACAAGAGAGTACGGTCCTACTGAACGAGCGTGGATTTTGTCTTCCACCATGTGAATCAATTTCAACATGTATACAATTCCTACAACCGTTTTGTGATCAAATGGTTCTCCAGTACGTCCATCAAATAATTGTTGTTTTCCATCTTCAGGAAAATCGTTTTCTCGTAAAAAGTCTTGAATTTTATCATTTGAGATTCCGTTCAAAATTGGAGTTGCGATTTTGATCCCCATTTTTTCTGCAGCCATACCAAGGTGTGTCTCCAGAATCTGTCCAATATTCATACGACTGGATACTCCAAGTGGATTCAAGATGATATCTACGGGGCGACCTTCCGCTGTATAAGGCATATCTTCTGCTGGTACTACACGAGAGATCACTCCTTTATTACCATGTCGTCCAGCCATTTTGTCTCCTGCTTCCAAGTGACGGAGCTGTGCAACACGAACTTTAATTCGTTTGAGAACTCCCGTAGGAAGTTCATCTCCTTCTGCTTTTTCTAATATATCAACTTCAATAACTTTTCCTCCAGAACCACGTGGCAAACGCATTGATGTGTCTTTTACATCATGTGCTTTTTCTCCAAAGATGGCTCGTAAAAGTCGGTCTTCAGCGGTAAGTTCAGTTTCTCCTTTGAGCGTTACTTTTCCTGCCAAAATATCTCCAGCAAGAACCGTTGCTCCAATACGAATGATTCCGTTTTCATCTAGATTCGTTAATTTAGTAGAAGCTACATTTGGAATATCAGCCGTAAGTTCTTCGGGACCAAGTTTCGTGTCACGAACATCAAGATCGTATTCTTCAATATGAATAGAGTTGAACGTTCCATCACGTACGATTCGATCTGAAATAATAATAGCATCCTCATAGTTATACCCACTCCATGTTTGATATGACACCAGTAAGTTTTGACCAAGAGCAATTTCTCCATGATCAACAGAGGTTCCATCAATCATTGGGGATCCTTCTTTTACCTCATCTCCAGCTTCTACAATAGGACGCTGGTGATGACAGGTAGATTGGTTTGTTCGCACAAATGTCTCAATAGTGTAATCGTATTTTTTTCCAGATTCTCCCATAAACACCAAACGAGTTGCTTCTACGGATTTCACAGTTCCATTTTCTGGTGCACGTACACATTGTTCAGAAGCAGCAATGTCTTCAATTCCTGTTCCAATAAGTGCCGTGGCTGGTTTAATAATAGGTACCGCTTGACGTTGCATGTTTGATCCCATCAAAGCACGAGTATTATCATCGTGTTCAAGGAATGAAATCAATGACGTTGAAAGGGACACAATTTGCTGAGGTGACACATCTATATGCGTCACTTGTGATTCATGAACACTTACTGGCTTAAACCCTTGTCGAGCAGAAATTTGTTCATTTGCAAATTCGCGATTCTTTTTCAAAAACGTATTTGCTTGAGCCACACACATTATTTTTTCTACTTCAGCATCATAATATGCGACTTCATTTGAAATATAAGCTCGTACAGGAACAAGTTTCAAACTTTTAATTTTTGCAATTTTTGCAGCATCTGCTTTTGCAAGTTCGGTATCTTTTTTTACAGCAATTTTTTTCCCATCCATTATGTCTACACTTACTGTGCGACCTACAGCAGTTTTTCCGTCATTTTTGACGGTATGAGCAACTGTTCGATATGGAGTTTCAATAAATCCAAAATCATTTACACGTGCATATGAAGCCAAATGCAATACCAATCCAATATTTGGTCCCTCTGGTGTTGTAACGGGGCAAATTCGTCCGTAGTGACTTGGGTGTACATCACGAACATCAAATCCCGCTCGTTCTCGAGAAAGTCCTCCAGGACCCATCGCAGAGATACGACGTTTGTGTTCCAGAGCAGCTAATGGATTTACTTGATCCATGAACTGTGACAATTGTGAACTCGCAAAGAATTCATGCATTGATGCAGTAATTGGTCGGCAGTTTACAATTTGAGTTGGAGTCACAACCTCAAGATCTACAATAGACATTCGGTCACGAATAATACGCTCTGTTCGGAGTAATCCTACACGGAATTTGTTTTGAATTAATTCTCCTACGGCTCGAATACGTCGATTTGCTAGGTGATCAATATCATCACTGGCAATAAGTCCTGCATTTGCACGAATCAATCCACGTACCATTTCAATAAAATCTTCTAATCGGAAAACACGACCTTCGTGGTCATCTTTTGTTTTTAATCCGAATCGGTGATTAATTTTGTGTCGTGCGATAGGTCCGAGATCATATTTTCGGAAATTGAAGAACAAGTCATTCAAAAATGCACGAGCATTTTCTGGAGTTGCCAAATCTCCTGGACGAATACGTCGGTATACTCCTTGCCAAGCATCAGCTGGCTTTTCAGAATCATCTTTTTCTAATGTTTTCAAAATTGGATCATCTATCTCAGATAATTTCGCTTCTTTTATAACATCTTTAAATTCAGCAAGAATTTGTTCGTTTGTATCATATCCAAATGCTCGCATGAACATTGTTACCGGGATTTTTCGTTTTCGATCAACTTTCACCCAAATAAGTCCTTTTTTATCTGTTTCTAATTCAAGCCATGCTCCACGTTTTGGAATCATTTTTGATTGAAATTTTCCTGGGGCACTTTTATCAGCAAGGAAAAATATTCCAGGGCTTCTTACAATTTGTGAAACGATTACACGTTCAACACCATTAATAATGAATGACCCTTCTTTTGTAATTTGTGGAATTTGTCCAAAATACACGTCCTGTTCTTTAATTTCTCCATTTTCAAGATTCGTTAAAGCCACATGTGCACGAATAATAGACTCATAAGAAACTCCTTTTTTACGACAAAAATCAAGCGGGTGTTTTGGATCTTCTATTTCATAACTCAAAATTTCAAGTTTCAATTTTTTCCCAGTCGGATCAACGATAGGGTTAATTTCTTCAAGAAGTTCATCGATTCCTTGCTCGAGGAACCATTTGTATGAACGAGTTTGAACTTCAGTCAAATCAGGAAACGGAAATGCTTCACTGATGTCTGAAAAAAAGTACCGTCCTGATTTTTCAAGGGTAGGTTTGAGCTTAGCCGGGAAATTTAACGTTTTTTTCGCCATTTTAAAGGGGTAAAAAGGGCGGTCAGACGTCCGAAATCACTGGGTCTTAGCCAGTCTCTTTCACAGATTTACTGCCGATGCCGAAGAGAAAGAGTTTTCAATTCGACGAGATTCTAGTTATGGAGAGGGTGAAGTCAAGTTTTTGTGCAGACTAAAATAGAATTATAATTTTTTTGACCTTCTTATCTTTCTCGCTACACTCTCTCCGTTGCGGAGAGGTGGCGGAGTGGTCTAACGCGCACGCTTGGAAAGCGTGTGTACGAGCAATCGTACCACGGGTTCAAATCCCGTTCTCTCCGCCATTTTTATAAAACGTATTATTGATCCTTTTTTGAGTGCAAAAGAATAGATATTGACACATACTGTTTTATCGTTTATTGATTAATTAGTATATTTAAAGTTTCATTATGAAAGTAGAAACCTCTAACTCTCTTGAATTTGTAGATCTTCCACCTGAAGTGCAAAAAACTATCGAAGAATATGAAGCAGCCGGATTTGAATTTTATCCGTTTGTACTCCCTCAAGATACGGTTCTCAATTATTTACATGAAAATCACAACGAAGAGCGCAGGATTTCACCACCAAAAAAGGGAGAATCTCCACATAGGTTGTATGCACTTTCATTTAAAAATGTAAATCCAGAACAGGCAGCTACAAATCCTGAATTTGATTATGAGAACCCTCGTTTAGTAGATCTACGGAGTTATTACAAAAACAAATCAATTTACCGAAACGGTTATTTGGGAATGGGGAAATCTATAGACTTTAGTACATCCCCTTTCTCAGACGAATATTCTGGTGATTTTGAAAAAACTGTGGGAATGATATTGATTACTAAAATCCCAGAAAATAGTCCTTATTATGAGAAATGTTTATCTCGACCTGAACACCATCAATATTATGATGTCCCCACAACAGAAGACTTGACGGAATGTTTTGATCACTGCCAGAAAGATATCGAGCACGCGACAAAGGAAAGAAAGAACAACCAGGTAAAAATTACAGAAAACAAATCTGAAAATGAATCTAAAAAACTTAAAAACAAACTTCTTTCTGTGTTCCGTCGCCATTTTTCTTCCTAAAAAATAATTTTCATTCCCTCATAAGCTCCCACACTCTACGCCATTTTTGTAGTTTGTACCTTGAAGACTGAAGGTTTATTTTTCTTTTTAAGAAAAATCCTTACACTACTCTTGATGAAAAAGTTTTTTCTCGGTCTCGGTATACTAGTAGCTCTTACTGGTTGTTCTTTATCTACTAATAATATGGTTACGACAGATTCTGGCTTACAGTACGAAGTTATTACAGAAGGAAGCGGTGACGCAGTAGTTGATGGGAATCTTGTGAGTGTTCACTACACAGGATGGCTTGACGATGGTACCAAATTCGATTCCAGTGTGGATCGTGGTCAGTCATTTCAGTTCCAAGTTGGAGCAGGACAAGTGATCAATGGATGGGACGAAGGAGTAAATGGAATGCTTCCAGGTGAAATACGAAAATTGATTATTCCAGCAGAGTTGGGATATGGAGATGCTGGAGCAGGAGGAGTAATCCCAGGAGGAGCAACGCTTACATTTGATGTTGAATTAATAGAAATTAAATAGTTCAAAAAAATATCTAAAAAAGAGCTGTCATGTGACAGCTCTTTTTTTATATTCAGAATATTTACAGTACTACCAATTCAACAATTCCTGTACTGCACGATCAAGTTGAGGATCTGTTTTTTGTTTTCGTTGTTCGAGTGTTGCTGGAGCGATTTCAATATCTGGTACAATTCCTTTTCCAGCAAGCCATGTTCCTTTCGGGCTGAGCCATTTGGCAATAGTAACTTTTAGGATTGCTCCACTATTGTACTGTGAAAGAGCTTGTACGACTCCTTTTCCGTGACTTGTTTCTCCAACAACACGAACACGATTGTAGTCTTTTAATGTACTAATGAGAATCTCTGAAGCAGAAGCGGTTCCCTTGTTCTGTAGAACAACTATTTTGTTCATGTCTTTTAGTTTTCCATCATGATTAGAAATATATTTATGATCTCTATCTCTGTACTCAATAGAAAATATATTTTGTCCTTTTTCAAGAAAAATCTCACCAATTTCTACAGCTTCAGTAAGATATCCTCCAGGATTATTACGAAGATCAATTACAATTCCGCGGGGATTTTTTGGAAGCAGTTCTTCATTTATTTTTTTTAATAACGCTTCTCCAGTTGTCCTATTAAATTGATGAATACCCAAGATAGGAATAGAGCGTTTCCATTTGAGGGTAATAGATGGTATTTTTATTTTTCCGCGAGTAACGGTTATTTCTACTGTGCGATTTTCTCTAAGAATTTTTAATGTTACCGTTGTTCCAGCCGGTCCTTTTATTTTTTGAACACTATCAGTAAGAGATTCATCTTTGATATCAACATCGTCAACATGTGTAATAATATCACCAGGAAGAATTCCAGATTGTTCGGCAGGGGAACCCGTAATAGGAGCAACAATAACCACTTTCCCATCGAGCATTTCTACATAGGCGCCAATCCCTTCCATTTCTCCATTGAGATCATTTTCATATTCTTTTGATTTGGCGGGTTTAATATAGGTTGTATATTTATCACCTAATTCTTGAACCATGGCTTCGGTAGCTGCCTCTATCATCTCCTTCTTTTTCTTCGCTGTTATTTCTTCGGGAAAACGATATTTGGCGTTCAAATCTTGAAATATATTTTCAAGCACAGTGAATTCGGTTGTTCGGGGAGAGGAATTGTTACTAGAAAGATCGGTGGTCTTGTTGTTACGAATGATGCGAATAGTTGTTCTGGAATTCTTTTTTTCGGCTTCTTGTTTCTTTTGAAGTGCGTTTTTTCGTTTCGATAAAAATTTTGTAGGTGATTGAAGTGGCTCAAGAAGGGTTTGTTTTTTTCCTTCTGTTGAAAATCGATACAGCCACTGTAGAACAGTCCCTCGGGAAATGAGTGTATTAGGACGAAATTGTTTTACATCCTGTTCAGTAATCATATTCGAAGCAAGAGCCGTTTCTAAGAGAGGTAAATATTCTGCTCGACGAGCCGGAAGCATGTCGAATTTTGTCTGAAAGGTAGAACTTGTACGGCGAGGAGGAAGAAGTGCTTTTGTTTTCACGAGCACTTGTAATGCCTCGAGCTGGGAAATATCTTTTAATGGATCAAAGTGGTCTTCCATGGAGAGAAAATCTCGACGAATTGCTTCACGTAAAAATTGAGCCAATGGATCATCATCAGAAACATTTGGAGGAAGTGGAGTATTGAAGGTAGCTGAATTTTCATCAAATCCTGCTTCTTGTAATACGAGTGGCCAAAACATTAAGGCAGGTATTGGTTCATTCGAGCGAAAAAATCCGCCAGCTTTTAGAAACCCGTTTTCTACAGCCCAATCAAGAGCAGGACGCAGTCTGGAATTTGGGGATACGTCTCGAAAATGAGAGGTATGAAGGGTGTGTCGAGAGGAAAAAGTATTATTTTCAACGGCGCCTATGCTAGGAGCAAAAAATAAAACCAGGGCGATACCAATTAAGAGTTTTTTCATATACGTGAAGTCTACTCTGGAAGAGGTTCTTCTCCAAAAAAAAAGATGTCGATTAAGACACCTTCTTCTAGTTTTTTTTGTTGAGATTATTTTTTAATCTTTGTTGTTTTGGCAACATCTACAATTTTATCAAAAACGGCAGGATAGTTTATTGCCAATTCGCTTAAATTTTTGCGGTCCACCTCCATTCGAGCATGTAACCATTTATTTTTAATCTCAGAATATCGTAATCCCTGTGCACGAAGTGCTCCTGAGATTCGTGTAATCCATAGTCGTCGGAAATCACGCTTTTTCTGTTTTCGTCCAACAAACGCATGCAATCCAGCTTTCATCCATGCTTGTTTTGCTAGCTTAAAGATTGTGTGGTTTTTTCCACGATATCCCTTCGTCTCGCGACGAATTTTTGTATGTCGTGCTCGCGATGCCGGTCCTCCTTTTACACGTACCATTTTTCAGTGAATTATTTTGAAATATTGAGCATTCGAGCAAGAATTCCTCGATGTCCTGCTGGAGCTTCAACTCCAAGGCGAGAAACTTTCTTTTGTCGTTTGCTTTTGCTAGAAAGCAAGTGGTTTTTTGCTGCTTTCTGGAACATCATTTTTCCAGATCCAGTAAGTTTTACCCGTTTTTTTGCAGCTGATTTAGTTTTTTGCTTCATTTTTTTGAAGGTTTGAGAATTGCTATAATTTGGAATCCATTTGGACGCGCAGATTGTTCGATAGAACTAAACTCAGAGAGTGACGCAAGGAAATCATTTAATTTTTGAACGGCGAGAGGAGTATGAGCACGTTCTCTACCACGAAGTCGCATTTGGATTCGTACGGTGTGCCCTTCTGCTAAGAACTTCTCTGCCAAACTCCTTTGTCGATTGAGGTCTCCAACATCAATTTTGAATGTGAGGCGAATACCTTTGATCTCTCTTATTTTTTCAGATTTCTTATTTTCCTGTTGTTTTTTCTTCTCTTCGTACAGAAATTTTCCGTAGTCAATGAGTTTGCAAACAGGAGGTTTTGCATTTGGTGAAATCTCTACGAGATCAACGCCTAGTTCGTTTGCACGAGCTCGAGCATCATCTGAAGACATTACCCCTTGCATTTCACCCTCCGCATCAACCACTCGAACCTCTGGCACACGAATGTACAGATTAATTCGATGAGCTTGTCTAGTGTCACGCGGAGCGGACTTTCGACGACGACCACGGTAGGAAATGCCTATCTTAAAATTTCGAAATATGAAAAAAGCGTCGCGATTGTAGTGTTGGAGGAGCGTTTGTCAAACTTTTTCGATAACTTGTCGGCGAATTTCTTCAGCCTCATCTACTTCAATGATAGAGAGAGGAGAAGCACTTAATGGGCGAATTGCTTGTGTTATTTTTTCTTGAAGCCATTTATTTCCTACACCAATTCCACCAGAAAGAACCACTAAATCGAGTCCATTGAGAACTCCAGCTGCCGCAAAAATATATTTAATTACTCGAATCAAAAACATTTCACGAGCGAGTATTGAATCTTCGGTTTTTCCTTCAAATACTTCTTCAATATCCGTTGACCCAGAAATTCCTAAAATCCCAGATTGTTTATTTAATAGCTCCAGAAGTTCAGCTTCAGAAAGATTTAGTTTCGTTTGCACATAAGAAGTAGCCCCCTCATCGATATCTCCTGAGCGAGTAACCATCATAAGCCCTTCAAGAGGGGTGAATCCCATAGAAGTATCCATTGATTCTCCGTTTTTTACGGCAGTAACGGAATCGCCTCCACCGAGATGACAGATAACAAGATTTTTTGGCAAATTATTTTGTTGTTTCAATTTCTGCACGACAGATTGGCATGCAATTCCATGAAATCCAAATTTCTGAATGCCTAAATCATCAGCAATCTTTTTTGGGATAGCGTACCGTTTAAGTTTCTCAGGAATAGTGCAATGAAATGCTGTATCAAAAACAGCGTATATTTTTGCACTTGCATCAAATTCTAAGAGTTGTTCGATAATCCGAATAGCGGGTGGATTGTGGAGTGGAGCGAGCTCAGAGAGTTTTCGCAATTCTTCTAACACGTCATTGGTGATTTTCGTTGGTGCTGAAAATTTGATTCCTCCGTGGACAACACGAAGTCCAAATGTATCGATTTGTGAGAGAGAGAACTTTTTTTCACTCAGTTTCTCTTCAATATTAGATATTTCTCCGTGGAATTCACTTTTCAGCAGTTCCTTTTCTCCATCGTACAGGGAGAATTTTGTACTGGTTGATCCGGGATTGAGAGAGAGGAATAGCATCGATTTTTATTATATCAGGAATTAGTAACTTTTAATAAGCCAACTCACTTCCCATTCCACCCACTCATTTATTTCACAGAAACAACTTTGTCTAAATCAAAAACTTCTTTTATAGATATCAAAATTGCATGGTTTACTTTGTAATCAGAATTATATTTTACACACAAATCAAAGAATTTTCCTGATGAAAATATTTCAACCGCTCCTTTGATTCTAATATAACCACCTATCGCACAAATGTTTTCATTTTCTTGAAGGTTTTTGATTGTATTGCTCATCTGGCAGTCGGCAATCAAAAGTTTGTCATTTACAAATCCCAAAGACATTACAACATTCGCATTTGGAAGATTTTTGCATGAAGAAGTGGCAAGGATGAGTTCTTTTCCTTTTTCAAAATTTGATTTCCAAGATTCATGAGCCATGTGATTCACTTATATCAGAAAACACCTCCTTTTATCAAAGGGATTTTGTGTATTAAAAAAAAAGACGCGATGAATCGCGTCTCTATTAATATTTATATTATTCCCAACTCCATCCAGTAATATCCGCTGGATCATCACCATTAGCAATAATAAATCGACGGTGATCTTCAAGTTTTTTCATGATATCTTTTTCAACATTTTGTCGAACACCCGGTTCAATATTTCCTTGCTGGTGCAGTATTTTTACTGCATCGAGAACAAGATGATATCGTGAAGTTTCATTTCGCACATGCATATCAAAAGGAGACGTAGTTGATCCATTTTCTTGATATCCATGAACACTAAATCGACGTGCTCCTCGATAATCGAAGAGAAGTTTTTTGATCGTATGTGGATATCCGTGGAAGTTGTACACCACTCCTTTGTCCGGGGTGAAGTAGGCATCAAGGAGGTCGTCATCACTCGCAATAGTAGGGTCTCCCACACCGAGAACACTGAGCTCGGAAACGTTTACAAAACGGGTTTTTGTTCCAGGAATCATTTTTTTCAAAA
>CAZGJL010000023.1:0-12608 GCA_964526665.1 uncultured Candidatus Peribacteria bacterium | reverse complement strand
GAAAAAGCACATGAAGAACGGTATAAAGCATTATATAAAAATCTGGAAGAAGGAAATGTTTTCAAAAAAGATGAAACATTTGTTTGGAAATGTCTCAATTGTGGTTATTTGCACGAAGGGAGTAGTGCTCCAGGAGAATGCCCTGCTTGTCTTCACCCACAGGCTTATTTCCAAATAAAAGAGACGAATTACTAGTCCAGAGAAAAGTACTTTTCGTCTTAGAATTTTAAATAGCATACACAGGATTTTTTCTTGTCTCTATACGCCTAGTTAATCCTTTAAATGAATTTCAACTCCCCCGGCATCATCTAATTCAAAATCCACTTCCACACTCCCCTCCTCATTCGTTTCTAACTCTGAAGAATCCTTTGCTGATCGTTCGTTAAAGTCCTCTGTTGTTTCTCTATCTGGCTGACCATTACCCCTTACATTTGTCTGTACCATTTGAGAAAGTAAATTCCGAAGTGCTGACTCCTCTGTAAAATTCTTATCATCTAACATTCTTCCTCGATGATGACGGAGAATCTTTACGGCCCTTTTGGGGCGATTCACCCCTTTGTAAACGTAAGGAGTTCCTCCATTTGTTTTTTCAAAGATCAAGTCTCCTACTCCTGAAAAAAACGCAGCGGCTCCTCGGCGCTCCAAACTAACCTCATCGAGGTCCCAATAATCAAGTCTCACCGTTCGTCGATCAAAAAACCCATTCCATTCGGCAAAAACTAAACTTTCATTCGTCATTAAAACCGCATTTCCATACCACTGCCAAAAAACACGTAATAATCGTTCAATTCCAAAAATTACTACTAAAACAACAAGCCAACGAGCTCCCTCTCCCATTGGTAATATTTGTGGCGCAAACACCCAAATAGCCCATCCTATTATAAAAAATACGAATACCCACATCATCATCCGTGAAAAAGCAGGAGAGAATGGACGTCGAAAAGAACGCTCCACAATCTCATCATCCTCCAACTGACTCACGAACCCAAGGCGTTTCAAATTCATAACAAAAAAATTGTACCACATTTTTTTTTGAACTACACTTCCGGCGATGAATTTTACTTCTTGGCTCAAATCCGATGATCAATCTTGGGGCAGTTTTTTATTAGAATTAATACTTCTGCTGGGATTGGTACTTTTTATTCGTTTTTATGTATTTCAATTTTTCCGTGTGAGTGGTCCCTCCATGTGCCCTACCTTGAATCAATTTGATGAAAATTGTTATCACGGCAACGGAGAATTCATTTTTGTAAATGAGTTTCTTTATTCATTCATGCGTGAACCGAATCGAGGAGAAATCGTTGTCTTTCGTCCACCAACAACTGACAAAAACTATATCAAGCGTGTTATCGGTGTTCCCGGTGACGTAGTAGAAATAGTTGATGGGAAAGTTTATCTCACTGGAGGTGAATATGAACGAACAGAACTTCCAGAGTCTTATTTGTCTGAGAAAAATAGCGGACGCACCTTTGCGGCATTAGAAAAATTTATTGTTCCTGAAGATTCTTATTTATTATTTGGAGACAATCGCCTTGAATCACTTGATGCTCGTAAATGTTTTGAATTTGATTGTACTGATTCCAATACACCCTTTGTTTTAGCGAAAAAAATTCGTGGACGAGCAGAATTTGTTATCTGGCCCGTAACAAAAGTTCGTAGCCTATCTCATGATTTATTTGCTACTCCAGCAAAAATTGACATAGCTGCAGACGAGCAGTAGACTCATCCTGTCTTTTTTAATGAGAAAAATAATTGCTTTCTTTTCTTTTTCTCGTACTAATTATAGGGAGTCTTTTCCCGTTTCTTAATAACATTTACAATGAAACACATATCAAAACTAACAATATTTGGAAGCATAGCCTTTGCTCTTATGTTTTCATCAAATGTCTTTGCCGGACAAATTGAAAACATTGATGTAACTCCTGCTGGTTCTCAAATTCTTATTGAATGGGACCTCCTCACTGATAGTGAAATGTTTGATCAAGATGGTGGATATGTTCTTCAGTATAGTACGGTAGAAAATGATATTCGAAATGATAAATTTTGGAAAAACAAGGTCACAAAGAGTGTAAACTCTCTCCCCTTGCGCGCAGCTGGATTTGAACGCGACAAAACATATTTCTTTCGAGCATATTCATTGAGAACCGATGGACGAGCATGGTTTTTAAATAACGGATCAAAAATATTGAAATGGGAATGGAAATCTAATGGAGATGTCGATTCTGAACCCATTGCAGCAAATGATCCCATAATCGTAGATAACTCTTCAAGCAGTCTTGATCCTGATTTCGGGAGATTGAATACTGAAGAATTTGATACATCTGCTCACCTCAAATGGTCTACTCCTGATCTAGGAACAGCTGAATACGACGGATTTGTTCTTGTGTTATCAGAAAATGATGATCTTTCTTCTCCTGTTGCAGAAATAATTGTTCCTTCCACTATATTCACTTCTTTTATTGAAGGATTAGATTCTGGAAAAACGTATTATGCTGCTGGATATTTAAAAGACGGAAGTACTCGTTTCGGGAAAAGTGAAACAATAAGTTTCACAACCCTGGCACCATTTACTTTACGACAAAAATCAGTCTATGCGCGTCTTATATTAACACGAAGGAACCTCGGAATTCGCCATGATGTAGGGGGCATAACTGTTGCTCCAACACCTACTACTCCAACAACACCTACTACTCCCGCTACCACACCTACTCCGACAACAAATTCTGAAGTAACGGCACGTATTGCGGAATTAAAAGTTCTCATAAGAAAATATCAAACTGAACTCACTTCCTTACAACAAAAAACAACATCATCGAACGCCTCTTCTACAGGAACTTCTCGTTCTGTTACAACAAGAAGCAATAGTTCTCGTAGTCGACTTCAAGCATTGAGAGATCGACTCCTTCGCAATCGTAATTCTAATTAATCATGAATAAAATTCTACTGGCTACGGCACTTATTCTTCCTGCATTTGCTTTTGCAACAGAAGATGTATCAGTTACAGCATATGACGCTGAAACAAGCACCATTGAGCAATCGGCAATTGATCCGCTTGGACGATGTAAAGTATTCACAAATGACAATATTCCAAACACATGGAAACGTGTTGACTCTTGTGAAGACTATGCACCAGCCAAAACTGGACTTAGTCCTGAAGAAGTACTGAAACGTCGTTGGCAACGGAGACTCGCAGCTCGCCCTGCGAACACAGAAAAAACTGAAAAAAAACCTGTACTTCGCCGATCTCGTATTGGAAGTGGGACTCTCACTCGAGGCGGAGCTGATCGTGTCATAAGTCTTGGAATAAAACAACGAGCACGAAGAATGACAACAAATCAACATCTTGGATCTACAAAACAATTTTTATTAGAAGATTCTCGTCGACAAAAAACAACTGCTACTGAGCGTGTTCGTCGTCGAAATGCTCGTTCTGGGATAAAAAGTGGTTCTGCCACAGACATGACTCGAACTGGACAATTATCAGGGAAATTCTGGAGCACCGAGGCCGCTCAACGAAACAAACGTCTTGATTCACAAGAAACAACTGAAGGATGGAAAAAATATTTGGATAATCGTCAATACCTTTCAAAAAAAGGAAGAAAAGACAAAAAAGAATATGTATACCAAGGACCTTCTTTGCGAAGGATGTATCGAGGAAGTCGACTTGAAGGAAATATGGAAAACTAGAGTTTCCTATTCACAATGACTATTTAAAAGTGGAGCAATGCTTCACTTTTTTTTAGAAAGAAAATCTTTGTAATATACTTCTGATAAATTCTGTTGAATCATTTTCCAATCCCAACTAAATTTTCTATTTTCTGATGCCCGTACTAATGCTGCAACGAGGGACCAAATATTATCTTCTTCAAATGTAAAGGCGCTTCCTGTCTCTTTTTGGGCATCAAAATTATCTAACCCACATTCTTCTGGAAGAATAGGAACAACACCCGCGGCAAGAACAGCTTCTAATTCCTTTTTTTCTGGACGAGCAGGAAAAACAATTACGTCTGATTTTTTCAAAATATTTTCATGATTATCTGACAAGCTCTCAAGCATTGAAAATTGTTGTGGAAAATTTTCTGCACATTTAAAACAACGGTCTTGTGCTGATGCATCACCTTCTGCTAATACCTCAACTCCAAAGCCTAATGCACACATCGCTTCCATAGCTGTACATAACAAAACAGAATTTCCTGATTCTGTAATAGCACTCACAACACCTATGTTAAATTTTGTCTTTGTGGTTTTTTTTGTGGGAGCGGTGCGAGTTGTTGTCATAAATTGTAAAGTGATTGAATCAGGGTATAATACCAGAAGAAAATAAAAAAATCGAGCATTCTGCCTTCCTCACTAGTAAAAATGTGGCAAACTAAAAATTCAGTCGTGATTATTGATGGAAATGCCATCATGCATCGGGCATACCACGGAATCAATCAAGGCTTCGTTCCGGTATGGAATAATATGCCTGTAGGAATGGTCTATGGCTTCTCTTCAATGCTGATTTCTATTATCGAACATTTTCGCCCAGAGCGACTTATTGTGGCCTTCGATACAAAAGAACCAACGTTTCGTCACAAACTTGATAAAGAATACAAAGCGCATCGAACACCTACTCCGAATGATTTTTATGAACAAATTCCTCTCGTAGAAGAATTACTAACTGCCTTTAGTATTCCTCTTTTGAAACTCCCTGGATTTGAGGCTGACGATATTTGTGGAACACTTGCTGTTCAGGCAGCAGAAAAAAATATGAATGCCTATATTGTTAGTGGCGATTTGGATTATTCCCAATTACTGAATAATCGAATTCATCTGGTAAAACTTAATGGAAAAATTGATCAATCCCCTCTTTACGGACCCGCAGAAGTCAAAGCCCGATTTGGGGTAACTCCTGAGCAAATGATTGATTTTAAGGCTCTTGTAGGCGATAGCTCTGATAACTTCAAAGGTCTTGCTGGATGTGGTCCTAAAACAGCCGCAGAATGGATTCAGCGATGGGACACACTCGATAATATTTTTAAACATAAGTCTGAACTTTCTATAAGATGGAGAGAAAAACTTGAAGCAGAAGAAGAGTATGTTCGCCAATGCAAAATTCTTTCCAAAATTAAAACTGATTCTCCCATTGTATTTGATTGGAATCCGACCTTCCATATTACAGAAGATCCTATACAAGCATTTTTTGAGAAAATAAGTTTTCGAATACTTGCTGCTCGCCTCTTTAAGTTGAATAAAAAAATAGAACAAGGACTTCCCATTGAACAAGAAAATGAATCAAGAAAAGAGCAGAATAAAGACCAATTATCCCTTTTCTAGGGAAAACTCCCATCCTTATTTTTAAAAAAATTAAATAACGAGCGTTTCATGACTCTTTTAGGGTGATTTCATAGAGGCTTCAAAGAAAAAGCTGAACACATTTTTTGTTTTCTCGACTTTTTTTTTACTGAGTCAATACAGCGAAACCCTTTGTGTGTATGTTTTTTGTTGGACAAAAAATCGGTTCACCCGCTCTACGAGTGAAGAAAATGCTTGCACAAGGTTTTCTGCCCTGCTAATATTTACAGTGAATCAAATCAGAACTCAAATGGCTCAACAAAAAATATTTACAGCTCTCGATATAGGATCATCTCGTATTCGTGTTGTAGTCGGTGTTGTCGAAGACAAAAAACCGCTCATAAACATTATAGGGGTAGGATCTGCACCCTCATCAGGAATCCGTCGCGGAATAATTTCTGACATGGATGAAGCTGTTGGATGCATTTCAGCCGCACTCGAAGATGCCGAAAGAATGAGTGGTGAAGCTATTCACCGTGTTTTTGTAAGCTTTTCTGGACCAAGTATTGAAACATTTGATTCTCGTGGAGTTATTGCTATCGGTGGAAATCGAGCAGAAATAACAGAAGACGATGTAGATCGTGTTCTTGATGCAGCGCGTGCTGTAAGTCTTCCTGCAAATAGAGAAATTCTACGTACTATTCCTCGAAGCTTTTCTGTAGATGCACAACATCATGTTAAATATCCTGTTGGAATGACCGGAATTCGTCTTGAAGTGGAAGCACATATTATTGCTGGACAAACAGCTGCCATCCGAAATCTTGAAAAATGCTTATATCAGACAGGTGTAACACTTGAAGAAATTATTCCTTCCCACCTTGCTGCGGCAGAGGCGGCACTTGATCGTAAACAAAAAGAACTCGGCGTTGTTATTGTTGAAATTGGAGCTGGGTCAACAAGTCTGGCCGTATTTGAAGAAGGATCAGTAATTTATTCTGCTGTTCTTCCTGTCGGTGGTGAACATGTGACAAATGATATTGCTATTGGAGCACGTGCAGCGATTGATACTGCTGAAAAATTAAAAATTGAATACGGAAACTGTCAGCCAAATGATATTGCTGATCGAGAAGAAATTGATTTAACTCAAATTTCACGAACAGACGCACATGTCGTATCAAAAAAACAAATGTCTCAAATTATTGAAGCACGATATCACGAAATTTTCTTGATGGTTCATGATGAACTCACAAAAATTGATCGTGCAGGAGCACTTCCTGCTGGAGTAGTTCTCTGTGGAAGCACTGTTAAAATGCCTGGAACCGTAGAACTTGCTCGAGAAGTTCTTCAACTCCCTGTACAAATTGGATTTCCTCGTGATATTGAGGGAATTATTGATAGAACAGATGATCCTGGGTTTGTAACCGCTATTGGATTAATTCATTTTGCACAAAGATATGGTGCACCTCGTGCATTGTTGAATTTTAACATCGGTCACATTGGTGACTCCGTAATAGAATTTTTTAAACGCCTTCTCCCCTAATTTTCCCCCTCCACGAATCCCCCTTTATTCTCTCCCCCCACTATGAAAGACTTACTTCAAACCGCAATCGATAATAGCCGAAAAAATCCGGCCGTAGCATCAGCTTCTCATCAAGTAGATCCTGCTATTTCTCCTGTAGCCAATATAAAGGTTGTAGGAATAGGTGGCGGTGGATGCAATGCTGTAAATCGAATGGCCAGTTCTGATTTTGCTAATGTTGAATTTGTTTCTATCAATACTGATGCACAATCTCTCTATCACGCAAAAGCTGCGACAAAAGTTCATATTGGAATGGAAGCTACTCGTGGACTCGGAGCTGGAGCAAATCCTGACACGGGAAAAATGGCTGCAGAAGAGTCTCTTGAAGAATTAAAATCAGCGCTCAAAGGTGCTGACATGGTATTTATCACTTGTGGACTTGGTGGAGGAACCGGGACAGGAGCTGCACCAATTGTGGCACAAATTGCTCGTGAGCTTGGAGCACTTACCGTAGGAGTTGTGACCAAACCATTCTCTTTTGAGGGACAAACTCGAAACCAAAAAGCCGAAGAAGGACATGCGGAATTAGCAAAAAATGTTGATACATTGATTACTATTCCAAACGACCGAATTCTTTCAATAATTGATCGCCAAACACCAATTACTGATGCCTTTAGTGTTGTAGATGAGGTATTGCGACAAGGTGTACAAGGAATTGCTGATTTGATTACTCTTCACGGATTGATCAATGTGGACTTCGCAGACATCCGCTCAATCATGAGTGGTGCGGGAACAGCATTAATGGGAATTGGATACGGCGCTGGTGAAAACAGAGCTACTGAAGCGGCTAAAGCTGCTATAGAATCTCCCCTTCTCGATCAATCAATTAACGGAGCAAAAGGAATTTTGTTCAACATTACTGGAGGAAACGATCTTTCAATGTTTGAAGTTGATGAAGCGGCTAAGACTATTACTGAAGCGGCTGACCCTGAAGCAAACATCATCTTTGGTGCCGTTATCAATGAAAACTACAATGGTGAAATGAAGATCACCGTTATTGCTACTGGATTCTCAGGTTCTGATAAAAAGAAACCGAGTGGACACTCTGCATTAATGCGCAAAGCATTTACTATGGGAGGAGATGAAAAGTCTGAACTCGAAGCAGAGTTAGAAACTCCAGCATTTTTACGAAGAAAAATTCGATAAAAGAAATTTATTTTAAAATAAAAAAAAGCTCACGAATGTTCGTGAGCTTTTTATATAATCTGTATTTTTTATCCAATTTTTTCGGTAGGGTTTCCACCATTGGTTAGCGGAGCCGACAAACTAATTCCGTCTGTTATACTAGAAAAGGAATATCTCCTTTCTTATTTCCATCTTTATCTGTAAAACTCATCCTAGCAAAGTCTCTATCATCAAAATCGATACTAACTCTTATCTTACTATCTGCTAATTCTGGAAAAGCCTCTATAATATCTTGTCGTGTAGAATCTATATGAAGTTTCAATAATTCCCGAATTGTTTCTTCTCCTAACAATTCTTTTCCTATATTCGCCTTTGCTAAGTCCCTAATATCCTTGTAAACTTTAGTAACATCCCCTGCTGCATTTTCTGCTTCCGTTTTTTGTTCTTCTCCTCCCATTGTATAGATATTAAATTATAACTATTCCTGATTTAACATGTATTCAATGTTAATGCAAGTTTTTTGTCAACTAAAATGTCCTTTGAACCACCACTCAAAACATGCTACTCTCTCGTCGATGCAAAAATCAGAAATTCTTGAACGATTAAGCGCCCTCTCGGCTCGATATGAAAAAATCGAACCCACATTAGCATTGAGTGAAAAAAAGGCGGAATTCGAACAATTACAGGCCCAAATGAGTGCTTCTGATTTCTGGAATAACCCAGACAATGCACAGAAGATTTCGCAGAAGGCATCTGGACTCGAAAACTTTGTTAAAACATGGACAGTTATTGCTGATAATCTCAAGGATTTACCCGAACTCTCGGAAATGGCAAATGAAAAAGAATTACCTGATATTGCAACGGAAGTAGAAAAAACTGAGAAAGATTTCGCTGCCGGAGAAACTGAAACGCTTCTCTCTGGAGAATACGATGGACATAATGCTATTTTGAAAATTTCAACAGGAAATGGAGGGCAGGACGCAGAAGACTTTAGTCAAATCTTACTCAGAATGTACCTCCGCTACGCAGAACGAAAAGGATGGAAGGTTCAAATCATGGAAGAATCTACTTCAGATGTAGGATTAAAATCTGCAATGCTGGAAATTACAGGACTCAATGTGTACGGATTTCTCAAATCGGAACACGGCGTCCATCGACTTATTCGCCTCTCCCCTTTTAATGCCAAAAGCTTAAGACAAACTTCTTTTTCCCGTGTGGAAATTTTGCCGGCGATCGAACAAGATACCGATCTCGATATTGCAGAAAGCGACCTACGAATCGACGTATTTCGTTCCTCTGGAGCAGGAGGACAAAGCGTGAATACCACTGATTCTGCGGTAAGAATTACGTATCTTCCCCTAAATTTGGTGGTAACCTGTCAGAATGAGAAATCGCAATTGCAAAATAAACAAGCCGCGATGAAAGTGTTGAAGTCTCGACTCTTGCAACTGCAGCTCGAACAGAATGCTGAAAAAATCGATGAACTCCGCGGTGAACAAATGGAAAACTCTTTTGGGAGTCAGATCCGAACCTACACGCTGCAACCCTATCAATTAGTAAAGGATCACCGAACGGATTTTGAAATGGGAAGCCCAGATAAGGCTTTTGATGGAGAACTCGATGGATTCGCCGATGCGTTTTTGAGGAAGAGTTAAAGCTAGAGACTCTATTTAAAAGGGCATGCCACAGCATCTGTTCCTTTTAGAAAGTCACTTTCTTCCTTTTTTATTTCCTCATTAATAATTTCCACTGATACGGTTTTTGCTAATTCCTTTAATTTTTCTTGTTGTTCCTGACCTGAATATTCTCCCTCTAATATCATTCTTACATAAACCTGTACAGCTTCAATACAATCAAATGACCCCACTTCTATGGGACGTTGAGAGGCATCTAATAGATGCATATTTTTTTTAAGATACTCAGCGTTTTTATGCACACTTTTCACAGCTTTATTTCTCCAACCACCTTTTTCTTTATCCCAACCCAGAGGTGTTTTTTCTAAATCTGACATTCTAAACGTATTAAAAGCTACATGTAATTCTTTAACTAAAAAGAGGAACTCTGTCAAATAAAAACTAAACCTTGTGAAAATTAGAACCCGCATCAATCTCTAGCGCACGGTAAATTTGCTCACATGCCATTTTTCGAAACAGATTTCTGGTCCAAACCATTTTTCCAAATCGCAATAATATATTTGCTCGTTTTCGAACTTTTTCATCATGTCCATGTGCCCCGCCAATAACAAAGTGCACTGTCCGATGTGCCACGAACCAGTTTTTTAACTTTTTTGAAAACTCTATTGAATCCAATTCCTCACCACGTTCGTCAAATATTACGAGAAAATCTTGATCACTTATTTTGCTCAACAATTTATCCGACTCCTGCTTCTTTGCTACAGATGCCTCATTGATCCCCGCCTGGGACAAAGGAATCATTTCAAAATCACAACGAAATCCAATTCGTTTTATCATTTCTTCCTCGAAATCTGTGATTTCGTTCTTCTTGCCAAAAAACCAAAGTTTGATTTTCATCTCTCACACGGTACAATTTTTTCTGAAAAATGAAATACCTTCTTCTCGTCTTCGCGTTAACTTTCTTTGGTTGTTCTAGTCCAATCGTTGAAAATACAACCCATAATGCTGTTATTCCTCTCGGAAATGAAGATGTTGGACTTTTTATTCCTGAATCATGGGAAAAAGTCGTACCTCCCTCTGGAGGAGAAAATATCGTTCTTATGGCACGAAGTGGATCAGAAAACATAGCAATATCATTTGAATATAGTACAGATACTGTGACGGGGACTGCGCTTTGTGAAGGCGCTGCAAAGGGATTTTCTCCTTTCGAACAAATTCTCGCAGATGAGACTCAATGCTTTTTTTCTGGTCATCCAGCACCGAACACTCCTCTTCGGTATTTTTGGCAAAAGATTATCACGGCGCTCGACTCAAATAACTTCTTATTGCTGAGTTGTAGTGCAGAACAACACAGTTCATCGCCGAGTGAATGTGCCACTATTTTGGAGAGCTTCAAAATTCTGGACAAAATAGAATAGATAGATACTATTCGCGAGAAGTGGCGCCATGGCGGAGTGGTTACGCAGAGGCCTGCAAAGCCTTCTACACCGGTTCAAATCCGGTTGGCGCCTCCAAAAATCTTTTATAAGCCCGGGTGGTGGAACGGTAGACACAGGAGACTTAAAATCTCCCGCCATAATATGGCGTGCGGGTTCAATTCCCGCCTCGGGCACCATAAAAAATTCTGATACACCTTGTGTGTAGCGGGGGTTTTATATAGATAATGAGTTGTTGGAAAAATAGAATTTTTGTATTATGTCTTTGCACTTTATTTAGAAAATTAAAAATGATTTCTCAAGAACTTATTAACTGGATTATCCAAGAAAAAGAAAAAGGATATACATCAGAACAATTATACGAAAGCTTGGTCCAAAATAATTATGATTCAAAGGAAGCAATCGAATTATTAAAAATAGCATTTAAATCAGTTGATCAATCCGAAGAAGTAATTCAACCACTCAAAAGCAAGAAGAAATATGTTTGGAAAATCATTCTTGGTCTTTTTTTAATTCTCGTCGGATATTACATAGCTAATTCTTTTGATGTCTCAGAAAAATCTATCCAAAATGAAAATTTAATTATTCCACCAAATATTATTCCTGATAAAGACAATGCCTTTTTTGAACTTCAGCGATTATCAAAAGAAATAGAAGCTGAATTCAGCAGTCGAAAAACATCAACAGGAAAAACTTTTGGAGGCACTGCCTTAGTATTTACAGCCTCTCGAGGTGGAAGAGAATCTCTAAAAGATTTTTTTAATGAGGTAAAATACGCTGAAATCAAAGAAGTTTACCATGGAATGGAAGATTTTTTTCCACAAATCGATACTCTTATACAAATACCGCAATATCAATCACCATATTATGCAGATATAGAGGCTCTTTCTTTTGAAGAATTAATGAATCCAAAGGGAATATCCCTTACAAACTTTCCTCATCAAATTTTTTCTTTAGTACGCCTTCAAAAACTACGTATCATGTACCTTCTCCTTGAAAATGAAAATAAATTAGCTATAAAAACGCTTACTGAAACACTGCAATTTTTACAAAGAACTCTTTCTGGAAATGCAAGTTTATTCGAATTTCGTTATTATGGAATATCTGTGCCTCGAGTGATGTTAGAACAATTAGATATTTTCTTTCAAACAAAAAAACTTTCTTACTCTGATTTACTCCAAGTAAAAAAAAGTACTGAATATTTTCAAGACACCATGTCTGGTCTAGAAAAGGGTTTTAAATGTGAGTATATGTTTACGGATTTAGTTCTTCTGGAAATGATGCGCACTTTTGATGATTATAGCATCCTAAGATACAGCCCTTATCATTTAAAGAAAAACAAAACTCGAAAATATATCGCAGATAGGTTTCAGAATATATTAGATCCAACTTTTGAAATAAGAAATGATTTTGATGAATATCTTCATGCCTCAAATTTTATACTTTCAATATTTATAAAAGAAAATGGATACGGGCATATACTTGCAAGTGTAGGAGGAACAAGTACGTTTGATTCATATAAAAAAGAGCAAAAAGAATCGGAAACATACTTCCGATTAT
>CAZGJL010000022.1:0-13896 GCA_964526665.1 uncultured Candidatus Peribacteria bacterium | reverse complement strand
ATATGTTCCTTTTACTCCACTTGGTTTTGCGTTTTTGATAGCAGTAACCATTGTGTCTAGGTTTTCAAGAAGTTTTTCTTCTCCAAAAGAAATTTTTCCAAAAACAGTATGAATTATAGACGATTTGTCGTTTCGAAATTCGATACGTCCACCGACAAGTTCTTTTACAGTTTTTTCTACATTCGGAGAAACAGTTCCTGCTTTTGGATTTGGCATCAATCCTTTGGGGCCAAGTACACGTGCTACTTTTGCCATAGATTTCATCATAGTTGGTGTTGCCACAGCAACATCAAAATCAGTCCATCCTTTTGATACTTTTTCAATTAAACTATTATCACCAGCTTCAATTGCTCCAGCAGCTTTTGCTTCTTTCACTTTGTCATCTTCACAAAACACAGCGATACGTACGGTTTTTCCTGTTCCATTTGGAAGAGAAATAGTAGCACGAACTTGCTGATCTGCGTGTTTCGGATCCGTTCCGAGATTAACGTGAATTTCAGCCGTTGCATCAAATTTTACACTTTTGGATGCGACCATCATGTTAACCGCTTCTTTAAGCGGATATACTTTTTCCGTGTCAATTTTTTCATACGCGGCACGAAGCGCTTTTGATTGTGTGACCATTTTATAAAGGGTTAGTGGTAATGGCGCTCCGGTTTGCGGAGCTCCCACGAGTGGGCTAGTTTGTTTAGACTTCTGGTTCAAGTCCCATGCGCTTTGCTGTTCCAGCAACAATATTTACTGCTGCATCCATATCATTCGCATTTAAGTCTACCATTTTTTGTTCTGCAACTGCCTCGAGCTGTTTTCGTGTAATTTTTCCAATTTTCTCAGTATTTGGTCGTCCAGATCCTTTTTTTATTCCTAATTCTTTTTTAATTAACGCAGATGTCAGTGGAGTTTTGAACTCAAGTTCAAATGATTTGTCTTCAAATACGTAGCAAATAACCGGAACAATAAGTCCAGATCCTTTTAACTCAGCTGTTCCATCGTTATATGCAACACAGAATTGCTGAATATTCACTCCGTATTGACCCAATATAGGTCCAACAGGAGGCGCAGGAGTAGCTACACCAGCAGCAAGCTGGATTTTGAATTTGGATACAAATGGTTTTTTTGGTGCCATGATGGTGGAATTTTAAAAATAGTGAAGCGTTGCGTAATATATTTACAATTTTTTAATAACCTGCTCGAAGTCGAGTTCGATAGGTGTTTCTCGGTCGAAAATAGATACCATAACAGTGATCTTTCCTCTTGCTTTATTTACCTCAGAAATAGTTCCGTCATAATCAGCAAACGGACCTTCTTTTATTTGTACAAGATCTCCCTCTTTTAATTTAATATCTGTTGTAGGAGAGTCTTCACCCATTCGACGTTGAATAAGTCCGAATTCTTCAGGCAAAACGGGTACAGGAATATTTCCTGATCCGACAAACCCAGTAACATTTGGTGTATTTCGCACCATGAACCATGATGCATCTGTAACAATCATTTCAACGAGAACATATCCAGAAAAAAGATTCCGTTCCGTAATAACACGTTTTCCATTTTTAATACTGGCTACTTTTTCCTTTGGTACCAATACCTCAAAAACGTGATCCTGCATGTTCATCGATTCCATACGATGTTCAATCGCACGTTTAACGTTGTCTTCATATCCTGAGTAAGTATGAATAGCATACCAGTTACGACCAACAGAAAGATCTTGTCGAGACATATATATATTTGTTTAAGAGAAGAATTCTAAAGCATGCAGCATAAGCCAATTAAGAGCGAAGTCTGTAAAAGAAAGTGCGAACCCAATTAAAAGCATGATAGTGAGCACTGTGATAGAGGCAGCGGTTGCTTGTTTTTTTGTTGGCCAAGTTACAGAACGTAACTCTTGAAGGCGATCAGTAAAAAATTTATTCATCACGGGAAATAATTCGTGGACATTGTGGTTAATTCCGCATTTTTGTCAAAACTTTTTGTTCAAAACAAAGCCGGGTTTATTTAACTAAAATTGAAGATCATCAAGTGTTGCTTTTTTGTCTTCATTTTCGTTTGGAGTAGGGCTTGAAAAAGAAATACTCTCCACTGGTATTCCGAGTTTTTCAGAAAGAGCTTGTTGAAGCTTTAATGTAATATTAGCCCTTTCAAGTTGGTCTAGATGGAATTGAGATCCTGCAACAAAAGTAATATTGGCTCCCTCTGTTTTGGGTTGAGTAGTGAGAAGTGATTTTTTAGCAAAAGTAGGAAATCCAGCAGTGTCTGTAATTACTTCTAATGCAGATAAAATTTTAGCAGGAGATAGTATCGAATCAGAAGAATCAGTTTTAACTGGAGGAGCAGGGGATATAGCGGGTTTGGGTGCAGGGGGTTTTGAGCCATCATCAAAAACAAAATCCGAATTCTTCTTTTTTTCTATTGATTCTTGTGCAGGTTTTGTTTCTGTCTTGAGCACGGACACAGGAGAGACTGGTTTCTCCGGGGAAGGGGTTACTTGTTTTACGGGCACGCGATAGTTCATGTCACTACAAAGTTTTAATACCGCAATTTCTAAAGGAAGTTCAACGAGGGGTGAAGTGCGGAAACGAGCAAGAGCTGTTTCAATGGCTTCAATCTGATCTACGAGTTGAGGTAATTTTGTACGATCATTTAATGAGGCGTACATTTTTTCTCGGAGAAAATTCAAAAAATCGTGTCCAAAAGCCCGAAAATCTCCTCCGCGTTGATTTATTTCACGAAGAACAGAAAAGGCACCATCGGCATCTTTTTCTTCAATAGTAGAATAAAATTTTTCTAGTTGTTCAGTAGATGAAATCCCTAATGATATTCGAACAGTATCTGCATCAAAGCTGCCTTCTGTTTCTGCAGAAAGTTGATCAAGGAGTCCAATAGCATCGCGAAGTCCTCCCTCTGCTTTGCGTGCAATCAGTTCAAGTGCTTCAGGAGTAGTTTTAAATTTTTCTTCTTTGCAAATATAATCAATGCGTGCCACCAATTGTTCAATGGAAAATCTTCCAAAGGTAAATGTCTGACAACGAGAAACAATTGTTTCGGGAACTTTTTCAAATTCTGTAGTAGCGAGCACAAAGAAGGCGTGAGCGGGTGGTTCTTCTAATGTTTTCAAAAGCGCATTAAAGGCTCCTTTAGAAAGCATGTGAACCTCATCGATAATATAAATTTTTCGTTTTGCGATATTGGGCATGAAGTTCGCCTTTTCTCGTAAATCACGAATATTATCAACTCCGGTGTGACTTGCCGCATCTATTTCAATAACATCTACAAGCGAACCATCAGCAGTGCTTTTACAAATACTGCATTTCCCGCATGGAGCACCATCCTCTGACTCAAGACAGTTAAGTCCTTTTGCAAAAAGACGTGCCATGGAGGTTTTCCCAGTTCCACGACTTCCTACGAAAAGGTATGCATGAGCGGGTTTATCAGACTTAAGTGCATTTTGAAGAGTTCGTACGACAGCCTCCTGTCCTACGATGTCTGCAAATGTTTGTGGCCGGTATTTTAAGAAAAGAGTAGTGCTCATCGGGAGGAGTATAGTAGACAAACTTCAAACTTCAAATTTCAATCTTAAAAGGCAAAGAAAGGAGCTCGTTTACTCGGGTTTCTTTTTTAAAATGCCTAAAATTATCTCAACTATTGATGAAGCGGAGTTTTTTATAGAACTTCTTTTTAAATTAGACGTAATGACATCATTATTTATTGTCTTCAACAAGGTGTTTAATAAATTTTCTTTTGAATCTTGTTCCAACACATGACACAATCCTTGTTTTTCAAACCAGGCAGCATTTTTTCGTTGATGATCACGAGCGGCAGAAGGCAGTGGCACTATCACACTCGGTTTTTTAGCAGCAATTATTTCAAACAAAGAATTGGCTCCTGCCCGCGAAAGCACGATATCTGCATTTTGAAGTTTTTGTGCCAATTCTGTCGCAGGAAGAAGTTCTACTTGTTGAAAGTTTTTTAAATGGCAATCAATGGTTTTATTTCGTCCAGTGATAGCAAAAACATAAAACTTATTGCAAATGTCATGACATTGTTTTTCGAGCTGATTATTAATCCATTGTGCTCCAAGAGATCCGCCAAGCACGAGAAGACGAGGTTTTCCTGTTTTCTTTAAATCCTTTGATAAAGCGCATTTCTCGTCGGGGGAGAAGTATAAAGGAGTCGGGGGAGTGCCAAAGCTCTCGAAAGTCTGATGACACCACCTTTTTGCTAGTTTCGTAAGTGCGCCAGCAGAGATGTCTGATTCATGTGAGAATAATGTAATGTTGCGATATTTCAGCCGTGCAGCAATAAGAAAAGGGAATCCAACAAATCCGCCTTTAAAGAAAATAGCATCTGGTTTTATTTCTTTTAATACTTTGTGAGCGCGATAAATTGAAGCGATTATGGTGAATGGCGCCAACATGTTCTTCCAGCTGAGATATCGTCGAATCTTGTCTGCCTGAAAGAAATGAATAGGGATATCTTTAAAATTTTGTTTTATCAATGCGCGATCAAGTGGTGCGTCTGCGACTATAAGTTCCACTTTTACTTTTTTTTCCTTAAATTCGCGTACTAGAGGTGCCAAAGGAAGGATGTGTCCGCCTGTGCCGCCACCGATCAAAAGAATTTTCATCGTCCGTATCTATGAGATCGGTCACTAGAACTATTTGTCGAGATTTGTAATAAGAGAGCCGCGGCAATAAGAGTGAAAACAAGCGAACTTCCTCCTGCTGAAATAAGAGGAAGGGTGATTCCAGTATTAGGAATGAGTGCAAGATTTACGGCGATATTAATAAAAGCTTGCCCAACGATCCATGTGGTAAGTCCTACAGCAAGAATTTTTTCAAATTCATCAGTTGCTTTTTGTGCAATAGCGAATCCTCTCCAAGCAATAAAGAGATATATTCCCAGAAGAACGAGAATTCGCAAAAACCCCATTTCTTCAGATATAGCAGCAAAAATTGTATCGGATTGCACCTCAGGAAGATAATTATATTTTTGAATAGAATTTTGAAATCCTCGTCCAAATAATCCTCCAGATCCGATAGCAATTAAAGCTTGTTTTACTTGAAACCCTGCTCCAAGAGGGTCTAGCTCTGGGTGCAAGAATATTTCTACGCGACGATGAATATAGGGAATAGCGAGAGCTAATATAGTTGCCCCTCCAGCAAAAGCTCCCATTCCTCCTAGGAAATGTTTCCAGTTTGCTCCTGCGGCAAAAAACATTGCTCCAGCAGTTACCACTAACACCAATAATGATCCAAAATCTGATTGAATGGCCAATAGCAAAGAAGGGATTCCTAGTACCACAACAAAAGGAATAAATCCTCCCTGCCATGAATCAGCATCAAGTTTCCCGCTTGAAAATATAGCAGCAAGAAAGGTGATTACGGCAAGTTTAGTTGCTTCTACTGGCTGAAAGGAAAAACCTCCTACACGGAGCCAAAGTCTTGCAGTTGTTCCATAGGTTTCACCTATTGCAAGGGTTAGGATAACCAGCCCTATTCCTGCCAAAAATATAGGAAGTGCCCAGCGTCGAAGCCAGGGAAGAGGAAATTTGAGTGCAAAAAGAAATGCTACAGATCCAATTCCTAGAAAGAGGAAATGTCTCCAAAAATAAAAGTCATTTGTTCCCGTGACATCATAACTCGTCGCCACAGATATCGAGCTCATCATTACCAGTCCTGACAAAGCCAGTAAAAGAATGGCAAAAAATAACTTCTTATCAAAATTCATCGTATGAAAGTGTATCAGAAATATGTTGTTCAAAGTATTGACTTTCGACTAAAAACATACTAAAAGGGTAGGTGTTAGTTATCTATAAATATGAAAACAGTTAATTCACTACAAGATGTCTCCTTTAATATGGGGTTTGGAAATCAGCCATATGTATTATCTGAGGAAGAAACAGAAAAGCGAAAACAAATATTGGAGTTAACTGATGAAGAAGGGAAAAATAAAATATTAGAAGAAGAATATAAGGTTATTGATTCCAACGATAGTATGCCGGAAGTTCCCGTTGATTGGTTTCCTGCTCGTGATCCAATATTTACAGTATTAGGGAGACCAGGAGGAACTCCTGTCATTACAAAAGATCAATCTATAATTGATAGAGCAGATGCTAGAGAAGCAAAACAGATTGAGCATCAGGAAAATATGAAGAATGATCCAGCATATGCTGAAAAATGGAACTTGCGACAACTGGCGATGGTAAGTGTAGACGCGGGTTTTCCTATGGGCATCTAATTCATTTAACTAGGAACGTAATTTCTTCATCATCTCGATACGTTGTTGCGTAAGCGTTTCACTTCCAATATCTGTACGGTAAAAGAGATTACTTTCTATTTTTGTAATTATTTTTTCGCAGTAGGTATTTGCCTCTTGTAAATCTTTTCCAAATCCAATTATCCCGAGAACCCTGCCTCCATTAGATATAAATTGTCCATCCTCTTCCGTTGCTCCAGCAAAAAATACTTCTGCGTGATTATGATTCCATTCAGCAGGAAGCTTCATTTCAACTCCTTTTTGTGGAGCGTCGGGATATCCTGGTGCACAGAGATATTTTTGTACAGTTGCTATTGGAGTGAATTCTAATTGTGAAATACTTTTCAAATCACTACTACAAGCAGCTTCACATATGACTACAAAATCTGTTTCAAGTGTTGCTAATATATTAAGTGCTTCGGGATCTCCAAAACGAACATTATATTCAATAAGTTGAACACCTTTGGCTGTCGCAATAAATCCTCCATACATAATTCCAATAAATTTTTCTCCAGTTTCTTTTTCTACTGCCTTCATTGATCGAACCGTAATGTCGTGAGCAAGTTCTAAATCTTTTTTAGTGAGAAAGGGGAGTGAACCTTGTTCATCTGAAATAACTCCCATTCCACCTGTCTGGGGGCCAGTATCACCATCTCCTACACGTTTATGATCCTGACAGGCACGAAAGTCGAGAACCGTCTCTCCATCTACAACAGAAAGGAGACTGAATTCTATTCCAATAAGTTTCTCCTCTAGTACTACACGTCCAAATTTTTCAATAGATTTCTGAGCAAATGCATCTGCTTCTTCAAAAGTTTCAAAATGATCTCCTGCGACAAGAACACCTTTTCCACCAAGCAAGCCATCGGCCTTTACTACAATTTGTCCCTTCCATTTGATAAAAAATTCTTTTCGTTCAGAATCATTTACGTTCATCGAAACAAGATAATCAGGACAAGCATCAGCTACGCCATTATCTCGTAGAATATTTCGAGTCCAACTTTTGGAGCTTTCTAATTGAGCACATTCTTTTGTTGGTCCAAAGCAGGGGATTCCCATTTCGTTACAAACATCAGTCACCCCAGCGGCAAGAATAACTTCTGGTCCAGGAATAACCAATGTAGCGTTTATTTTTTTAATAAGAGTTTGTAAGGCATTAAAATCATCAAGAGAATCGACTAATTTAATATGTACTCCTAAATTCTTTATTCCCGGATTTATAGCTGTAGCAATATTCCAAATTTCTGGTTGTTGTGGAGATTTAAATAGCGCAAAACAAATAGCATGTTCTCTACCGCCATTTCCGATAACAATTATTTTTTTTGTCATATTTCCAAATAATACTGCTTTTCGGCAGCAGTATACTTCCGAAAGAGGAAATTTCAACTATCCAACAATCTTATCGTTCATCTGCAAGATTGGTAGATAAATAGCCAGTACAAGGAATACAACACCAACCGCCATTATAAGCATAATGATGGGCTCCATCATTTTTGATATCATTCCTACACTTCGCTCAAGTTCTTCATCATAGAAGTCAGCTACCTTTTCCAGTACATTTCCTAGTGAAGCAGTTTTTTCTCCAATAGCAATCATACTCACTAACATTGAAGGGAAAAGACGTTCATCATCAGAAAAGTTTTCTGAGATTTCAATACCACGCGTCAAGTCATCGGCTGCTAGCAATAATTTTTTTTCATAAATAACATTTCCCGCAACACGAGAGGAAATACGCAATGCATCAATAATGGGTACACCTGAAGCAATCAAGAATGAGAAAATACGCATTACCTTGCTCAGTACTGATTTTTTGACAAAATCTCCAATAACAGGAATTCCAAGAACAACATTCGACCATTGAACTTTTCCAATTTCAGTATTCTTCCAATATGAAAATATTCCAGAAATTGCAATAAGAACAACCAGAAGAATATGCCAGTTGTGTTGTAGTATTTCGCTGGCAGTAATCATTATTTGTGTGGGAATCGGCAAATCATCTCCACCGAATATCTCCATTAATTGAGGAATAACAACGAGCAAGACTACTATAGCAGCAATAATCATAATAAAGATAACCACTATCGGATATGTCATTACAGCTTTTACCTTTTTTTGAATCTTATCCATGCGTTCATATTGTTGGACAAGTTCTTTCATAACCTCATTAAGTCTTCCTGAGGTTTCTCCCGCTTCAATAATTGAACAAGTTGCTTCATCAAAAAGCTCATCCTGTGCACGCATTGATTCTGCCAAACTCATTCCTGTCTCAATATATTCGCTCATCTCTTTAATGGCGATTTTCATTCGTTCATTTCTTGTTTGTCTTCGAAGTAGTCGCAGGGCTTCTGCCACAGGAATTCCAGCGTGAAGAACAGATACGAGTAACTCAAAAAATACAAGTTTGTCTCCTAGTGGAACAGGAGAATTCATAATTAACCAAGTATTAAATTCATTAAACAAATCTATATTTAATCCCATTCCAGTTGCATTTTTTTTTGCAAGAACGTCCTCATGTTTTAAATCCAATATGATTTCGTTCTCATCATTACCTTGTGATGATGATTTAAGTGCCGCAGGCAAACTAGGAAGTTTCATATTTTATTATTTAACAAGCTTATAAACCTCTTCAAGCGAAGTAAGACCTTGTGCAGCCTTCAGCAATCCATCTTGTTCTAATGTCACCATCCCTTCCTTTTGTGCCATCTTATTTAGTTCAAAGGATGGTGTTCCCTCTAGGATAGCCTTTTTTAATGTATCAGATATAGCTAAAACCTCATACAGACCAACACGTCCGATATATCCCTTTTCATTACAATCAGGACATCCACCTTTATTTGGTCCATAAAAAATAGGGTCGTTTAACACAGACATATCAAATCCGTCCTGTGCTTCGAAATATTGAAAAGCTTCTTGAAGTTGTTTTTCAGCATCAATACTAATTGGTTGTGGCACTCGACATTTTTCACATAACCTTCGTGCTAAACGCTGTGCCATAATTAGATTAATTGAAGCGGTCAATAAAAAGTCTGGCACTTTCATATTCAAAATACGAGTGATTGTTTCAATAGCAGAATTGGTATGAATAGTAGAAAGAACTAAGTGTCCAGTAAGAGATGCCTCAATGGCAATATCTATTGTTTCTTTATCACGAATCTCTCCCACCATTATAATATCAGGATCTTGACGAAGGGCAGTACGAAGACCATTCGCAAAGGTATATCCAATATCTGAACGAACCTGACTTTGGTTTAGTCCTTCCATTTGGTTCTCAATCGGATCTTCAAAAGTCATAATATTAACTTCTGGTTGGTTCAACACTGCCATAGCAGAGTACATCGTTGTCGTTTTACCAGATCCAGTTGGTCCAGAGGTAAGAATAATTCCATTTGGTTCGGCAATAGCTTTTTCAAAGAGTTCGTAATTATGTCCTACAATTCCTAGCTGTGCCAGTTCGGGAATTTTTTTAGATTTATCCAGAATACGCATTACAACCTTTTCTCCATTTGGTGTTGGCAAGGTTGATGTACGAAGATCTACTTCAATAGCACCAATAAATGTATTAATACGACCATCTTGAGGAACACGTGTTTCATCAATTTTTAGGTTCGACATAATCTTTAGTTTGGATACAACTCCAGAGTGAAGATTTAATGGATATTCAACAATTACTTGAAGAATCCCATCGATACGAATACGAATTCGTACCATGTTTTTTCCAGGCTCAATATGAACATCGGAGGCCCCCGAATTAAGTGCTATTTTCAGGCTTACTTCTATAAGTCTCGGAACATCTCCCGAAACGATACAGTCTTGTAGTTCTTTTAGATTTATTTTCCCCATTTCTTAATTTTGTACAAAGAATGATATTGCAAGAACTATTCGTTTTAACTCTACGCCTGCGTCTATTTCACCCTCAGAAATACGAAGAGACTGAATATGCGCCACAGGAAGTCTATGGTTCTTAAGATAATCAATATCAGATGCGTCGAGTCCTTCATTGTCGATAAAGTTCTTCGGAAGATCTCCTGTTTGTAGGTATTCTATTATTCGCTTCAGAGTATCTTCTGTACAAAGTAAATTCAGCGTTACTCCTACCTTTCCTTCGTTTCCACCAGAAAAAGCAATACTATTTATACGAAGAACAGACTCTACATCAAGAAGTGAATGTTGAATCGAAAATAACTCAAATATTTTTGATACATCATATGCAGAAAATTTTTCAGGAAATATTTGGGATTCCTCTATCACATACTCTTTTGATTCAGAATCAAATTTCGATTGAATATCTAATTTTTTTTCTTCATTTGCTTTTAAAGTGATCTTTAGTGTTTCAATTTCTTGAGTAATAACCTTTGTCTGTTTTTGAGCAGATACCCATTCTATTGTTTTAGGCAATACCTTTATAAAAACAAATATTGCAAGAATCCCAAGTAAAATAATCC
Source organism: uncultured Candidatus Peribacteria bacterium (assembly GCA_964526665.1). Lineage (GTDB taxonomy): Bacteria > Patescibacteriota > Gracilibacteria > UBA4473 > UBA4473 > M50B91. The sequence continues at coordinate 3,202 of CAZGJL010000022.1, read as the reverse complement.
ATGGAAGAAGAGGTTTGATGCCAGATTTTTTAGAATGCATGTTATTTAGAATTAAGCCAGTCTGCGTATTTATTGAGTGCCTCATCTGCTGTATCTTCTTCTTTAGGGATAGAATTAAGCCAGGTTGTGTATTCATTGAATCGCTCATCTGCTGGGTCTTTTTCTTTAGGCAGCTGGCGTTCTAATCGGACACTAAAACGCATCATATCTTCTCCCTCTTCATTTTCTTGTCGTGCAAATTGGCTGAGTACTCCATTTTTCAAAAAAGAAAATGAATTTACCATTTCTACAAATTCAATATTTAAATAGAAGACTTTTCCAAGAATTTGAGAACCAAGAACAGAAAAGGTTATCCCATCGCGTGAAACTTGGAGATTTTCTATCTGAATATCACCATGGCTTCCTGAAATGATCTGACTGCGATCGTGATAAGCACTATTATTGAAGTATTCTTGCATTCGTGGAACAGCATCAATGAATCCATACTCAACAATCTTTTTATCGCTATCAAATTCATCAAACCATTGAACTTGGTGCTCTCGAATATTCTTAATTTCTGTTGAAAAACGAGTATAAGTTCCGTCTTTAAGTTGTTTTTGTATTTTTTCGATAGTTTGTTCTAATTTATTGTTTTGTAGTTTTATTTTTGTTCGTTCTCTTTTTACTCGTTCTATTTTTTGTCCAATATTTTCGTTTACTCCAAAAAGAGAAAGAACACTATTGTCTAGGGATGTATTTATTTGAATCCATAAAAACCACATTACAGATGCAAGTATTAGCAAAAAAGTAAGATGTTTTAGAAACCGAGCCTGCGCTAAAGAATCTTTTCTTTTTGAAGAGATTTCAGCTTTATCTTCTTTTGTAAGAGTTGTTCCTGGTAAAATAGATCTTGAGGCTACTGGTGCAACAGGAGAAACTTTTTTCTCAGGAGCCACAACAGCAGGCGTTGCCGGTGGCGGGGGAGCAGTAACAACTTCTTTGGTACTCGCAACAGGAGGAGTTTCCGCTTCTGTTGGCGGGGTCTCAGGCGGCGTGCTCGCTGGTTTTGTATCCGAAATGTTCGGTAATTCCATTTTTGTATGTGTTTGAACTTCTTTGTATTCTACCAAAATTCTACCAAAAAATCAATCATTTAGACAAAAAAAACACAATGACTCTGAGGAGTTATCGTGTTTCTTTGAAACTTTATTGTGAAATTATTTTTCAGTACGAATAAACGGAAGTAATCCCATTGTTCGTGCTCGTTTTATAGACACAGCAAGTTCTTTTTGGTGTTTTAAACAAACTCCTGTGTGAAATCTGTTTTGAATAGATCTGTAATATGTCACAAACTGTGAAAGCAGTTGTGCATCCTTATAGTCTATATGTTCCACCTTTCCTCGACAGAAAGTGCAGATGAATTTTTTACGTTTAATTGTTGTCATTTTTACAAGGGTTTAAAATCAAAGTTCTGCGGACGCATCGTCCATGATTTGGTCAAGTTTTTTATCAACCGCATCTTTTTTGGGCTCTTCTTTCTTCTCTTTCGCAGGAGCCTTTTTTTCTTTTTTAGGCTCTTTTTTTTCTACGGAGTCAGATTCTTTCTTTTTTCGTGCTGCATCGGCTCGAGATTGCAATGCTTCATATGTTTCTGGAGCTGGATCACTAGCATCAACACTAGTAACCAAAAATCGAACAAGTTGATTGTCGATATTTAATTCGCGCTCAAGCTTAGAAATGATTGCTCCATCGAATTCAAATTGGCATACGAAATAATATCCCCATGCTTCTCCTTTTATTTTGTACGCGAATCCACGCGCACCCCAAAAATCTTCAAATGTTATTTTTCCACCGAGATCGGTGACGCGTTTGAGAATTGAAGATTTAGCAACATCTTGTGCTACTTTCTCATCCACGCTGTTGACGATAATCGCCATCAACTCGTATTTTTTCATGCTTTTTGGACGGTTAAGAAATAGTTTTTCCGGCCCCCAAGGGAGCAAAGCACGCGCAGCATACAAAGAACAACGGAAATGTCAAATTCCCATCTATTCTGAATTCTCTCTGTTATTATTTGTTGTGCTTATTCGTTTGAGCTCTTATTTTTGCTGTACTTTCTTCAATTATTCCTTGGACAAGGAGCGTTGCTAGCCCTGCCATACTGCTGATAAAACCACCGCTTTCTTTATTTTTCCCAGAAGTGTCTTTTTCGGTGACCTGTATGTTTTCTTTTTTATCCTTCATATTATCCTTCTAGAATTTTTTATCTCAAAATACAAGTTTTTATAATCAAGCTTGAATGAAAAATATTTTCTGGCACAATCCTCATCGATGAACTTTGATGGATTTTATCTTGTAGACAAACCCAAAGACTGGACAAGCTTTGACGTCTGTGCGCGGATGAGAAAGATGTTTAATACACGAAAAATAGGGCACACAGGAACGCTTGATCCATTCGCAACGGGACTTCTTATCGTAGCAGTAGGGAAGTGTACGCGTTTGATTCCTTTTCTAGAGAAAGCGAAAAAAACGTACACCGCCACCATTACCCTTGGAAAAACTTCACCAACGCTTGATCCTGAGTCAGAAATTACAGATATAGCTTTTGACAGAGAACCGCCGACAAAAGAAGATATTGAGAAAATAATTAAAAAACACTTTCTTGGAAAAATTGAGCAAGTTCCGCCAAAGTTTTCCGCTTTGAAAATAAATGGAAAAAAATGTTGCGATTTAGCCAGAAAAGGGGAGAAGGTCAAAATGAAACCACGTCCAGCAGAAGTATTTCGTGCAGAAATCGTGGATTACACGTATCCGGAGCTAACCGTTGAACTAGAAGTAGCTGCAGGATTCTATGTGCGCGCGTTTGCGAGAGATTTGGGAGAGAAACTGGTCGGAGGAGGGATTTGTTCTGAATTACGTCGTACAGCGATTGAAACAGCCTCTATCGAAGAAGGCTTGCCTTTAGAAATGTGTACGGAACCAATTGATCCTAAATTTATTTTACAAAACTTGCCTCAAACAGAGATTCCCATGGGACGCACTCAAGATTTCGTTGCAGGACGTGCTTTCCCGTGGTCTGGATTAGAAGGAGAAAAATCCCTCGTGCTTGTCGGAGGAAGCACAATAGGATTGGGAGAAATAATGAAAGGAAATCTTCAGCCACGAGCAGTTCTTTAAATGGAAAGAACAAGCTCTGTCATGTGCCAGATAAAGAAGGATATTT
>CAZGJL010000021.1:0-14104 GCA_964526665.1 uncultured Candidatus Peribacteria bacterium | reverse complement strand
TATGTCTGACTCCCGATATTCCGAACTACTCCCTTTATTTCCAGTATAGAAATTATTGAACTTATGACTGTTCCCGGGAGTTCGATAACTCTCAATAAATCATCAATGTGCCATTCCGACTGATCTTCAAATGTTTTCAAAACAAGTGACTCATTTTCTGTCATGGGGATCTCTTTTTTGATTCGTTTTTTTGCCGCCAAATGATGAAATTCTAATGATTCTAGAATCTGTTTCCCACTCAATACTGGTGCGGCACTTCCGCGAACAAGAAGATCATTGCACCCTTCTGAATTTTTTGAAAAAATATCTCCTGGTACTACGAATAACTCTCGTCCATGCTGAATGGTAAGTTCCGCCGTAATCAAGCTTCCCGATTTTATTGCTGCCTCAAGAACAATTGTTGCAAGTGATAGCCCCGCCACAATACGATTTCTTACAGGAAAAAATTCTGGACGCCCCTCTGTCCCGGGTAAATATTCTGACACAATAACTCCTCTTTTTTCGCGTAAAAACTTTTCTGCAAACTGTTGATTCATAGCCGGATAAATCTCATCGATTCCGTTTCCTAGTACTGCAATCGTCCGTGAGCCATGCTCAAGTGCAATACGATGAGCAAGTGTGTCCGAACCAAAGGCTAATCCAGAAACAATTGTTATTCCCGCATCCGCCAGCTGCCCCACTATTAACTCCGCAGCACGCTGTCCATAACGAGAAATTTTTCGTGCTCCAACGACTGAAACCGAAGGAAAATCCTCGGGTAAAAGTTCTCCTCTGCAAAACAAAAGCGCTGGCGGATTGTGAATATTTGTTAATGATAGTGGATACTCGGGCGTTCCGTGAATCAGTGTTTTTGCTCCACATTTTCGTAATCCTGCTAATTCTTTTTCTGGAGAAATATTCGCTCTGTTTGCAAAAAAATATTTAATAGCACGTACATCAAGATCTGCCTGCTGCCAGTCTTTAATATTTGCTTTCCATGCTCGTTCGAAATCTCCCTTAAAAAAGCTATTTAATCGTTGATACCGGATAAATGTTAAATTGCATGCGCGATGCAGCGCCAAAAGATATCGCTCCATCTATGCTCTATATGTAACTTTCCCCCAGGCATCAATAATCGCTAATTCTCGTGATGTTGTTGTTAGAATTTCTGGAGCACCTGTTTCCTGAATTACTAATTGATCTTCGATCCGTATCCCAAATTCTCCGGGGAAATAGAGTCCCGGTTCACATGTCACACTGTCTCCTGGTTGCAAGGTCTCAAGAGAATCTTTCCCGATACGTGGTGCAATATGCACTTCTTTTCCTACTCCGTGTCCCAATGTATGGATAAAAAACTGGGCATCTTTTCCTAAGTCTGCACGAACCTGATTGTCTAACTTTGAACATTCAGCTCCTGCTTGAAATCTTTCTAGGGTCCGCATGTGAACGCTTAGAAGATGTGAAAATTTCTTTAAAAATCTCTTATGGGGCATTCCTAATGAAAACATTCGTGTACAGTCCGAACACCATCCATCTGCAATCGCTCCGCAGTCTATCAAAATTGAATCTCCTGCCTCTAATGCTGTGTTTGTTGGTTCGTGATGTGGTTCAGCTCCTCCTGCTCCAAATGCGACAATGGGATCAAACGAAAGACCATATTTCCCTCCTGCAGAAACGGCATCACAAAGCTGATCAAAAAGCTGTTTTTCTGTTCTCCCTTCACGAATCCATGTTGGAAGGTTTTCAAGCAAAATATGATCCACATGTTTTACTGCCTGCCTCATTGCTTTTATTTTTTCCATCGTGTGCAGGCTACCAAACGTTCTAAAAAAGAAAAGGACTTCTTTTCAGCAAATATTCATATTTGTATGTTTTTAAAAGGAAGTCTCGTCATTTGACGACACCTCCTTCTTTGAAATTTGTAATTTGAAAATTGTAGACTGAACTAGATCTTGTCGTAATCATGCATCACTAATTGTGCATTAATACGACGGATAATATCTAAAACAACTCCCACTACAATAATCATTCCTGCTCCTGAAATAAAGAGTGAAACTGATCCAGCTCCTCCGGTCATCCATTTCTGAAAAATCATTGGAACAATAGCTACTACCGCTAAGAATGTTGCTCCCCAGAAAGCCAATCGTGAACTTACTTGGTCTAGGAAATTCGTTGTCTCTGGTCCTGGACGATATCCAGGAATATATCCTCCACGTTTTTGAATATTCTCCGATACTTTCTTTGGCTCAAATGTAATTGAAACATAAAAGAAAGTGAATCCAAAAATAAGCAATCCATAAAACAGGTTATACCATGTTGATGGAGCTCCTGGGTTAAAGTATTTGAGAAAAAATTCTCCAACTTGTACCAAGAATGGTGTAGTAGATTTTGTGAAAAACTGTGCCAAAATTGAAGGCATTGAAACCAATGATACAGCAAAGATAATCGGAATCATTCCCGCCTGATTCACTTTCATTGGAAGAAACGACCGCTGCTGTGCACCACCGCGACGAGTGGCATATACCACTGGTACCCGGCGATCCGCTTCTGATACGTATACGATAAACACCGCCAATGCAATCGTAGCTAATACGAGCCCAATAATAACGGGAAGTTCTGCTGCCTGCATGGCTCCTGCAATTTGTGTTGGAACCGTCGCTACAATTCCCGCGAAAATCAGAATAGAAATTCCGTTCCCCAGACCTTTTTCTGAAATAAGTTCTCCCAACCACATCAAGAAAACTGTTCCTGCTGTAACCGTAAGCATCATTGGAAGCATTATGCTCATGTCTCCGGTATCAACAATTGCTCCTCCTGGGCTAAACCGATTGATAAGCAACATCATTCCGTAACTCTGCACAAAAGCGAGTGGTACCGTCAAAAGACGTGTATACTGATTGATTTTCTTTTGCCCCACTTCTCCTTCTTTTTTTAATTCCTCAAGAGACGGAACAATCACTCCTAACAATTGCATAATAATGGAAGCATTAATGAATGGCGTAAGCCCCATTAACACTACGGAAAAGTTTTCCATAGCTCCTCCTGTCAACATTGAAAACACGCTCAACATTGATCCCGCTCCTCCTTGTTGATCAAGAATAAATTTAATTTTTTCCACATCTGCTCCTGGAATAGTCACATGTGCTGCCAATCTGAAGAGCACAAGAGCAAAGATGGTAAATAAGATTTGTTGTCGCAATTTTGGTGTTGCCCAAATCTGTTTGAGTACTGAAAATAATTTTTCCATTTTTATGAATAAAATCGAGTGAAATCTACGGTTTTTTTCACATTTGGCAAGTTTTTTGTTCTTTTTATCTCTGTCCTTTTCGTACTTATAACTTCTCACGAAGCAATAAGGCCTTCAGGAAAATTTCATTTCTCTCAAAACAATGCCTTTATCCACGTCCAAATAGCGGAAAACGCTCCTATGCTTCCTGTTCCCGGAAGATCTGCTGTGCTGTGAACTGGCGTTGTTGCCGCCTTCGTTTCTAACGCCTCCTGTGTAATAAATTCATCTGTAATTTCCCAAGGACTTTCTCCTATAGCTGATTCTAATTTTGATATAACAATAAACTCTAACTCCTTATCTACATTCTTTACTGCTTCTTGTAACAAGTCTATTCGTACTAAATTTCCAACAAATCCTCCTGCATTTGTCGCAATAGCCCTCCCTGGCATTTCAATATTTATTAACATACTCACTCCTGCCGACTGAATCATGTTTATTCCTTCGACGGTCATTGTCTCATCCTTCTCTTCTGTATAATAAAAACGAAAATATCCATTTTCTGATTGAAATTCTTCATTTATTAGCGCCTTTTCTCCCCGCACTGAAACAATATTTTTGTCTTCACTTACTTCACATTCTTCTGTTTCTATTGCAAATTTTTCCTTAATACTCGCTTCTTCACAAATCTCAGCTTCGGTTGCTGCTTCTAGTCCTTCTGTCGCCTCTTGTGCGTTCAGTTGAGTCATATCTTTCACTACTTCTATTTTCATTGTTCCGTTCTCAAGAATTGTCATCTTCTGAGTTATTTCCACACATCCTGTCAAAAACAGAAGAAAGCAAAATATTGAGAGTATTTTTACTCCCCTGAAAGCTGTTTGTATTGTAAACATGCGACCATTATCTGTTACACACGCTTATAAAGTCAAATTCGAAATAAATTCCGAGCATTCGCTATCAACTGCTCTGCTACGGATTCAATCTCTTCTCCTCGAACTTCTGCAATCTTCTGCACTACTTCAACCAAGGCTACTGGTTCATTCGTAGAATTCTTTTTACGGAATTCCTGTGGAGGAAGAAAAGGTGCGTCTGTTTCTGTAATTAACATTTCAATAGGAATTTCGCGAACTACGTCACGCAAAATATCTGATTTTTTGTACGTCACAATTCCGCCAATTCCAAGGAGAAATCCCGCCTCTTCTGTGAAAAATTTCGCTGACTCTAAATCTTCTGAAAAACAATGAACTACTCCGCGAACGCCTGTCCCGAGAATATGCTCTTTAAAAAAAGAAATCACGTCCTCTGTTGCGTTTCGTGTATGAATAATAAGGGGCAAATCGTGTTTTTTTGCGAGCGCTACATGTCGAAGAAAAATGTCTGTTTGTGAATCAAAAGCCGCCTCTCGTGGATCGTGATACCAATCAAATCCACATTCTCCAATCCCTACTACTTTCCCCGGATTTTCAATAATCCATCGATCAAAGAGGGTAAAGAGTCCATCTGCCGTTTTTGCAGTCGCTTCATACGTACTCCCGGGAATTCTGTGCTCTGGATGGGGATTCCCAAGAAGTTTTACATCTGTTGGATGGAGTCCGACTGTTGCATAAAAATCTTCATTTTTTTTGGCTAGAGAAATCGCTGCATGACTCGCTCGCTCGTCACATCCAATCTGGATTTGAGCTATAACTCCTGCTTCTCTCGCACGCTCAAACATTGCTTCGGGATCTTCCCATCCCGAGAAATATCCATGTGTGTGCGTGTCAATTATTGGGAAATTTGCCATCTTGCGCAGTGTACGCAAAAATGGAGATGATGCGAAAATTTTTTATTGCCATCTTAATAAGCGTAATACTCATTCCTGCAGTTGACGCTGCCTGGCGACGCTACCGACCTACGTATTCTTTTCAACGTGCAGAAAAAACAAATACGCAGCGCTACTCTCGTTCTCGATGGAGAATTGTTAAATCCCCATATCAATACCGATTTTCACAACGATACAAACGAACGGACCGACTTCTTTGGCGAACCATGGAACCACACGGAAGTTCTACCGAGAAAATAGAATCTCCTATTTCAAAAGATTTTTGTAATTATAATAATTCAATTATTGGAGAATATCTTCCTTCTGTGGACGTAAGTAATCGTTGTTGTGTCTGTCTTGATGGATGGAAATGCCAATATTCAGCTATCGTAAGAGGAAGCTTTCAACGTATTTGTGATCCCGATTGGATTCCACCTGATACTACTGGAGAATAGAAATTAAACTTCAATCTACAATCTTCAGTCTACAAATTTGGAATTCTTAATTTGCAGTTTGTAGTTTGTAGTTTGTAGTTTGAAAATTGTAGTTTGTTATACCCCTTTCCACTTCCAAAAATATTTCACGACACTCTCGAGGTGAATCCAAAATGTCTTTCGACAAAGGGCATTGAAAATATTTCCTCCAGAAAGCCTATTGGGTGAATGTATCGCAACAGCAGCTCGAATCTGTAATACGCGAAATCCTTTTTTCCAAACTCGACGACAAAAATCAGTATCTTCTAGAAAAAGAAAAAATCGCGGATCAAATCCCTTTAATTTTTCAAACGTGTCTCGTTTCAAAACCCAAAAACTTCCCTGTGCCCATTCTGTCTCGCGAATATCCTCTTTTTGTGCTTTTTTTAATATCTGAGAACCAAATAATCGTCGTGTTGTAAGCCCCCATAAAGAAGGAAATTTTCGACAATTTTCTAGTATTTCGCCCTCTCGTGTTTTCAAAACAGGGACAACTATTCCTGCGTTTTTTTCTTGCTTAAGTGTGGACAGAAGAGTGTCGATTGTTCCCTCTGATACCTCTATATCTGGATTTAATATTGCCAAAATTTCTCCTTGGCAAAAACGAAATCCCTCCGCGTTTCCTCCTCCATATCCCAAGTTCTCTACTAACTGAATTACGTGCACTCGTTTTTCTTTTTCAAAAAATGTATCCAAACGAACTCCGTCGCCTCCTTTTTTTGTAGGATTATCAACAATAATCCATTCCCATTCGACACTTGGTGGAAATTTTTGAATCGACCGCCAAAGAGACTCAATGCGCTCAAACGAACCAAAGTTTACGGTTAAAAGAGAAAGTACGGGTAAATCCATCTTCGGCAGTGTACAAAATTTAAAGCGTGAGGTAAAATCGCCACGAATTTATATAGCGACAATGACAACTTTCAAAATGTTTTCCGGAAGCAGCCATCCAGCATTTGCTCAACAAATTTGTGATGAATTAAAAATTCCACTCGGGAAAATGACCATCAAGCAATTTGCCTGCGGGGAAACTTATGTGAAATTTGATGAAACGTTCCGGGGACAAGATGTGTTTCTCGTGCAAACAGGACGAACGGGACACATGAACAATGACCTCGTAGAGCTTCTTCTCATGATCGATGCTGCCAAACGAAGTTTTGCAGAAAATGTACATGTCGTAATGCCGTACTTTGCGTATTCCCGACAAGATAAAATTCACGCACCACGTGAAGGAATTTCAGCAAAAATGTGGGCCAATATGCTCACGCGGGCAGGAGCTGATCATGTGATCACTATGCACTTACATTCAGACCAAATTCAAGGATTCTTTGACTGTCCCGTAGACAACCTCAATCCGCGAAAACTCTTTTTGGATTACTTTTCAAAGAAGAAATTAATAGATCCCGTTGTTGTTGCGCCAGATGCCGGAGGAGCCAAGGAGGCGAAAAAATTCGCTGATGAGCTTGGTGTACCACTCGTGATCTTGCACAAAACTCGCCCGGAACACAATGTGTCAGCAGTGACGCATGTTATCGGAGATGTGAAAGGGAAAACGCCAATCATTATTGATGACATGGTCGACACGGGAGGGACTCCGTGCGGGGCTAAGGAAGCACTTATTGCCGCGGGAGCACGCGATGAGGTGTATTTGGCGACAACACACGCAATCTTCTCTGGGCCAGCACGAAATCGTCTCACAAAGGCAAATTTCAAGGAGATTGTTGCAACCGACACGCTGCCTGTAGAGAACCCACCGAAAAACTTCAAAACTCTTTCTGTGGCACCACTTTTGGCAAAAGTTATCAAAAATGTCGTAGACCATCAATCTGTATCGAAGTTGTATTGAAATCAGTAACACCTCTATGAAGACACTGTGTTTACGTCTCCTCTTATACTAAGAGGAGATAAAATAAGAATTCAAATATTCCCCCGCTTAGTGTAAGCGGGGGACAAAGACGTCCCAAAATGCCTAGGGGGCGTTATTTGTTGTTTGCGGCGGGAATTAAGAACTTTCTTATTTTGGGTTGCCTTTGTGTGTGCAGCAAAAAACGATTATTTAAAAAAAAAGACCCTTCTGTAGAAAGATCTTTTCCTCAACACATCAACTCTCAAATAAGCAAATCAATAATCCACTGACCAATTGTAATACTCCATTTAGTAGTTCCTAAAGCAGGAAACCAAAGCATGATCGAAAAAAGCAATTGTGCTGTAGACGCCTGTTTTACTGCAGCGATAAAGCCTTCTGGTCTTTCGTTATCAACTTTCCTTAATCGCTCTTCTAAATACATCCAACGAAACCCAATTGTACTTTGCATTACAATAAACCATCTAACGAATACTATTTTTTCTTCCCCCAAGTGTGCCAGTACAGAAAAATTGAATGCCGTAAGGAGCGCATAAATTAGAAATAGATAAATCCAAAATAAAATTTTCCCTTTTTTCATGATTCTAAATTTTTATATTTAACTTAATTTTTACTTATATCGAAATGTAAAATAGCTGATGTATATCCCGAAAACGGGAAACACATTCCCATTTTACAAATAAGTATATAACAGCAAGTTTCGCCGATGTCAACTCTGTTCTGATTTCTGCATAACAAAAAACCCGCCGAAGCGGGTTTTTATAAATGCTATTTAAAGCAGAATTATTACTCAACAATTTTTGTAACAACTCCAGCTCCAACCGTTCGTCCACCTTCTCGGATAGCGAATCGAGTTCCCTCGTTCAATGCGATTGGGCAGATAAGTGTAACAACGAATTTAGCGTTGTCACCAGGCATAACCATCTCAACACCTGCTGGAAGCTCAACCTCTCCAGTTACGTCAGTTGTTCGGATGAAGAACTGAGGTTTGTAACCTTTGAAGAATGGTGTGTGACGACCTCCTTCTTCTTTTTTCAATACATATACCTCAGACTCAAATTTAGTATGTGGTTTGATTGATCCTTTTTTACACATAACTTGACCACGCTCGATCTCTTCGCGCTCGATTCCTCGAAGCAATAGACCAACGTTGTCTCCAGCAAGACCTTCATCGAGAGTTTTCTTAAACATCTCAACTCCAGTAACAACAATAGCACGAGTGTCTTTGATCCCTACGATCTCAACCTCGTCTCCTGTGTTTACTTTTCCTTGCTCAATACGTCCTGTAGCAACAGTTCCTCGACCTTTAATTGAGAATACATCCTCAACTGGCATCAAGAAATCTTTGTCGATCTCACGTTTTGGTTCTGGAATATCTTTGTCGAGAGCAGCCATCAATTCCATGATTTTGTCTCCCCACTCTCCTGTTGGATCTTCAAGTGCTTTCAATGCTGATCCTTTAATAACTGTAACGTCCTTATAATCACGTTTTGCAAGCTCTTCTCCGATCTCCATCTCAACCAACTCAATCATCTCGGCGTCATCAACCATGTCGCATTTGTTCATAAATACAACGATGTGGTCAACTCCAACCTGACGAGCCAATAGGATGTGCTCTTTTGTCTGTGGCATTGGGCCATCAGTAGCTGCAACCACAAGGATTGCTCCATCCATCTGTGCCGCACCTGTAATCATGTTTTTCACATAATCCGCGTGACCTGGACAGTCAACGTGTGCGTAGTGACGAGCTTCTGTCTCGTACTCTTGGTGAGAAGTCGCAATAGTAATACCACGTGCTTTCTCCTCTGGTGCGTTATCAATTTGGTCAAACGCGATTTGTTTGTTTATCTCTGAAGGCAGTCGATTTGCCAATACAAAGGTAATAGCTGCAGTCAGCGTAGTTTTACCGTGGTCGACGTGACCAATGGTTCCCACGTTGACGTGCGGTTTCGTTCGCTGAAATGTGTCAGCCATCTTGGAAAGGATTAAAAAATATGAAATGGATTTTCCGCGCGGATTCTAGCGAAGAGAGGAGTCCTGTCAACTTTTTTCGATGACACAAACTTGATTGTAAATAAAGTGTTGACAAATCATTCTCCTTGGATAATAATTCTCCTGTAGATAATATTTATAAAAATGAATCAGTGTACAAATCGGCAACAAATAAATGCTATGACTGACAGGCGTATTCAGCGATTGGGAGATATGTGTAGAGATCAAAACATTCCCCTTACTCCACAAAAAATGGAGATATTCAAATATCTTGCTGGAACGATTCGTCATCCATCAGCACAGGAACTTTTTGAAGCAATGAAAAAGCGATTTTCTAATATTGCTTTCTCTACTGTCTATAAAAATCTGACAAAATTTAAAGAAATGGGACTTGTTCGTGAAATTCCAATGAAAGATGGATCTTCTTCTCGATTTGATGCAAACATGGAAAATCATCATCACATTATCAACCTTGATACCGATGAGATCCTTGATATTGACCCCGGAGAAATGGGAGATGTTTGTCTTCCTAATTCTCTTGAGAAATATCAATTAGAGAAAGTTTCTGTGAAATTTTATGTCCGAAATATGCCGGAAAAAAAGGAATAATATCTTTTCCTTCAACCTCTAAAACACTTACTTATTAACCTTAAAAATATGTGTGAAACAAATTGCCTTCGTATTGGTCACCCTGCACCAGAATTTTCTGCTGCTGCTTGGGATCCACGCCATCCAGACAAAATGAATCATCAAGTTTCTCTTAAAGATTTTAAGGGGAAATGGACTCTTTTGTTCTTTTATCCTCTTGATTTTACTTTTGTCTGTCCGACAGAATTAATTCATTTGGGTGAACTAAATAAGGAATTTGAAAAGCTTAATTGTCAGATTGTAGCGGCAAGTACTGATTCTGTTTTTTCTCATCAAGCCTGGGCAAAACAAGATGAACGCATCGGAAAACTTGGATTTCCAATTCTATCTGATATGTCTCAAGAAGTTGCATTTGACTACGATGTATTACACAAAGACGGGATAGCACTTCGCGGAGCATTTCTCATTGATCCAGACGGGATATTGCAATCCATGACAGTGAACAATCTCAGCGTAGGACGAAATCCAGAAGAATTACTGCGGACGCTTAAGGCATTCCAGACGGGAGATCTTTGTCCTGTGAATTGGGAAGCTGGAGAAAAAACTCTTGGAAAGGCCTAGAGGTTTCTTTCTTATTCATAATTAAAAAATCCTTAGAATAAATCTAGGGATTTTTTCTTTAAAATTATATTTCTTTGTTCTCTGAATCTGCGGTTATTTGTTCTTCTGGGAAAAGAAGTTTTTTCCAGTCAAGCAATCCCTGATTCCACAACAATACTGCTAAAACTCCCAGGTCAATAGCTATTGATAATGCGTCCATCGCCCCAAACCCGTCTAGAAAAACAAGCGCTATGTTTCCTATTAAAAATGCCACTGCCCCGCGAAACACTTCTCGTGGTGAATGCTGAAAAGCAAATCCAATAGTAAAAAATACTATTCCATTTAAAAGAAATAAGAATGTATAAATGGGCAACATTGTCCCGGTGATGGGAAAAAGAAATTGCATTAAGGCTAACACGGCCCAGAATAAGGCTTTGAAATATAATATATATTTCACAATGCGGAATACTAATTCTCTCATGTGTACTTTTTTATACTAACTATTTTTATTCTACCGTGATTTTTTTGTGCTGGCTATTCTTTTTTTTAATATATTTATATTTATATATATGAAAAAATCCACTCCTCCTTCGTGGGGCTAGATTTTTTCATGGTGGGTCGGGTGAGGATTGAACTCACGACCAACTGGTTAAGAGCCAGATGCTCTACCACTGAGCTACCGACCCGCCGCGCAGATTGTCTATTTTTTAACAAAAAATGCAAATTTTCTAAAAGCAATGATTTTATTTCTTCTTTTTTGCCTTGGCTAGTTTTTCTGGTGCGACCTTTTCTTCTGGTGTTTCAATGATTAATGAAATTGAATTAATTTTGTCATTTTTCGATGGTCGCATGAGAATTACTCCCTGAGTAGAACGCCCTGAGGTCTTCACTCCATCAATACCCATTCTCATAGTTTGCCCTTGTTCTGTAACGAGAAGCAGGTCTGCCGCAAGCCCTGGTGAAATAACCCGTGCCCCTGCTACTTTCCCTGTTTTTTCTGTTATATTAGCAACCTTTATTCCCGTTCCTCCTCGTGATTGTTCTCGATATAAATTCACTTTCGACATTTTCCCAAGTCCATTTTGCATTACTACGAGTAATTTTGCTTCATCACTCTGTAATAAATCCATTTCCATTACTACGTCGTCTCCTTTTAATTTAATTCCACGCACTCCTGTCGCGCTTCGCCCCATTACACGTACATCGTTTTCACTAAAACGAATTGATTTCCCTTCTCGTGTAACGATAAATACATCGTCTTGTCCGCTTGAAACACGCGTCCATAGCAATTGCTCTCCTTCGCGCAATCCACAAGCAATAAGACCGCTTCTTCGTACGCTTGTGAACTGATCAAGCGCTACTCGTTTTACTGTTCCTCCAGTAGTACAGAAGAAAACATACTCTCCAATTGATTTTGATAAATTTAAAATTGCCGTTACTTTTTCGTCTTCTCTCAACTGTAAAAGATTAACAATTGGCGTCCCTTTGGCTGTTCGACTTGCCTCTGGAATCTCATATGTAGGAAGTGCGAATACGCGTCCCGTAGAAGTAAAGAACAATAAGTCATTATGGTTCGAACCAAATGCTGTTTTTGAAATCGTATCTTCGTCTTTTGTTTTGGCACCAACCACTCCTACTCCTCCTCGTTTCTGAGAACGAAACGATGTAGGAGAAAGTCGTTTCACATAATTTTGTTCTGTCAAAACAACAATCATTTCCTCATCTGGGATAGTGTCTTTGGCCGAAAATTTCCCAAGAGTATATGGATGAACAATTGTTTGACGTTTGTTTCCATATTTCTCAGCTGCTATTTGCATCTCTGATTCAATAAGATCTGCCTGGATGTCTGTTGATGCCAAAATCCCTTCCAATTTCTTCATCAATTCTCGTAGTTCTGCCAATTCATCTTCAATTTTTTTACGCTCCATTCCTGCCAGCGTCTGCAATCGCATTTCTAAGATCGCTTTTGTTTGACGGTCAGAAAGTCCAAACTTTTTTTGCAAGGCTTCTCCTGCATCTTCCTTGGTTGCCGATCCTCGAATAAGAGAAATTACTTCATCAATATGATCTAAGGCAATCATTAATCCATCCAATATATGAGCTCTGTCTTGTGCGACCTTTAGCTCAAATTCTGTACGACGACGAATTACGTGAAAACGGTGATCGATAAAGTGCTGCAACACCTCTTTTACGTTCAATAATTTCGGGTGAATCCCGTCTACCAAGGCAATCATATTCAAATTAAATGATTTTTGGAGCTGAGTCATCTTAAACAATTGGTTCAAGATTTTCTTTGGAAAAGAGTCTTTCTTGAGCTCAATAACCACTCGAATTCCTTCGCGGTTTGATTCATCTCGCAAGTCGGTAATTCCTACTATTTTCTTGTCACGAACAAGATCGGCGATTTTTATAACTAACTCTGCTTTATTCACTTGATAAGGAATCTCTGTAACAATAATTGCATTCTTTCCGCTCTTCATTTCTTCAATTTCCACTTTTGCGCGCATTACTACCCCTCCACGCCCCGTTTTATACATTTCTGCTAAACATCCTCCATCATAAATTTCTGCTGCTGTTGGAAAATCTGGTCCTTTAATATATTGTAATAAATCATCAATCGTTGCCTCGGGGTTACGCAACAAGTGTGCTGTTGCTCCTACTATTTCTCCCATATTATGAGGTGGAATATTGGTTGCCATTCCCACGGCAATTCCCATCGTTCCGTTCAAAAGAAGCTGTGGCAAAACGCTTGGAAGCACGACTGGCTCTTGCGCCGTGTTGTCATAGTTTGGGCGGAAATCAACTGTTTTTTTCTCAATATCTGCCAACATTGTCTCTGCGACCCGAGTCATTCGAGCCTCCGTATAACGCATTGCGGCTGGATTATCCCCGTCAATTGATCCGAAGTTTCCTTGTCCATCTACTAATGGATAACGAAGACTAAAGTCCTGTGCCATGCGCACCATAGACATATATACCGCACTATCTCCATGTGGATGATATTTCCCCAATACCGCTCCCACCACGTTGGCAGATTTTCGGTACTTAGCACTCGCACGCAGTCCGTTCTCATGCATGGCATATAAAATACGTCTATGAACTGGCTTCAGTCCATCACGGACATCTGGCAAGGCACGTGAGACAATCACGCTCATCGCATACGCGATGTAGGATTGCTCCATGTCAGTTACAATGTCGATCGATGGTCCGGTCGGAACAAATGGCGGCGGGACAACAGATTTTTCTTCCGAATTTTCTTCTGAAGAAACATCCTCATCTTCAACAACCTCTTCTTCTGAGGGAGTCTGTTCTGGTTCTGACGCCTCAGCGTCAAACAAGCTGTTTTTATCGTTTTCGTCCGTCATTTTTTGTATGCGAAAAAATCAGGCAAATAGTAGCGATTTCAGGGGGAAATGCAACATAAAAAGTACTTAATTTTTGTAAATTAAAACCAAAATGCTTAATCCTTTTTTACCACCTTCTTTGTCCCCTGCAAAATCTTTGCTGGCCAAGCCCTATAGGACGAAATAAATTCATCCCGCACTGTTTTCCCCTCATGAGAAACGTATCGCCACCACTCT
>CAZGJL010000020.1:0-14412 GCA_964526665.1 uncultured Candidatus Peribacteria bacterium | reverse complement strand
CAGAAAAAAAAGCGAAAACAGCAAAAAAAACTGCATCTAAAAAAGCAGTAAAGAAGGTGATACCAAAACCTTCTAAAAAGAAGGTTGAAAAAGCTCCTTCAGCTAAGAAATTGAAGACCAAGAAAGAAGTTAAAAAAACTGCATCTAAAAAAGCAGTAAAGAAGATGATACCAAAACCTACTAAAAAGAAGATTGAAAAAGTACCTTCAGCTAAGAAATTGAAAGCCAAGAAAGAAGTTAAAAAAATTGAAAAAGAAAAAGAAGAAAAGAAAAAAGTAGTAGCTAAGGATCCCGTAGTGAAAAAGAAAAAAGTGACAGTAAAAAAGGAAGAAAAGAAAACCGAAAAACCCAAGGAAGATAAGGTTTCGGTAGAGAAGGAAAAGAAATCTTCAGTTAAAAAAGAGAAGAAAACACCAACGCCTGGTACTCGCGGTGGTGGAAAAATAATGCCTCAACATCTTCCGCCAAAATTATTAGAACAGATTAAAGAGTTTCCACAGGAGGTACAGGATTTGATTCAAAAAGGACGTGATCAGAAGTTTGTAACAGAGCAAGAATTGTTCCGCGTAATGCCTGATGTGGAAGAAAATATAGATCAATTGGATGAATTATATGAATTGCTATTAGAACTGGGTATTGAAGTGATTGAAGTACGTGAAGAGAAGATTTGGAGAGAGAAACAAAGACAGCAAGAACGAGAAGAAAAACAGGTTCAAAAAGCTGTTGAAGAGGTTCAAGTAGAAGTTACAGGAAAAGATGACGACGATGGAGAGGAAGAGACCAAGGAAGAAGAAGTAGCAGAGAAAGCGAAAGGAATGGATTTAACAGAAATTTCCAACGATTCGGTTCGAATGTATTTGAACGAAATCGGACGAGTAAATCTTCTGACTGCTCAAGATGAAGTTGATTTAGCAAAACGAATTGAGAAAGGGGATTTGTCAGCGAAACAGCGTTTGGCGGAATGTAATCTTCGTCTGGTTGTTTCAATTGCAAAACGATATATCGGACGAGGACTTCCATTTCTAGACCTGATGCAGGAGGGGAATCTGGGATTGCTTCGTGCCGTTGAGAAATTTGATTATCGAAAAGGATTTAAATTTTCTACTTATGCAACGTGGTGGATTCGCCAAGCAATTACACGAGCTATTGCAGATCAGGCTCGTACGATTCGTATTCCAGTACATATGGTGGAGACAATTAATAAATTACGCTACACACAGCGTCGTTTGCAACAAGAGCTTGGTCGTGATCCATTGTCAGAAGAAATCGCCGTAGAAATGAATCTCGACCTTAAGAAAGTGAACTATATTCTCAAGATTTCACAAGATATTGTTTCCCTAGAGGCACCAGTAGGAACTGAGGAAGATTCAAAGCTTTCAGACTTTATTGAAGATGAAAAAATGTTGTCCCCTTTTGAGGTAACACATCGTCAACTTATTAAAGAAAACATCGAGGATTTATTGACGTATTTATCAGCACGTGAACAAAAAATTATAAAAATGCGTTTTGGACTTGATGATGGAGTTCCCCATACATTGGAAGAAGTAGGAAAAGAGTTCAATGTTACGCGTGAACGAATTCGTCAGATTGAAGGAAAAGTGCTTGAGAAATTACGTTCTCACCCAATGGCAACTAAAATCGAAAGTTGATTTTTCTTTCCCAGGCGTTACACTGCGCCCGGGTTTACTAATTTACCCATTTGAAACATGGCAAAAACAGAAGACAAGACCAAAAGAGTCCTTCTCACCGCAGCAGGATTACAGAAGCTGCAAGACGAGCTTGAAACACTTAAAATAAAAGGACGTCGAGACGTTGCTGATCGTTTGAAAACAGCGATCGAGTTCGGAGATTTGTCTGAAAATGCAGAGTATGATGAAGCAAAAAATCAACAAGCATTTGTCGAAGCGCGTATTGCGGAGCTAGAATCTCAATTAAAAAATGTTGAAGTTGTAGAAGAATCAAAAACAGGAGCTATCCAGATTGGTTCAGAGGTAACATTGAAAATGAAAGGAGATAAAGAAGAACATAAGTACACAATTGTGGGATTTACAGAATCTGACTCATTGGTAAACAAAATTTCAAATGAGTCTCCAGTAGGAGCAGCAATTTTGGGAAAGAAAAAAGGAGAAAAAGTAAAGGTGGAAGCACCAGGAGGAGAATTTGAATATGAGGTTATTGCAGTGAAATAAGTATTTGAAAAAAAACGTATTCAAAAGGCTCTGTCGTATGGCAGAGTTTTTTTTTGTGATACACTTTCTATGATGAAAAAATATAGACCTGTAGCGGCGATTGCAGTACAAAAAAAAGAGCAATGGTTGCTCGTTCGTAAGCCGCGAAAAGAGAATGCCTGGCAGTTTCCGCAGGGAGGAGTGGACAGAGGGGAAACCTTTGTAAATGCTCTTACTAGAGAGCTTGCTGAAGAATGTGGCTTCGGTTTGCAGGTAGATCTTTTGTCAGATAAAGTTGCAGAATATCAGTATGATTTTCCGGCTGATTTTCTCCGACATCATGGTGAATTTGGAGGAGCGAGAGTCGTGTTTTTCAAAGCATCGTGGATTTCTGGAGAGTCAGAAGTAGATAATGAAGAAATTATTGAATCACGATGGTGTCAGAAAGGGGAAATAAAAAATTTGGTAGAGAAAAAATATTGGGAGGTGGTGAAAATATTTTTGTAATAATTATTTCCAAGAAAAAACTTTATCTCGAAAGACAATTTGGGTGTCTCCAATTGATTTATGACTTCCGCCTTTTGGATTTCCATTAATCCATCGCAAACAATCCTCTATTTCAGAGGCACTTGGTGTTTTTTTCGAAATACGGCGTAGAAATTCAGTTTGAATAGTTGGGCTCAACTCAAGGAATTTTTTCTTCTCTATGGGCTTGAGAGAAGGGAGGTGTTTTCCAATGAATTGTGATGCGTCGTGAAAGATTTCAGATTCACGAACAAAGACTTGTTCGAGGTTAGGAGTGATCTTTCGCAGTTTTGGTAAAACCTCGTGTCTAATTAAGTTTCGTTCAATATTTGTGTTCAGGTTGCTCTCGTCTTCGCACCAGATCAGGTGATTTTTTGCTGCATATTTTTCAATTTCACTTCGTGGAACATTCCACAATGGTTTCGTAGAAATATCAAAAGGGGAGAGACCAGAAATTCCACATCCTTTGGTCAATCGCCAGATCATAGTTTCAACTAAATCAGTAGCATGGTGTGCGGTAAAAATTCGTTCAAGTTTGTGATTTTTTTTGCATTCTTCGAAGAAAATTTGTCGTTCTTTTCTCCATGCAGATTCCACGTTCTTTTGCGGTACACTGGTAAGTTTTTTGCCGATAAAATGTGCATGAAGAGTTTTGCACATTTTTTCAACCATATACCATTCTTTATCGCATACAGAGCGAGTTCCGTGGTGTACATGTAAAACGAAAACGTGGTCAGGATTTCCACATTTTGCTATGAGGTGCAGAAGAACAGTAGAGTCGATTCCTCCCGATACAGCAATACCAATATTCTTCTCCTCGAGTTGTTCGTGGGAGAGAAAATTGCTAATGATTTTTTCTAAATTCATACGTGTCCAGTACTTCCAAATCCACCGCGAGAATCGCCTTGAGGACGGTCCGTTTCTTGCCATTCTGCTTGATCTGAATGAACGAGAAGCCCTTGTGCGATACGTTCGCCACGTTCTACGGTTACAACAGTATTGCTGAAATTGAGGACTTGTATCCTTATCTCATCATCAGGGCCACAGTAATCACAGTCGATGAGTCCTGGTGCATTAGGAATGAGGAGTGATTTTTTTCTATACAATGAACTACGAGGAAGGATCAAAAGGGCGTGACTTTCAGGCACTTTTACAATTAAGTTTCCAGGTACAAATTCGACTGCATGTGGCTCAATAACAGTTGTTTTACGGGCAATAAAGTCAAAAGCACAACTTCCTTCTGTTTGATGTTCAGGAAGAGGAAGAGTGGCGTCAACACGGTGTACAGAGATTTTCATTACCCGTACTGTAGCAGAGTGTTGTACGAGCGTCGAGAAAGCTTTTGAGTGATTTTTTTACTTTATTCTTGTTCTATTTCAAAATCGCATACTTTCTTTAACGTACTCATAAGAGCATTTCGTACAGATTTTACTTTTGATCTATATTTCATTTGGTTTACTTCATTGAGATAAAAAGATCGATTAAATTCTATTTGTAATGCAAAAATCTCACGTCCCTTTAATATTCGACGTAAACGGGAATTTTGATAAGGGTTTCCAAAATGACGTACAATATTTCCCCCTTTGTATACATGGTTAATTTTTACTTCACTTTGATCCACATTGAGTTCTTCTGCGAGCAGTTCAGCAAAAAATTCTAGGAAGTAATCTGGCGCTGTTCCAAATCGGTTTTCGCCGGTTTCTAGATCAGGAGCATTAGAAATAACTACTTCAGGAAAAACTTCTTTTCGTTGTGTATCTTCTTTTTTCCAACGACCAAGAACTCTATTCCCTACATCATGCACGTCAATAAATACAATAGGAGACATAGATTCGCCCTGCTTTTTTACAATTTGTTCTAGTTTTTTATAGATGGATTTGTAGTAGGGATGATAAGAGTAATTTAAAAACTTTCGTCGCCAAAAAAACCGGAGCATTGATGTCGTAAGTCGTCGTTCAAATCTTTCTGAGAAAATTTTATTCCCTCCAAAATCATTAAAACGAATGAGGTCTGGTGCATCTAAATCACGATTGGGATCTCCTACGATTCGTCCATATCGAGGAATAGCTTTCTGTTTCTCTGGAACATCTTCCAGAAGGCATTTTGTTCCGTAATCAGAATAATTTAACCAAAGCCGAGGAGACGTTTGATAATAGAGAGAAAGGTGGTGTATAAGCCTCATAGGGATTCTGGCACTTCCATGAGTCGCTGTTACGAGAATATTAGAAGGCAATTCCACTGGTTGTCGAAAAAAATTGCTTACAGCAGAGCTTATTTTTTGAAATGCTTGTTTTTTTAAAACAAGAAATACGCTTTTTATTTTGTTCATTCTAGGAAATCAAGATAGCACTGTTCACAGTATATATTTTCTGGTCTCTCTGGAGCAAACGTAGTTTGTATATTCGTGTTACATTTTTTACATTTCCTTTCCCATAATTTTCGCGGATTTCGAAGATCCATTCGTTCTTTGTGCCTGCAATCAGGACATTTGCGTGGAATTGGAAGATTCATTTTTCGGTAAAACTTCAGTTCTGCTTTTTGAATTTTATAATTTTTCCCACAACATTCACATGCAAGAATTTCATCACAGACGGAGTCGGAAATGTCCGCGATATCGTTGGAAATTTTACCCAGAGAGAGAGACGCGATTAATCGCGTCTGTGTTTCGTTATTTCTCCATTTCCATCCTTTGTTTAATACTTCGTTCTGTGTCATGGGAAAGTATTCTTGTGCCACCGTTTCGTTGTACGCAAAGGGAGAAAGTTCAATGGGAAAAAATTCTCCCCATTCTTTAGTTTTTTCCATATGTTCAATGATTTTGTTACGCAATATAAAATACTCTTCTTTTGAATATTGTTTATTAAGGACGCAGTATTGCTTGTGTTTTAGCCCGATGCACCCAAAAAGGTTTTTAGAATTATGACATTCAACCGAATAGGATGTATCGGATCCGTGCCAGACTAATACATTCCCTATCATATTATTTCCAAGAGTCGAAATATTTTCGTAGCTAAATTGAACTCCCTTGGGTGCGTTAAAAGCGCAGTCATAACTTTCTAATCCATTAGGAGAAAAAGAAAGATATTTACAATTTTCCGTGTTTTTGCAGTCGAAAGATTCTTTGCAATGGGCGCAATTGAATAACATGTCGCCCGTACATTCTTCACAATTGTATAAATAAGAAGGAGGGGAAATAGTTGTTTGTTTTAAAGTTTCAAATTTTTGAATCATTTTTTCTAAATCACTGTGTTTCCCAGAACAATATTGTGCTTTTAGTTTTATATATTCTTCTTTTGTATGAGCTTTATTAAACACATAATATTGCTTGTGAGAAAGTCCTACACACGCCAGACAGTCTTTACATGCGAGACAATCATGAAGTAAAAATGAATCTGAACAATTTCGGCAATGAGTGAAATAAGAACAGTTGTAACAATCTATTGAAGCGTTTCCAGAGAAACCCAACTCACAGTTTACAAGGGAATCAGCATCAATAACGTCTCGACAATTTTGGATAAAAAATCCATATAAACAGTCTTCACTATCTGCTCCTCCAACAATAACGTAGCAATTCTTTAAGTTTAGTCCATGACTTGTGTAGTAGCTATTTACAGAATTTGTATTTACCAAAGAAATTCTGGGAACAACGGTTGATAATTGTTGGAATTGCTCAAAGAAAGGGAGAGAAAAATCAAATTCTTGTGCATATTCTATCGCATCCCAGTCGTCGCTCCACCAATAATTTTGTTCGTAGATGGGAAAAGGTTCTTGATCAGAATACATTGAAAATGTTTTTTCCCCGGTGCCTTTACAAGTAACTTTGAATAATTTTCCTCCATGTCGCCATGAAAATCTCCGGCGATGCCTCTCTTCCGGACATAAAGTCGGAACAGGGACACCCATTTTTTCATAAAATTTCACGTCTGTATCTGTGATTTCAAATGTTTTTCCCGAAACGGAACAGACCTTTTTCATTGCGGAAAAACTAGCATTTTTCACAAAAATTGGCAAAATTGAGAGGATGCAGAAAATATTCTTTGCCTTCGGTGTACTGGTTCTTGCGAGTTTCAATTTTGCATATGCAGAGAGCGTTCAGGTAACTACAGTTGAGCCTCATTTGCAGCCAGTAATTCTAGTAGATACATTTATTCCTGCGGGAGAAAAAGTTCTTTTTGATGCTACTGAGTCAAAACTATTATCACCATCAGCAGGAGTTCCGGTGTATTCATGGGATTTTGGTAATAGAAGTAGTATGAAATGGGGTGGACAAGTGGGGTATGAATTTCAAAAACCTGGACGATATACAGTAAAATTACAAGTGCGACAGGGAAGTATTCGAGAAGAAGTTGAACATATGGTGACGGTGTTTACTCGTCGAGCAGTTCTGGTCGCAGATCCAGACTTTGATGCATCTGGATTGATCGAACAAGCAGGTAAATATGGAATTTGGTTAGAAGTAATACCATTTTCTCGTTCCGTTTCAGGAGTGACGGCTGACGAACAATTTATAAAACAATTGCAAAGAAAAGACTCATTTATTGAGGAATCAGATTTAGTGATTTTTTATACAGAGAATGGGGGAGGGGTTCAGAGTCTTGCACAATGGTGGCAATCGCTTCCAGAAGAAGAGCGATTTGATCCAATAGGGAAATTTTGGGTACAAATATCAACCGGGTCGCTTTCTCAGTTACGAAAATTAACTCAGCCGGGATTTGGAATTCTTCAGGCAGAAAAAATGTTGCTTACTCGCCCAGAGGCGTTAGAAATAGTTTTTACGGCAGAATTTGATGATGTAGCAAATGAATTGCGAACACGCGGGTTGGAATACAAGATGTTGGATGATCGTGCGAGTAGCTCATGGCTTTTCCCTATTTCGCGGATGATGACCTATTTTGTGTCTCGTGGAGTTTCTCAGAGTGTGCTTTTCTTATTATTAGCTGTTCCATTTATTACCTTTGTAATTGCTTTTTCTCGACAAGTAATTGGGCTCCAAACCTTTGGAGTTTTTGCACCGCTCATGTTGGCGCTTTCATTTCTTTTATTAGGACTTCAATTTGGGTTTGCCGTCTTTGTCTTAGTTATGATTGTAAGTTACTTAATTCGATTGCTTTTTGATCGTGTCGAATTGTTATATATTCCAAAAATAACATTATTGCTTTCGGCTCTCGCTTTATCATTTTTCATTATTTTGGGACTAGCCGTGGAATTTAATATTGAAGTGAATTTAGCTTTGGCGGTATTTCCAATGTTGGTAATGTCAACCGTTTCAGAGAAGTTTTTATCAGCTCAATCGGAGGGAGGATTGAAATCTGCAGTACGAATTGCAGGAGAAACAGTTGTGGTTGCATTAGGTGCATTTTTCTTAGTACGTTGGGGATGGTTGAATAATTTGATTCTGGCTTTCCCAGAAATGATACTCTTACCAATTTTTGGAAGTATATGGCTGGGGCGTTGGACAGGATTACGATTGACAGAATACCTTCGTTTTAAAGCATTATTTAGTGATGATACCCGTGAAGAATGAGTTTTTTTAATCGAGCGAATCAGATTTTGGGGATGAATGCACGAAACCTTGAGTACGTGTCTCGTCACAACTCGCATGCGGATAAAAAATTTGCTGATGATAAGATTTTTACAAAAAACTTTCTCTCTTCTCGAGGGATTGGAGTAGCCAAATTATTTCATGTCGTAAAAAACCATACGCAACTTACACCAGAATTTCTTGAGGCCTTACCAGAGAAGTTTGTTATCAAGCCAAATAAAGGATTTGGTGGTGGAGGGATTCATGTTTTCATGAAGAAAAGAGACAAGAAATGGATCACTCCTACTGGTGAAAAGTTCGATTACGATTCAGTTTATCGTCATTGCATAGAAATTCTTGAAGGAAAATATTCTATTTCTGGGGTACGCGATAGCGTTATTTTTGAGGAAGTTTTGTCCGCACATCCATCGCTTCGTCGTTTAACAGAAGTGGGATTGCCGGATGTTCGTGTGATCGTCTTTAATCGCGTTCCAGTTTTGGCAATGTTACGTGTGCCAACAGAAGAATCGGACGGGAAGGCGAATATGGAATTGGGAGCCTATGGGATGGGGATAGCTTTGTCTACAGGGAAAACAATTGGAGCAGCGTATCATTCTCAATTTTTAAAAAAATTACCAAACGGAGAATCTAGTGTGGGGTTTGAAGTTCCTTTTTGGGATGAAATTTTACTTGCTTCAGCACGAATTCAGCACATGACAGGAATTGGATTTCTTGGATGCGATTTTGTTGTTACGTCGTCAGGTATAAAAGTTCTAGAAGTAAATGCTCGACCAGGGTTGAAAATTCAAGTAGCAAACAGAGTTCCACTAAAACCACGATTAAAAAAAGTAGCAGATTTAAAAATCGTATCGCCTGAAGACGGAGCAAGGATAGCAAAGCAGTTATTTGCACAAACAGTTTCCGTAGAAAACACAGGACCAGAACGGATGGTAATTGGTGCCATTGAATCAGTGGTACTGAATTTAGCTACTCCAGAAACGGTGCTTGCGCGAGTAGATCTTAATGCTACGGAGAACATAATTTCAAAGCGATTATCAGAAGAAGTAAAGGGGCTCATCGACGTCACCATTGGGAAACAGCGATTAAAATTACCAGCAAAAGTAGGGGAGACAGGAGAAGAGGACTTGATATTAGCTGGAAAATTTCTTACAGACTTTCTCATAGACGTGAACAAAAAAGTTGATCATACGCCAGAGATTGTTGCGGCAGACCTGGACGAGAGAAAGTTAAGAAATCTAGATGAGAAGGTAGCAGAATTAGATGATCAAATTAAGTTATTATCAGCTCTTAATCCGCGGAATTTACTGGAACAAAAAGAACTGTTTTTTTCACATCCAGATTATACGCCTCGATTTTCCTATCGTCAGAGGGACTTAGATTATGATCGATTGCGTCGGGAATTGAAACGATTTCCAGTGGTATCACATCCATTGGCTCCACTTTTTACAAATAAAATAAAAGAATTAGAGAAACGTATAGATCTTTTGGCCGCACGAGAAACAAAGGATTTCTCACGGTATTCAGAACAATTGTTTGGAAAAGTTACCCCGCCGTTGTACAGAGAAGCCGTTGCTTTTCTCAAAAAACATTCAGCAAATGCACTTGATGACAGTCCTGTTGTAGATGCAAAAGCTGCATCAACAGTAGTGTCAGAGTTTTGTAAAGATAATAATCTTGGACATTGGGTGATCTCGATTATTGAAGATTCTGTGGCAGATATGCAAGTGACGAAAAAGGGAAAAGTATTGATTCGAAAAAATGCGACATTTTCTACTAATCGATTGCAGGCATTGTTGACACATGAAATTGGGACACATGTTTTTCGTTTTGAAAATGGGAAACGTCAGCCATTTAAATTATTTGAACGAGGAACAGCTGGATATTTGGAAACGGAGGAAGGATTAGCTATTTATAACCAGAACCAACTAGGGTTATCTTTGGGAGAAAAATTTCTCACTCCAGCATTGCTAGTGGTAGCAATATTTTTAGCAAAAAAAATGGGTTTTAGAGCCTTATTTGAAATTCTTCAGCAAACCTATTCATTATCCGATGACGGAGCATGGAAATTATGTGTTAAGGCAAAAAGGGGAACGGCAGATCAATCAAAGCCAGGTGCTTTCACGAAAGATTTGGCATATTTCAACGGGGAACGGGCTATTGAAAAATTTGTGGCAAATGGGGGAGATATCAAAGATTTATATATTGGAAAAATCACCATTGCCGATTTAAAAATATTGAAAAAGTTTGACGGAACAGTGAAGGCAAAGTTTTTGGTATAGGATTCTGTCATTCACTATTTACAGCTTGTAGACTGAAGATTGTAGTTTGATTTCTACATCCTCTCTGGTGCCTGAAATCCGAGGATTTTCATTCCTCGTTCAAGAACACTCAGAACTTTTTCTGCTAAAGCAACTCGTGCAGCACAGAGTTCTGGAGTTTCTGCTTTCAAAACTGAATTTATGGCATAGTAACTCGACCAGTCTTGTGCGAGTTCTAGTAAGTACGTAACAACATAGGTGGGGTTCAAATTTTCTGCAGCTCGATTTAATGTATCAGGGAAAGCAAGAATCTTGGCTCCGAGGATCTTTTCCTCTTCTCCCAAATGCTCAGCAACGTTCGTTTTTGGCTGTTTTTCGGCTTTTCGTAGAATAGATTGAATTCGTACCGCAGCGTATTGTAAATACGGCCCTGTGGCGCCTTCAAAAGCGATAGATTTCTGGGCATCAAACGTAATTCCTTTTTTTGGTGAAGTTTGGAGTAAAAAGAATTTCCATGCAGCATTTTGAATTTTCTCGGCAGTATCATTTATTTCTTTGTCATCCCAATCATCGTGACGTTTTCGAATTTCCTCTGTAGCCAAACCCTGAAGCTCGTCCATTAGATTATCGGCGTCTACAACCGTTCCTTCACGTGATTTCATTCTTCCCTCTGGCAAATTTACTAGTCCGTATCCGAGGTGATGTAAATGTTTTGGATCAATGAGGCTAAGTTTATCCAGACAAGAAAACAATACCTTGAAGTGATAGTTTTGTTCATCTGCTACAACGTACACCAATTGATCTGGTTGGAAGTCTTTCATTCGAGCGGTTGCGACCGCCAAATCTTGTGTCAAATAAATAGAAGTTCCATCGGCACGGAGAATAACTTTTTCATCGAGTCCTTGATCGGTGAGGTCGATTACAATTGCGCCGTCTTCTCGTTTTTGGAAAACGCCTTGTTCTAATCCCTTTTCCGCGATATCTCGTCCAGCCATGTAATAATCAGATTCTTTGTATTCTTTTTCAAAAGTAACGCCTTGGCGTTCATAAGTTTTGGCATGTCCTTCTAGTGCCCAGTCAGACATTTTTTTCCATAAACTTTTTACATCTTTATCTCCCTGTTCCCACTTCACAAGCATCTCTTTTGCTTCATCGAGAAGAGTAGGATCTTTTTTTTCTTCTTGATTAAATCGTACGTACCAGTCTCCCACGAAGTGATCACTTTTTTTGTTCAACTTGGAATTGTTTCCCCATTTTTGGTAAGCGAGCATTGATTTACAAATATGAACTCCACGATCATTGATAATGTTTACGCGGTGAACGCTTGCTCCGACCGCTTCAAGTAAGTTTGATACAGATATCCCAAGGGCATGATTCCTCATGTGTCCGAGATGGAGGGGTTTATTTGTATTTGGTCCAGAGAATTCCATCACAATCTTTTGTCCAGTAGAAACATTTCCTTCGAGAGGAGACTCCAGTACTTTTGTGAAAAATTGTTCTGATGCAAAAAAAAGATTGAGGTATGGACCAGTCAGTTCTGTTTTTTCTATAAAATCGCAACCAGAGAGGGCTTCTTTTATGCGTTCAGCAATTTGAACAGGGGACTGTCCCTCACTTTTTGTAAGCTGAAAAAATTTCATTGCAATATCACCATTCTGTCCCCGTGGAACAGGGGAAAATTCTATTCTTGAACAAAAATCTTGATCAAAAGTTTTCTGTAGCCAAGTAATCACAAGGTTTTCCATCGTTTGGAGAGTAACAAATTACGAGAGTTTGTCAGCTTTTATTTAAGAAATTAGGGCGAGATATCAAATCCCGCCCCAAAAATTTAATTTTTATAAAGGTCTGATTCCCCGTCATGTAAATTAAAAGCTGTTTTTTGAGCTAAATTATAAATTTCAGTGAATCCGGCCGAAGAATTTTGATTAAATGCAGAATTTTTATTAAATGTTGCAAGATTATGATCGAAGAGAGAGTTCGGAGAAGAAAGTGCGATGACAGTAATATTTCCCTTATAGAGCTTTATCTTAACCTTTCCGGTTACTTTTTTGTTTTGACTATTTATAAAAGCATGAATGTGATACATCACCGGATCGTGCCATTTGGCAGCATATGTAAGATAAGCCCACTTACTATCAATAAATAATTTCAGCTCATTTTCTTCCCTGGTTGAAACAAGTTTTTCTAATTTCTTGTGTGCTTCAATGAGGATGCTTGCAGCAGGATTTTCATATACACCTCTTACCTTAAGGCCTACAATTCTATCTTCAATCAAATGAAAGACTCCAACTCCATGTTGTCCACCAATTTTATTTAATTCAAAAATAATAGTACTCAATTTTTTCTTTACACCATTAAGGGCAATAGGTTTTCCTTTTTTAAACTCAATTTCTAGCACCTCATTTTTATAACAAGCTTTTTCTGGAGTGGTACACCATTTCAAAATTTTCTCGTCAATGGGTGCTAGTTCTGGATTTTCGATTTCACCACCTTCGCCAGTATTTCCCCACATATTTTCATCGTAAGAATAAGGGGAATCTTTTTTTTGAATAACAGGGATATTGTGTTTTTCTGCATATGCAAGTTGCTCATCTCTTCCCATGGCCCATTCTCTTACGGGCGCAATAGTTTTTAAAGTAGGATCGAGTGTTGTGATATATCCTTCAAATCTAATTTGGTCATTTCCTTTTCCAGTACAGCCATGAGCGATAACCATACAGTTATGTTTTTTTGCTATTTTTACAGCAATTTTAGAAATCATAACTCTTCCAAGAGGACAACTGAGGGCATATCCGCCTTGATAATCAGCATTTGCCATGATTGCTTCGGTAAGGAAAATATCAGCAAATTCATCTTTGGCATCATATACAATGGCCTCTTTTGCTCCGAAAGAAAGCGCCTTATCTTTAATAGCACTTAAATCATCAGCAGTTTGTCCAATGTCTATAGTAAGAGTTATAACATTGCATTTATATTGCTCTTGAATCCATTTAAGGAGAATACTTGTATCAAGACCTCCAGAATAAAGCAGAAGACATGTATCGAATTCTCCTGCATGCGCCTCATGAGAAGCGACTTTTTGATATGATGTTGTTGTTTTCATTTTGTAAAATTTAAATAAATAATGTTTTAATAAAAAAACCGTCTTGTACGGGATTCGTGTTTTTTTACATACAAAAAACCCCGCGAAGTCAGAGCGGGGAAAGTTTCATTTCAATTACAAAAGTTCCGCGCTCTAGCGAGAGCGGCGACGTAGTTGTGAAACGAAAATATAAACCTTCATCCTTCGCAGTGTGTCATGAGAGAGAGGGGTATGTCAAATTTTTGTAAAAGAGCATGGTACGCGGGAGAGGATTCTTCCCCCGCAGAGCGGGGTCAGCTGCTGGTCTCGTCACTTCATTCCGACAACTCGGAATTCGTTAGAGTTATTTGCATTCTCGTTAGAACTCGGTGCAAATTATCGAACCTACGAGGTTCGAGTAATTCTTGCTGTGCAAGAAATTAAAAAAAAATCCCCACTCCATGAAGGAGTAGGTATTTATTTTATCTCTGGTACGCGGGAGAGGACTCGAACCTCCAAGCCTTGCGGCACTGGTGCCTAAAACCAGCGTGTCTACCATTTCACCACCCGCGCGAATTGGTAGCTCGATAGTAATCAGAAAGTTTTAAAAGACAAATTGTAATTGAATTTTTTTGAATTATTACCACGTCCTGATTTTGTACATAATCCGCTCTTCGTACCTATCGGTAACTCCCACAGATCGTAGCAAGTTTTCTTGTGGCAGATACTCAAAAGACTCTCCAAAGGGATCACTTGGAAGAGAATCAATGAATTCCGGTACCAAATCCTGTAGAGAGTTGGGTAATTGTTTATGTTTTTCAAAATATCCTTGAAGTGCCACTTGTACAGAGAATAATC
>CAZGJL010000019.1:0-16585 GCA_964526665.1 uncultured Candidatus Peribacteria bacterium | reverse complement strand
AAATCTGCTTCTATCCATTGTACCATGGGTCCTGGAATATTAATTGATATTGCAGACTAAGCTTCCTGTTTATTTTAAAATTCAAAATACTCTTATACTCAGTGTAAGAGTATTTTTGCTTCTTGACTTCCCCTGTATCAAATGAAAGAATTTGAATGTTATTTCTTAAAAACAAAAAAATGACAGAAAAAAAATTAGCCTGGCTTCCTGATCTTCTTCGGTTTGGTGGAGCGGTAACAGGTATCATCTTAAGTGCCGTCGGAGGCGTCATGTTGCTTAATGCAACAATGAAGTTGTACGTATTCAACTTTCAGACAGAGCCCTATAACATAGTTTCTAGTGAGGAATGTAAATATGACCACAATCGTCGTATTGAAACAAGTATGGAAAAAGATGTCTCACAACCATATATACGAACAGAAGAAGAAATTGAAGAATGCAAAATTACTCGAATGGAAGAAAACAAGCTTCGCTTTAAAAGAAGCAAACAAGAAAACATGGTAGATGGACTCGCTATGTTGCTTGTTGGAATTCCTTTTTGGATTATCTTCTGGCGGAAAAGAAAAGAGAAGTAATTATTTTTCTCCTAATAAAAAGGTGCAGTCAGATGACTGCACCTTTTTATTTATTTACAACAGAAGCAATTAAGCCACCATTGCTAATAATTGTTCAACTGACTGTGTTCCTACAGCTTCGTTTATAACCTTTCCATCTTTAAATGCTTTAAATGCTGGAATAGACATAATTCCATACTCAGAAGCAACTTCTGGAGCTTGGTCTACATCAATTTTTACAATTTTTACTCCCGCAGGAAGTTGTCCTTCTAAGTTTTCAAGAACAGGCATCATTCCCTGACATGGTCCGCACCATGTAGCGAAAAAATCTACTATGACTGCATCTGAAGATTTCAAAACTTCTGCTTCAAAATCAGTAGCCGTAATTTGTTGTACCATTTTTATATAAATTAAAAGTGAGTACATATATTTTAGCTATTTCCTCTTTTCTAGCAAAATTATTTCCCTGTGTTATTACCGTGCTTCAATATATTCAAAAAATTCTGACATTCACGTGCTTGATCTGAATTTGGAGCAATGGTGATTACTTTTCGGAACACTTGCTGAGCACGTTCATGTTGATGTGAGTTCATATAGCATACACCAAGGTCACACAATATATTGGGGTCTTCTGGTGAGAGTATTGTTGAACGTTCAAGCAATGCTACTCCTTGTGCTGATTTTCTATTCTGATTGTAATAACTCCATCCCAAACATCGTAAAATCTCAGGATGATTGGGTGACTGATCATCTGCTACCTGTAATGCTTTCACACTTGCTGCCCAGTTTTGTTGCTGAGAAAAAAGAAACCCCAGTAAATAATGCGCATTTGCTGATTTTGGTGAAATACGAATCGCCTCACGAAGTGCTTTTTCTGCTTTATTGAAATCTTTTGATGAAAGGAAATTATCACCCAATTCTTCAAAAGCTTCAAAACATTGTGGTTCATGCATAATAATTTTTTGAAGAACCTTAATAGCTGCCTGGAAATCTCCAGAAAGTTTTGCATCCTCTGACTGTGCAAGAAGATCGATGACAAATTGATCATATTCCATCCAGACATTATACCCTTATATTGCTTTTTTTTCAAGCTCAGTGCGGGGATTTTGCAAAAAATCCTTAAGAGCGTCAACTTTTTCTTCGAAGAAAATATCTTGTTCTACATTTATCTTCTCTAGATTAATAAAACTCCCTTCTTTTATAGTAATTTTTTCAGGAATCGGAATCGAGAACTTAGCTAATAAATGACGTTCTCTCCATACTTCAAATACAACCGGAGTATCATCATCTGCCGAAGCCTGTGTGCGCAAATAAATAGTAGGGAGAAGTGATTTGAATTGCCCTTGGTTATCAAGTGTTCCAATTGCTTTTGATACACTAGCATCCCACAGTTCATATCGTTCATCGTTTATTTTCCTCCAAGTAATTCCATCTTCTTCTGGATCCATGAGTTGAATTTCTGTTGAAGAAATCTTTGTAACGACTATCCCCTCTTTTTCTGGAAGAGAAATGTTTTGTTTCTTTGGTGCAACAAAAGAAACTGTCATGGCCGTTTCCCCTGTCTTTTCACGAACATCAATACTTAATGGAGTTTTTGCTGTCGCTGCTTTTACAAATTGACTTAATTCTTCATCAAGAAGAACAGGGCGTCCCGTTTTCAAAACTTCCGCACGAGTTTCTTTTGTGTATTTATCATGTAAAAGCGCTCCTCCTTGTCGAGAAAGATCTTCAAGAACAAATGAACCATCTTTCCCCGAAGTAGTTGTACGAGACAAAATCTCCTGACGACCATCACGATCACGAAGGAACCATGTTTGAATCCCTTCTGTTCCTGAAACAACTTTTCCTGATAAGCGAGCATCCCGAGCACTTGCTTCTCGGAGGAGTAGTTTTGGAGCCACCACTTCAATCTCAATTGATAACCTCGATTTGTTTCCTGAAATATCGAGTGCGTGTAATACAACTGGAAAGGAGTATGTATGATGCTCCGCTGGAAGCAATATTTTCAACAGTTCTATTGGCGAATATTCACTTGAAGCTGAATCCATCAACGTCTCTCCTTTTACTTCCCACCATACCCGTTCCAATTTCTGGTTTTCATAAGAATTTGATGCATCAATCTCAATCTCTTTTCCTAATAAAACAGTTCGTTGTGTTCCCCTACGAGTATTCAATTGTGGTGAAGTAATATCATCTATTTTTTGTGGATCATGAAGTAAATACTTTGAACGTGTCCAACTCGTGTCATCTCCTGAAAAAGCTTTCATTTGACCATAATAATTTCCTCGTGAAAGTTGCTTGAAAGTTGAAATAAGTTTTTCTCGAGAATTAAACTGATGCAATTCATAACGTTCTCCTTCCCATATTGATATATTCGTATCATCAAAAAGATCTAGTTCCACATGATCTCCTCCTCCGAGTTCCAAACGCATTCCAGAAAAGAAATAATCATCTTTTTTTGGTATAAGCCTTTCTGTATTTGCAAATTCAAGATATTGAACTTTCCCACGAGACAAACAAACTTCTGCAAAATCAACTACCGTTTCTTCTCCTTTTCGTAATTCAATTTCTCTCTCTTCTTTTTGTTGTCCCTTTCTCGCAAGTGTTTTTATAAGCAAACGAGATTTTTCAGCTTTCCCAACAAAGATTGTTTCTTCGGCGAAAAATGGTAATTGGCTTGCTTCATCATTACAAAACCCTGAGCCTCTTGATTCAAGTGTTTTTAACGGTGTTCCATACATAATAGGCGAACCCTTTACTGATGTAATCTGGGCTCCTACTGGACGAATTTCATATTTAGCAGCAGGAGGACGAATCAAGAATCCTATTCTTCGCCATGTGTCAGATGCTCTTTCTACCGCTGGTGTAGATGATTCAAAAACACGATCTGGACGCTCTGAAATAATCCATTCAAAATAATTTGCTTCATTAGTATCATCAGGAAGAAATCTAAACATAGATCCATCTGCTTCTACAGAGGATAATATTTTTTTCGTTGGAGAAAATCCTCCTGCAAAACGCTCCATGCTCCATTCTGTAATATTCTGTGAAACTTCAAACTCCTCATCACTTTCTTCTGTTGTCATTGTTGGAAGAACACGTCGTTTTAAAAATAATTGAGCATTGATAGAAAAAATAATTTCTTCTACTCCATCTCGATCAAGATCTTCTATGGTAGAAGAGAAACGTTTTCCATTTAATGGATATCTCATAATGGATTCTACCTCTTGTGAATCTTCATCAAAAAATAAAATCTCAGGTGGCATAGTTGGAATACTTGTTTCTGATGTTATTGTATCAACATCGAAATTAGAAGGAACTGATTGAGGGAAATCTGATGTAGAAATGGTCTTCGTAGATGCCTGCCATGTTTGCATGTGTGGAGGAACAATTGATGGTTCTGCCAAAGCAAATCTTGATGTTATGTCGCTTGAAGGAATATCTAATGTCTCATATTCAATAGATTCTGTTTCAGGCAGTAATGCATATGTATGTGTATCTATTTCTTTTAATGATGCATCTAATGCCGCTACTGGTATTTGTGGTGTTGCGGGCAAACCTGGCATATTCATACCAGGAATACATTCTCCCATCGGAAGTCCTTTCGCAGAATTTGTTAATTGCGTTGTTACGCAATTGAACATAGCTGCCATAACCTCAACTGGCAGAGACAAAGGAAGAGGCATGAACTCCCATTTGAATTTATAAGACAACGGTGTCAACACCAACTTTGGTGCCGCTGGTAATTTCGCATTTCCTAAAAAGTCTAATGGCAAAATTAATGTTCTATTGGTTGGATTAACTACAGACATGGCCACCATCCATTCTGGAACCGGCATAAGCCCTCGTAATAATAAACTAAGAAGCGAAAAAAATGCTTTTGGAATGAGCATTATAAGATTTGGAATCTTCAAAAAGTCAGGGAATTTTGGTGGTTCAATTAGTGTTGGAAGTCCTGGCAAAACAAGTGGCGGAACTTCAAGTTCTGGAAGTTGTGGAGGTACTGGCAAAACAGGTATTGCCGGAATAGCTGCAATAGCACTTGTAATGATTTGTTTTAGTGGATCAAGCAAAATCGTTACGTCTAGTATCCCGGGGACGGTAGGTGCAGCAGGAACAGTTGCCAATATTCCTTTTAACTCTTCTGCCGACAGGTCACCCTTTTTAATTTGTCCCAAAATTCCTTCTATTTGACCTGTCAGACCAGCACTTAAATCGCCCTGTTCCCATAAAGTATCAAGCATCTGAGAAAAGATCCCCGTGACCTTTTTAGAAAGTTCTAAATTAGGAATAGGTGGTGGCGACGGCGGAAGAACCTTTACCGGTGAAAAAACTAATTTTGGCACATCAATGTTCACTCCTATTTTTATATCAGAAAGATCCAATTCCACGTCTGGAACATTGGGCATCTTAAAAATAGGGAATTTTATAGAAGAGAGAAGTAAATTTTTGAACCAACTAAACATAGATCCTCTGCTCATAGAGCCACCATTTGAACTCGATGTAGCAGCTGCGAATTTTTTTAACATTTCAGGAATATCTTTCCAAACCTGAATTGTTTTTTTCACATCTTCGCCAAACTCCTTCCATTTCTCTATCGAACGTTCGTTTTTTTCAATCCATGTTGCCCAATATTCATTAACAACATCTGCCATTTTTTGTACTTGCTCAAGAATTTTTTCTAATTTTTCAGGAAATTCTTTTACCTTTTCAATTTCTGTAACATACCTCTCCAGTGCTTCTTGATTTTTATCTATTGCCGTCCCAAAATCCTCCCATTTTTTTTCTAATGGCTCAATAGCAATTTCTTCTAATGTCGTTCTTAATTCCTTTTTGAGCCCTTGTTGCATTTCTTTTATCGCTGCTTTTTTCTCTGTAAATTCTGCTTGAGCGGCCTCTTTTTGTTCTGCCTTTTTTTCTTCTGCAGCAACTGATATTTCTGCTTTTTTCGATGCCATTGCTTCAGTTTGTTGTGCTTTTTTTTCTGCCACATTCACGGATACTCCTTCTGCAGCCGCTGGATCAATTTCTGCTATTTTCGCCAATGCTATTGTAATAACCGCATTCCATCCATCAATTTGTATTGCATCCACCTTAGGTGCCAAGCTTTCAACATTCTTTATATCATCCTCAATGTCTTTTGAATATGATTCTTGTAATTCTAAAATCTTTCCTTGTTCCTCTGATAAAACCGGACTTACTTCAGGAATTTGTTGTTTGATAGGCCCTGATTGCTCAGCAGTTGCTTTTTTAGTTGTACCAAGTTTCACGGCCGCTCCTGATGCTTTTTCTAAACCGTCCTTATGTTTCTCAATAGTCGGTTCCGACAATATGGCTGCAATTTTATTTTGAGCGTTTGATATTTCTGCCTCATAATCCCCTACTGAAGTACTCGTCATTTTAGAAACTCGTTCTTGCTCTGCCTGCATTTGAACCGACAACGCATCAAGTTCTGTTTTTAACAATGCTCCTGTTACCGTTACTGGAAGTGCCTGCGCACGAAGTGTCACAGTCTCAACTTTTTGTTGTATCAGTGTAGAAACAATACCAATTGCTGTAAAAGAATCTGGATCTGTCTGACAATGTTCTGCTTCTTTTATCCATTTTCCATTTTCAAAAGTTGTACATCCTATCTCATTCCATCCATTTATTTCCTGTTTTAATTTTTCTGTAGCATCCTTTTTCCATTTTTTTACTTCTTTTTTCATATTTGCTAGATCTTCTTTTTTTATCTCAGGATAAGAAACATTCACTTCTTTCACCGTTACTTCTACAAATGGTGATTGTTTTAACTTTTGAAGAACTCCCGATTTTATTTCTGTATCTGCTGGTTCTTTTTCAAATTTCGGAAGCTTGAGTTTGAATTTTGGAAACTTAAAGTTCGTAAGTTCTTTCCATTGCATTTGTACCCACAAGCTCAAAATATCAGCTCCTTTTATTTCTCGGTTTGTCGGTTCATTCGCTGGTTTGATAATAAACAATCCTCCCAGATTAAAATTTGATTGAGACACTCCTGTGCCCGGTGGGGCAAACAATTGTTGAGAAAGACTTTGTTGTGCAGAAGATTCTTCTGCTGGCTCTAAATTCGTACAAGATGTTTCTCCGCCTCCATCACCGCCACCTCCCCCATCATCACCATTATCGCCACTTCCAAACCGTGGAACAGTCACAAAACACTGAGGAGGAAATGGAATTCCTGTAGGAGTCATTGTGGGGTCAATTAGTGGTCCTCCACAAGTAGCAAAACCCAAACGCAAAGAAGTTGTTGGCATTATATAAAAACGAAACATTGAGGCAAATTGCCCAACAAGAGTACCTATGAATGGCGGTAATGGTGCTAACCAAAGAGTAGGGAATCCTATCGCTGGAATAGGAATAGGAATCGCAAATGGTGGAATATAAATACTCTGTGGCCCCGGCGCAAGTATTGCGACAGAGGGAAGCGCGTCTCTCCATGCAAATTTTTTCTCTGGTGCAATCATTCCGTTCATAGACGAAAATATATCTTGTGATAAAAGTTGTGTTGGCATTCCGTTTTCATCTTGCTGCGTAGCCATACATTCCATTACCTCTTCTGCAGTTGCTTCAGCATCAAAATCTTCTGGCAAAATATCTGGAAATACTGTCACAATATCACGTGCATGCGTTCCTAATATCGGTGATCTTGATGCGTCTTCTGTTGCCTCTGCACTTCCCGCTGGATATGCTCCTGCCCCTGGAGAAAGGAATTGGATCGTTTGTGCTGTTCCGTCTGATTGCCACGCAACAGAGATGTCGTCACGCCCATCACTTCCTTCAAAATCTCTTACCAAATATCGAATTGGTAATACTTCTTCCGCAATAGTTTCCCAAGAAAAAGTAACCATACTATGAGCAGGTAAATCCCCTACCGTAATGTGTAATATTTCTGGTTTCACAGAAACCTCTGGCAGGGTCTTACACCCCGAACACGTAAAAGAAGATTCTTCAAAACGAAATCCTATCGATTGCGGAATAATTAATTCTAATTCCGAAAGTGCATTGTTGTTCCCAGATATTTTCAAAGAATGTAATAGTCGTTGTCCAGGAATTACTGACACAACGTCACCATCATCCTCTGTTGCTTCCTCTCCTTTTACTTTATATAAAGCATCAAATCGTTTGTTATCGATGAAAGAAACAAATTCTCTGTTTTGAACTAAACGAGTTTCCCCTGACCAAGCAGAATCTTCTACTCCAACAAATCGCGCAAAGAATTGTTGTAATTGAGGAAATGGTCTTATTTTTAATTGTTGTCCTGCTTGTTCTGCTTCTGCATTATATAATTCTTCCAGATTTTCAAATCGTGCAGCAAAAGAATCTACAAATTGTGCTGAATACCAGGTCTCATTGTGTCCATAAGCAAACCACAATGAGTTCTCATCGTCTAACAAAATCAAATCTTCATATTTGTCTCCATTCAGTTCTGCAACATCAATATTTACAATGGGTCTGGACAAACCTAAATCAATTGACTCCCGAGTTAGTACTCCTTTTTCATTACGATGAAACACTAGATCTCCTTCTTCATTCAATTGGATCAAATGAATCATATTTCCAAGCGAATCATTGTGTACCGCTATTTTTTTTACGCCATCAGTAAATCGTAATAATAATCCTGCGTCACGAAAATTATCTAATTGATGTCGGTCATGGTAGAGAACTGAAAGATTTTTTCCTGATCGTGGAAATATCTCTGCCCGACCATCTCCATTCAAGTCTCCTGACACAACTTCATCAATCGTTCCCCAAGGACTCACCCATAATACTTGTCCTACCTCTTCCGTTAATTGTAATTCTGAAGGTGTATTCTGAGTGGGAAGAGAAAGAGATGGATCCCCGAGCAAAACTCCTGCATCACTTGCTGCAATCCGTACTGATTCTCCGATATTATTCCCCGCGGCAAACATTGTTCCCGGCTTCCATGGGGTCGTCCATCCTATGCCTGGTTCTGTAAGTGCATTTTCTATCGAAACATATGAGGATCGCAAAAGACGCTCCTCCGATTCTTCCGAATTCATATCAAATGCGGCAACTCCTTGTGCGGCTGTAGTGCTTTTTCCTGTGAAAAACGATTGCACAGATATAGCAGGATCAAGGGACTCAAAAGAAAGAGTATTCGTTTTTTCCTTTCCGTTATCTTCAGGAAAAGAAAGTATTCCGATCGCTCCATCGGTTTCATGTTGCACACTCCATTTCCTCCACGAATCAGTTCCTATAAGAGAAATTTGTGCTTCTGGACGAATTCCTCCTCCAGGGAAAATCTGTAAAATGGGAACTTTATTTCGTCGTAAAACAGTTCCTCTTTGAGAAAGAGAGGCTACATCCGTTGGAGTAAATACCCACCCTTTCTCTTTATCATTCCATGTAGGAGATTCTTCAAAATTTATTGTGGCTCTCACCA
This sequence comes from uncultured Candidatus Peribacteria bacterium, assembly GCA_964526665.1. Taxonomy (GTDB): domain Bacteria; phylum Patescibacteriota; class Gracilibacteria; order UBA4473; family UBA4473; genus M50B91. The sequence continues at coordinate 7,609 of CAZGJL010000019.1, read as the reverse complement.
CATCATTCACTAGAAACGAAAATTCATTGCCTACTTCCGCCTTCAATACCCCCTCCCCCACTACTCCTGAAGGATCAAGGGAAAAGTTTATTTTCTGTGGTTTATTATCTTGTAGCAAAGTTGCAACTGCTTGTGTTTCTCCTGAAAAAAGAAATTTGTTTCCAAAATTTTCTGTCGCCAGATTTCCTCCATCATGTCCCAGTAAAAGAGTAAGTAATGATTTCGGAGAGAGATCATCGTCAAATGCTGACTGTTTCAATACTTGTACCACTTCTAATTCAAGAGTATCAGGTATTAATCCTACTGCAGTCGCAACCAAGTAAAGATTTCCTCCTGTTTCTTGTGTATTTATCTCAATCTCACGTGCTCCATTCGTTATTCTCGCTGTAGGAGGATCAAATTCCACAACAGGCGAGAAGGTCAATTCGGTATCTACTGCTTGTTTTTCTAAATATGCTTTGACAGGAGAAGCCGCATCGAACACTCCCGCTTCTTCTAATTCTGTAATATCATCTCCGCTCCATTTTTCCCCTGGATTCTGTAAGAATGTAATCTCTTCTCCTACAAAAGGAACTTCATTACCATAACGATCCAATACTCGAACTAGAAGCGTATTTCGGCGCTCATCTTCAATTTGTAAGACCGTTCGTTCTGTAGTGAGATCTATTTTATAAGGATCTGCTGGAAGTATTTCTATCATAAAAGTTATACTTCCAAATCCTGGCGCCTCTAATGTTATTGTTCCTTCTCCCGCACGTGTTCCTGCATAAATAGGAAGCTCTAATACTCCATCTTCTAATGTAACTTGCGAATCAAACAATCCCCTTCCCCCCGTCCCAAGTACAAAAATATCAAATAATCCCGGCAACTCTTCATCCGTTGTAACTCGTACCCATAATGGTTCTTTTGTTCCCGCAATAAGACTATCTTCTGTGAGTTCTGCTAATAATTGCGGACTCTCTATAACCAAAACTTCTTGTGAGACACGCGATGAATCTATTTCTGGTAATTGAGCAGATATCGTCAGAACGTCTGTTTCCTCTGTTGCCAGAGAAAGAGTATTTCCTTTTATAATCGCGTCATCTGTATTTCCCCATTCTACCGTTGGAACATTTTCTTTAATTACATTTCCATAACGATCTTTTACAAACGCTGTAATATCCTTGGGTGCACCATTACGAACAAGTACTGGCGGAATCTCTAAGGATATACGTGCTGGCGCAGCTGGTTTAATTTCAAATTCAACTCGTTCCTCCGGTAGCAGCTCTTCTGTGTCACGCAACGAAAGAAACTTTTTTCCTGCAATTTTCCCTGGGAAAAATAGAGTTTCTGCTACTCCATTTCGAAGAACCCCTGTACCACCAGAAGAGAAGGTCCCCTGTTCTGATGCCAATTGAATCTCCATTCCTTCCGCATCTTCTGCCACTAAATTCTTCATGTCCAATGCTCGTATTCGCACAGGAATTGATTTTACTTCTCCTGCTATAACTTCTGTTTCTTCAACGGTAAGAAAAAGTTTGTTTTGTGTTACTGTCACTGGAATATCTATACTCACTCCTTCTGCTGAAATCGTAAACGAAAATTTCCCTCCCACATCACGCGTACGAGGCAGAAGAGAAAACTGTGTTTTCCCCATAACCGCTTCTCTAGTCGGCTCAGGAGAAATGGTGAAAAAATCTAATGCATCTGCGCTACTTGCCGAAAGAGAAACTTCTGTTGGCAACGAATAAGATTCTCCTTTTTCATTCAAAAGAGAGACCGCTATGGTTATAGGCGTCACATCTTTTGACGTAATGACAATGTCACTAGGGACGACAACGAGAGAGGTAAGGACTGATTCCTCTCTTTCCTTCTTCATTTCACGAAGTTCGGGAAGACTCGGTAATTTTGGCAAATCGGGGAGAACGGGGATTGTTTGCAAGATAACTTCAGGCAAAGCTGCTATCCAGGGAATTAAACATTTTACTGGCCAAAATATTATATTTTCACCAGAACATCCCTCTTTTTCACTGGAAGGAAATAATAAGGCATCTGTTTCTTCTTTGTCTTTTTTATTGCTGCTGCTTTTTTGGGGATGAAAGGAATTACTTTCTCTTTCTGCATTTTGAAACGTGTTGCTCGGATCTTCTTCTCCTTGTTCAAAAGAAAGTTTTAATGTTTTCTGATCTGCTATTTCGGCAATCACTTCTATTACTTCATATCCATCAAATTCACTATCTCCCAGTATGCGAGCTCCATCAATTGGGGAAGAAAAAGCTCCATGAAGCATTTCTACGTGTTTTTGCTCCAAGTCTTTTCCCAGCCACAATAACGCATCGACCAGCTCTACTTGAAGATTCTCATTCTTCCAAAGGGTTGTATCAAAATCCGTTATCAGGATTTTCCCGGTATTTCCCGGGGTACTTGTTATAGAGTCAATCGTATTTGTAAGAGCCGTTTCCAGATTTGATTGCATGACAACTTCTTGATCTTCTCGCACAATAGATTCTCCCGTCTCTCCAATAAAATCAAAAGACGTTGGAAATTCTATACGATGAAAAACGGTGTCCGTGTCATAAAAAGATGCTCCACGAGGATCATCTGCCGGCATAGCATTTACTCCAGGAGCTGCAACTTGAGCCTGAAGTGTTTCAAGTCTTGGTTCATCATGAAACATAAGCGATGAAATTTCTTTTTGATTTTCAGAGTCATCTAATTCTTCGATTAATGACTCACATCCCTGCGCTCCCAGTAACCCCGTTGTAACAGGACGAGCCCCTTTCAGGTCAAAAACTGGTGCTTCTGCCCCTATGTATTCCCAACTAATGAGTAGTGGTAATGGATGCTCTAAAAGACTTAATCCACACTGCCATTCTGGATCTTCTACAGGAACACATATCGGGTCCCAATGAGTAGAATTCGCTCGACAATCTGGCGCCGAAAGCTCAAATCCACTTCCTCCAAATGCTATGTTTTGGGCACAACATCCTTCATAAATATGATCCTTTCGATCATCATCATCTGTATCTTCTCCATCCCAATCAATACAGCTGTCGAGTGCTGCTGTGGAAAAATTATACACACGATTCATTTCTGCCAATTGTCCTGCGGGGTGATTTTCTTCCGGCACAGTCCCGCGAAGTAATGAACAATTTTCTGCAGGAAATTCTCTATCCACGACAAAAGATTGCATCTCTTGGTCTACCGCATTCCATCCCCATTTTTCAAACTCTGATAACAATATTCCATTCCAATACAGTTCTTTTGTAATTGATGCTCCCAACGGAACATTCACTCCAAAAAGATTTTCATATGGTTGATATTTGTGCTCTGTGCGCAATAAAATATCCGCTGGAATTTCTAATAATGGATCTGTAAGTTTATCACGAAAAATATCTTCTACTTCATCATTCGCTGTGCGCAAAAGATTCGCAGCCCATTCATCTTTTTTGGCAATGAGAGAAATAGTTGTATCTAATTCATCTGTATCCCATCGCCCAGAAACATAAGCTGGCTGTAACATAGAAACCATTGTTTCACGTGCTGCTCCTAGATAACGTTGTGCCATTTGATCGATAACATCCTTCGACATAGCATCTGGAAGTGCAGAAAAATCAGGTTCCGTATCTATGCCTTCTGCTTCTGGTAATAATTCCAATGGAACGGTCTCTGCCGGGTTCATGTCTTCAAACATTGTATTCACCCAGTTTTTATTAAATCTTAAATAAGAAAAATCCTCCAAATGATCAATCCAATTTTGATATAAAAGCTTTTGTTGTTCTGAGATACCAATCCGCTGTTGTGGCAAATCGGCAATAAATGCTTTTTTTGCAAAAGTTTCATCACCGGTATGTACACGATGGTTTCTATCAAAATATCCCCTCAAGTCTAAATTCCTCCCCGCTTCAGTTGATGAATCCGAACGAATTACCCCATGCCATATTTCTGCTTGTTCGTCTCCTCCACCCTGCCAAACAAATCGTTCTCGTTCCTTATTCCAAAAATAAGAAGGATTATCAAAATCTGTTAAAGGCCATGGTGTTGCATGAAGTCGTCCTCCACGATCAACAACAGGCAAAGGAACATCTCCAATGAAGACCGTTCCTACAAGTTGCGAACGATGATTGTTTTCGTGTCCAGAAAAATAAAGCTGTGAATTTCCTATCCATAAGTCCAATGGTGAAGTGTCTCGTGATACGGGAACCAAAATTGCCTGTCCATCAATAGCTTTCTGAACATCTACTGCATAACGCTCTATCTTTGTTGCCAGAGCATCATTCTCCAGCAATTCCTCTTCTACCAAAATTGACACCAATCGTGTTCGTATTACCTCTGGAATACTTGCTTCTGGAGCCTCTCCCAACCAGTTTTCCCAAAAAGGAGCTGCTAATGCGGATGAAATACTTGGTGAAAGTACGCAAAAAATGAGCAGAAAGCTCATCCAATTTTTGAACGACTTGCGTATCGCCCTAGGCATGAATTTATGGGGGTTTGTTTGTGTTTTAATTCTCCGGTTTTTTCACCAAAATTTCAAATGTTTTTTAAAGAAAATCATTATATTAATGTAAACACAAACATTGACTCTTGTCTTTAGTAGTGCTACACATATATTGTGTAAATAATTTACATTGTAAATATTTATCTGCTCTTTGAAGAAGAAATACTTATTTCCCTATTCATTTAGAGTATTGCAAAGGTTTCTCTCTCGAGGAACTCAGCAATATTCTAATTGGAATATTGCAGTGTGATTTTAATAATTCATTTAAATATAGGAGGATTTAATTATGCCCAAAAATGACGACAAGTGGTTAGGACAATTTAATATTTGTTCAGAATGTTTTGGTTCTGGGAAAGTAGGACATGCTCCAAGAAGAACTTGTCCTAAGTGCAAAGGAACAGGCAAAGCTAAAAAATAATCACATCTTTCATTCTTCAAAGCAAACTCCCTGCTAACACGGGGAGTTTTTTTTATGTATAAACTTTAATACACCGCTCTCTCAAACTCGCCCAACAACCCATCCCAATAATCCGTCCCCTCATCCAGAAGCATGTGCTCTATATTCTTATTGTCAAACACCACATCCGAAGCAGGACCTTTGACCAAATCATACACCTTTCCTGTTATGGAGGCTCTGTATTTATCTCCCTCTGCATCCGGATTCGTAAAATTCTTTTCTGCGTTCTCCTCCTTCGCCTCGGCAATCCCTTCAAGCCACGTACTGGTATCAAATATACTGTTGAAATCCGTTCGTTTTCCCGATACATCTAAGATCTTCTTCAGAACTTTATCCGTACTATTCATCGACCCTGTAGCACAAGGAGACATCGGTCCCTTTACATCAAAATCATGTTGACTAAAGTGAATCGACTTGCGCTCCCCAAGACTTATATTCCCACGTAATGAATGAAATACTAGTACCATCGATTTCATTCGATCTGCCACAATACCAAAATTTTGCTCGCGAATTTTTATCCATCCTTCATTATCTTTTCCATACTTAGCATCTCCTTCTCGAATAAATTTTGCTATACCACGAAAGAATGGAATATATCCAGCCAGAATATTACGCCAAAAGTCAGGACTAAATTTCGTTTCTTCCTGTGAGCTAATACCCAACATGCTTTTAATTGACTCAAATCCAAGCCCCGGACAGAGCATTGCTCCATCATCATGATCAAAATTTCTCGAACCTTCCTGTACTTTTCGTTCCACACGTGCACGCGCGTCAGCTGATTGCAAAATAACTTCATAAAAGAACTCTTTGGTGTTTTTTTGAGCGTCTTTCGCAGAAAAATTTCCACTCGTTCCTTCGTTCAAGAAATCTGCCCATCCTACATAATCTTCATACGTCCATCCTCCTTTGTGAGCACCTTCTGTTCCTTCCGGAACCAATCTCCCATCTTTTTTCCATCCACTTTTATCAATGAAAAAATCAAAATACGGCATATTTCCCAGCAATTCTCCATTCAATCGTGCAAAAAAGTCTCGAGACAAAATTCCATACTTAACTCCCAACGTCAAATAATACCAACGTACATCTTTCAACGGTCCTCCGTTCAATTTTCCCTTCAGGAATCCTTCTCGCAAAAAGAATGCATATTTTGCTGGATCCGTATTTTCACGTTTCCCGCTTGCCCAGTTCTTGAGCATGCTTTGTAAAATAGCTGCACGTCCTCCATCATTGTGTTCAAATCGCTGAAATTCTGCCGTAAATTCGTCCTCCTTCGCTTTTGTTTTTGAATCAAGTGACGTATCCCATTGACGAAATACCTCACGAGACCAAATAAATTCACAAACATTACGACATTTCTCCAAAATATCATAAATATCAAGATTCATATCACTATTATTGAAATTAACCGCATTTCCGGAAAGTCGCATGAATGTTTTCCAAAGCTTTGGATCATCCCATCTGAAAACTCCCTTATCTATTAACTCATTAATACAGGCTTTTGCCTCATCCGGATCGTTTGTTGTGTATAATATCTCTTGTATATCCCACCATGGATCTTCATTCAGCTCCTGCTGAATCTCTTTTACACGTGCATCCTCTGTTTCTTGCGATTTTCGGTGAAACTCTTTTCCCCACGGAGAATTCCGTCCAAAGAAAGATTCTCCCATCTTTGCTACGGCTCGTTCGCTTCTTCGCTCCCAACGACGACGATTCACTTCTACCGCCTGTTTTACTAATGCATAAATATCATACAAAGAAAAACGTTGATATTGTTTTACATTTTTTTCTTTATTCTTATCCCAATCATCAATCCACTTCTTCATGCTGTCTGATTGATTTTTTGCTTCAGTAGACCATGATTCAAGTTCTCGAAACTGTGACATCTCATCCAGAGCATTTGCTCGTGATTCTGCAGATTCTCCGTATTTTCGTAACCAATTATTGAAAAATGAAGATGATAAAAATTTACTTGATCCTGAATCAAATGTTTTTAACTGGTGCTCATGATCCAAGAGCATCTGTTCCATGTTTTCTCGAGGAATTCCACCATAACGATTTGTAAAATCATCATCATTCATCTTATTCAAATCTTTTTGAATGCGAGAACGTACGGCTCCAAATTGTTGTTTATATTGGTTTACATTAGAACGAAATGATTCTGTCATTTCATCGTATTTCCCTTTAAATTCTTTTCTGTCTGCTGATGGATCTGAAAAGAATTGTCCATCATCAAGAAATTCCACTGTTTCCGTGTCTTCTTTTAGATAACCATCTAATTTTTCTGATTCCTGTGCATATTGTCCTTCATTGAAATCTATAACAGAAACAAAACCCTGAGCTGTATCAGGTAATGTTTTAAACAGCTCTTCATCTCCGTGATAATTATATCCACATGATTTTGCATCACTTTTCCAAGCAAGCATTCGATTATCTAATTTTTTAAGCCAATCCTTTGCTTCTTCTGTGATTTCTCGAACAAAATCCCTTCCCAAATCTTCTCCTTTGGGTATCAGTTCTTCTAGCACAGTGTGATGATCCCCCACTAGTTTCTGAAGTCGGGTTTTTTGTCCTGGCCATTGTGTAAAAAGAGCTTCTAACTCTTTTCGCATAGACGCTATTTCCCTTTTTTTGTCTACATCAGAATCTAATTTTTGAATTTCTCTATACTTTTCTTG
>CAZGJL010000018.1:0-18101 GCA_964526665.1 uncultured Candidatus Peribacteria bacterium | reverse complement strand
CGATGTGAATGGAGATATCGTTCCGATTTCGGACAGTGGTTATTTATTATTAATTAAAATTTAATATTATGACTTTAAAACCATGTCCCCCCACAGCAGAGGGACAAAAAAGATGGGAAAAATTCCAAGAAGATTCGCCAAGTTATCGGAGAGCCCTGAGACTTCGCATCGTAAAGGGTTGTTTGTTCATGGTTTTTTTGTTGCTGCTTCTCTAAACAAAAGAAGTGGAGAAAAAGTAAAGGAAAGATTTGTATAGATCTTTCCTTTTTTTTATATGTATATTGCCTTTTTTCTCTCTTTCTGAAAAAATGATATCGATTTTCACAAACAAACATGGCAGTAGAACAAACAGGCGAACTCGATGATCTCTTGATGGGGAATGTTACAGAAGGTTCAGAGGAAACTTCAGAACAAATAGCCGCACGAATTTCTGCAGCGCAAGCTCGATTGGCTGCGGTGCGCAAAGATGAGAAAAAATCAACAGTGCATGATCATCAGTTGGCACAGGTAATTAAAACGATACCCATTGAACTTATCCCTTTTGTTTCATGGCTTATTAATCATGAAATTCCGAGTCTAACGATTTTGGCTCTTTTTTCTCTTTCTCATAAACCAGCGGCAGATCTACTTACTACCCTAGAAGTTCCTGCAGTGGGGCAAGATCCAGACTTTTTAGCAGAGATAAATCATCCTGCGCTACGTGCAAAAATTTCGGATTGGAGCCGGTTAGTTGTGACAGCAGATAAGTTGTCGGCGACAGTGAGATTAGAATCTCTTCGAAAAGAACAATCAAAAAATTCCCGGTTAGCAGCGGGATTGAGAGAACTTATCGAAATCATATGGCTGAGATCGTCAGCAGAATATAATCCAGAACAATTAGATCGACTGGCGCGTGATGTAGCGAGCTGGTGTTGCGTCAAATAGCTTTGATAGAGAGGAGTACAGACTCGATTCGTTCCTCATCAGTTTTTTCAATCCGAAAAATAAATAAATGATTTTCTGCGGTGAGTTTGAGGGTTTCTCCTACTTCAGGAAAATGTTCTAGTTTTTCTAATAAAAAATAAGCAAGTGTTGAATTTTCTTCTTCGAGACTCCAAGGAAGAAGTCGTGCTTTTGATTTTCCAAATTCATCGGGCAATTCTTCTGCAAGAAATTTTTCAATTTGTTCGAGTTCAATCTCGGTATCACATTGAAAGTCATATCGACCACTTCTTCGAATGAATATGTGTTCTGCGTCTTCTTCATCTTCTATTTCTCCAAAAATTTCCTCCACAACATCCTCTAGAGTAATCAGTCCGATAAGCCCTCCATGCTCATCATGCACAAAAGCAAGGTGTTGTTTTTCTTGTTGAAATGCTCGTAAAAGCGTATCAATTTTCATTGTTCGCGGTACTCGGAACGGAGAGAGAAGAGAGAGATTCGCTAAGTTTTTCTTTTTAAAATGAGGCTTCAGCATTTCTTCAATTAATGATTGCACTCTAAGAACTCCTACGATTTCATCAAGAGACTCATGAAAAATGGGAATACGAGAATACAGTTCGCTTGCAATTATTGGTAAGGCCTCGGGAACAGGAGTTTTATCTGCCAGAGCGAAAATTTTACTTCGTGGAGTCATAATTGTTTCTACCGCGTGTTCATCAAAATCAAGAGCATTTTCCACTAATTCACGTTCGGTGGACTTGATTCCTCCTTCGCGTTCAGAAAGTTCGAGAGCGGCTTTTAATTCTTCTTCGCTTAATCCGTGGCTTTTTTTATTTCCTGTGAATTTCCCTGTAAGCGCTGCAATAGGTACTACGATAGGGTAGAGGAGAATCTCAAGGAATTTTATAATTGGGGCTGCCACGAGAGAAAAGGGAAGTGCATATTTGTGGCACAGGGCTTTTGGCGTTATTTCTCCAAACACAAGAATCAAAAATGTCATAACTCCCGTTACAATTCCAATAATTGTATTAGCGCTCAAATCCCCACCCATGTCTTTGGCAGCATTCATAGCTACGAGTGTTGCCATAGAACTAGCCGCTACATTTACAACATTATTTCCAATCAAAATAGTGACCAATAGTTTATTGGAGTCAGCCTTTATTGCCTCGAGTCTTGCTATTCTTTTTCTCTGTTTCTCGGTCTTAGCAGTATTCTTTAATGCTTGAATTTTTTCCGGTCCGAGCGAAAAAAGTGCAATTTCTGCTCCTGAAAAGAATCCTGACAGGAGGAGCAATAACAGTAGTATGGGAAGTTCGTCCATGAAGTTTTTTTACATTTTAAATTATAGAGAAAGCAAAAGTATTAATCAATAAATGATTGTTTTGATTTTCCCTGCAAGAGAAAGAAGAAATATTTTGACATATTGCTCAAAAGTCCTCAAAATTCCAATGTATTGTATATTTATCTATCATGAAAGTTGTAATTTCACAGGATTCGTTATTGGAAGCACTTAAAACCGTGTCACGAGCAGTGGCAGGACAAAACACGCTTCCTGTACTTGGTAACATATTAATTCGAGCAGAAGGGAAGAAAGTAAACTTCTATGCAACGAATTTAGAATTATCAATTGCTACTTCTTGTGAAGCAATAGTGAAGAATGAAGGAGCTATTACCGTTCCTTCTAAAATATTAACTTCATATGCATCACTTCTCGGGAAGGATGATGATATTGAGTTAACGGCGGCAGACGGAGTAACACTTGAGATAAAGTCTTCCTCTTCAAAAACAAAAATAAAAGGGATTTCAGCTGATGAGTTCCCACAGATCGCAACGGTTGATAGTGGAGTGAAATTAACACTTGATTCAAAAGTATTCCGCTCTGCGGTAAATCAGGTGGCTTTCTCTGCACAAGAAAATTCTTCTCGTCCAATTCTGGCAGGAGTGTATTTTGGAGCAGATAAATCGGAATTGCGTATGGCGGCAACAGATTCATATAGACTTTCAGAGAAATCTTTAAAACTAGAGGCATCTGTCGAACAAAAGAAATGTGTTATCCCTGTGCGGGCAGTGTTTGAAGCTGATCGTTTAGCAGCGGGAGCAGAGACAGTTCGAGTTACTATTGGAGAAAATCAAGTAATGTTTACGGTTGGGAATACGCAATTAACATCTCGTTTGATTGATGGACAGTTTCCAGATTATCAACAAATTATTCCGAAGAAAGTATCATCAACTATTGAAATAGATCGTGCAGCATTTGAATTAGCCGTTCGTCGAGTATCAATTTTTGCCAAACAAAATAATCAGCATATGAAATTAGAGGTTTTGGGAGATGGCACATTGACGGTTTCTACAGATGCAACAGAAATTGGTGAAGAGCGCACAACTATTCCAGTAAAAATTGAGGGAGAAGCAAATATAATTGCACTAAATGCAGATTACGTTTTGGATGTGCTGGGAGCGCTTTCTTCTGAATCAACAATAAAACTAGAGCTCGATACCAAGATGAGTCCTGCGGTTTTCAAAACGGTTACTGGTGCCGACTTCGTGCACTTAGTGATGCCATTGAAGATGTAATCGCGCTATGTGCTCCAAATATAAAATTTCAAACTGCAATCTTCAAATTTGAGTATATAAAACTTGCATTTTTTTTGAAATAAATCACAATTCTTACGAACTTGATTCGGCGCCTTTTTATGCTTAGGTACGATTCATTGTCCTCTTATAGTTTTGGATACAAATTTTGTTCAGAGAATGAAGTTGAACTTGCTCCCATTTGATTTAGACCTTTCAGCGCCTTTGGCTGAACTTGAAAAAAGTGGTCGAGTTACATTGGTAAACCTTGCTAATAATGCTGCAAAGAATTTTCTTGTAGCAGAAATGTTGCGTCTTACTTCTTTTCAAAATGTGTTTTGGGCATCGACAGATGAGCGATCAGATGCTATTGCAGCGGCAGCAAAACTTTTTTTTAATGGGGAAGTAATAGAAATACCATCGGTATTAGAACCAGTTCAGCTCTACAAAGTATTAGCTCTTGCGCGAGAGGAGAAACCAATGTTGCTGCTTTTTGAGGATTTTGAAAAAACATGTCAGCAGCGTTTTCCAAAAGAAAAAACATTTAAATCAGAGGCGGTTGTTATAAAAACAGGGAAGACGATTCATATTTTTGAAATATTTGAACAATTAGAACAAATTGGATATGCGCCAGCGGAAGATCGCATTCTTACTCCGGGAGAGTTCGTAAGACGAGGAGAAAATCTTTTTATTTTTCCTATCAATGAGGAAGCTTGCATCCGTATTGAATTATTTGGTGATCAGATAGAACGTATTGCTACTCTTGATCAAGAGAAAAATAATGAACTTTCAGAAAGAGATGAAATTACAGCCTTTCCGGTGAAATTCGGAGAAGCCTGTGGATCAACATTGTGGGAATTGCTTCCTGCGGACATGCCGAGTGTATTTTTGGCTGATGATTTAGATGGAAATGAAATTCCAGAAACACCTTTTCCAACAATTAAATTCACGACTTTCCCGGGAGAAGATGAGAAATTTTTTCATCTTAATTTTTTCTCGGTACTTCCTTTTTATACAGTGCCTGATTTTGTTGTAGATATAAAAGAACGTTTTCATAGAGGATTTACGATTGCTATTGCTACAAAGAAATTTGAGGAATTAGAGAAAATTTTTCGAGAGAATGAGATTATGTACACGGAAGATTTATTGGATAGGACTCCCAGTACCGTGAAAATAGTTCGTTTGGAAGCAGGAGAATTTTCCCCCCACTCTTTTCAAAATAACGAACGAAAATTTGTTTTTCTGACGGATCGGGAAATTTTTCAATTTTATCGAACATCGCGACAAAAAAAAGCAATTTCAGGAATAAATACAGAATTGATGTTAGCCCTGAAGTCAGGGGATTACGTGGTGCATTCAGATCATGGAGTGGCGAAATTCGAAGGGATTGTTCGGAGGGATTTGGGCGTAGAACTGGGAACACGTGAATTTTTGCGATTAGGATATGCGGGAAATGATAAGCTTTTTATTCCTGTTGCTTCGGCAGAAAAGATAACAAAATTTCTGGGAGATGATGCTCCGAAATTAACTCGTCTTGGAGCGAGTGATTGGCAACATTCTCAAAAAAAATTACGTGTTGAAGCAGAGAAAATAGCAAAAGAACTTTTGAAACTTTATGCATCGAGAGAATTGGCAAAAGGAAAAGTGTTTCAGCCAGATGATCAAATGATGCATGAATTTAATGACGGATTCCCCTATGAGCTTACACCGGGGCAGGAAAGTGCATGGACAGACGTTCGAATGGATATGGAAAATGTACGACCAATGGATCGATTAGTATGTGGAGATGTAGGATTTGGAAAAACTGAAATTGCAATGCGTGCTGCATTTAAGGCTTTTCGTAGCAATATGCAGGCAGTAATTTTGGCGCCAATTACAATTTTGGCAGAACAACACTGGCAATCGTTTCAAAAGCGTATTGTCGGAAAAAATTTTGGAGTAGAAATTGCTTTATTATCACGATTTCAATCTGCAGCAGAGCAACGTGATATTTTGAAAAAAATAGAATTGGGATTGATTGATATAGTTATTGGAACACATCGTTTGTTATCAGGAGATATTAAATTTAAAGACTTGGGATTAATTGTTGTTGATGAAGAACAGCGATTTGGCGTGAATCAAAAAGAGAAACTGAAAAAAATGCGATCAGGCGTCGATGTTTTGACGATGACAGCGACACCTATTCCACGTACGTTGAATATGAGTCTTAATAAGCTGAAAGATATTTCTACCATTACAACGCCACCACCAGGACGTTTGCCAGTGGTAACAGAAGTTCGTAAATATAATTTGAATCTTATTCGAGAAAGAATTCTTTTTGAAACAGCGCGTGGTGGGCAAGTTTATTTCTTGCATAATGAAGTTCGTTCGATCGATGGTTTGGCAAAACAATTAGAAGGATTAATACCAGAAGTAAAATTTCTTGTCGCTCACGGACAATTGAAACCAGAAGAATTGGAGCAAAAAATACGCGCTTTTAAAAACGGAGAAGCAGATGTGTTAATTGCTTCTACTATTATTGAAAATGGAATTGATTTGGCGAACGCAAATACATTAATTGTATCTCGTGCAGAAAAATTTGGTCTTTCACAGTTATATCAGTTGCGTGGTCGTGTAGGACGAGGGCGTACCCAGGCGTACGCATTTTTTCTCTACCATGGACAGAAGTTAGCCCTAGAGGCAAAAAAACGTCTTCGTGCGATTGTAGAAGCAAATGAACTGGGTTCAGGGTTTCAAATTGCCATGCGTGATTTAGAAATTCGTGGAGCGGGAGAAGTTTTGGGCGTAAATCAAGCGGGAACAATCAAAAACGTAGGAGTGTCTCATTTCATGAGAATGTTGAACAAGACAGTCGATCAGATGCGCCGAGGAGAGATTTCAGAAGAAATTGAAGAGACAGAAAACATTACTGTCGAGATTCCATTATCAGCATATATTCCAGTAAACTTCATTCCCAATACTGCAGAAAAAATTCGTGTATATCAGGAATTGGCATCAGCAGAGACAATAGACCATTTGGATGAGATGCGTCGGGATTTACGTTTAGATTTTGGAATATTACCTCTTGAAGTTGAAAATTTATGTCGAGTGATTCGATTAAAAATGTTACTAAGAGCCACTAATTTGTCAGGAGTGAAAATAAATCGTTCTTCTCACAAGTCCTATGAAATGGTCTTACGAATGGGACGGAATTTTACACCAGACCAGATTTTTGGTTTGGTTCAAAAAGGGAAATATCAGTGGACCATCACTGGAACAGCCTTGAAACTGAAGCTCGATCAATTACCAGTGAATTGGTATGACGAATTAGTGAGTGATATTATTTTATTGGCTGTAAAGAAGAAGTAATAGTGAGAATTGACATTTTTATTAATAAGTTATATTTATTAGTAGAAAGTAATTTTTATGACATGACGCCTGAATCTGACAACTGTAGCTATAGACGGGTTTGTGAAAAAAATGCGAAGGAGACACCTTATGCGGAGGCAGAGAAAAATAGATATGGACCAACTGGAAAGCCTACTATTTGTGGGACATGTTTCTGGAACTTGAAAATAATAGGTGATGCGCATCACACAGAAATTCTATCAATACTAAATGACTCTCAACAGATCAGAAATACTTGAGAAATATGAAAAGGAGCTTTCTGATGGGTTTGTTATGAATTCTATTTTTAAGAAAGTTGAGAATACAGATGTAGTTTTGGTGGGATGCAAGGTGGGTGAAAATGAAGGATTTATTCCTGAAATTGGATTGAAAGAAACACGAGCAGGAGTGTTTGAAATTTTATGCCCACACAAAAAAGGAACAACCTGTCTCATTAAAGAAACAGATTGTACGCAAAAATTTGAAGTTAAGTCTCTCGAAGCCTCAACGTTCAATCTTCGATAGTAGTACCAATCTTTTTAGAAGTTTTTTTCATTGCCTCTGCTGATTTTTTTTCTAATTCATCATCATAATCATCATCGGGTGCGCCTTCATCTACTCCTTCGCATTTAGAATCTGTACAAGTAGTGAAATCACATTTAACTCCTGGTCGTTTGAAACAGTCACCATTTCCTGGCATTTTATAAAAAAGTGAAAGAAATACACTTATTTTACGATAATAAATTATCCAGATATGTCAAGAGTCATTTAATAAAAAATAATTTAGTGAATGTCGTGATAGGTTACTTGAGCCCCAAATCCTTTTTGAGTGCGTGTAAGTGTCGAGCGGTTTGACTATCGGTTCGAGCAAGAGTTCGAATTTTTCGTATTCCGTGCATGATTGTGGTGTGATTTTTTCCACCGAAGTCTTCACCAATGGCCTCAAAACTCATTTTCAAAATATCTTTACACAGGAGCCAGCAAATTTGTCGGGGAAATACAATTTCCTTTTTTCGAGAAGAACCAAGAAGCTCTGTTGCTGGAACCTGAAAATAATCAGAAGTTATAGTAATAAGATCATCTGTGCATCGAGCAAGGGAAGATGTCCCATCGGCTTTTATTTCAATCTCTCTTTCTGGATTTATAGAACGAAATATTTTTCCAACTGTTTGTGGCGTAGGAGAAATTCCTTGTAAATCCATTTCAGCAGAAATTTGATTCAAAATATTTTCTAGCTCTCGAAGATTGTGTCGGATATTTGTAGCAATGAATTCTTGAACATCGGGAGGCAAGAGAAGTTGTTTCTCTTTCATCTTTGATTGAATAATTGCGATACGTGTTTCAAAATTTGGCATTTTTACATCAGCCAATAATCCCCATCCCATACGACTTCTCAGTCGGTCGCTTATGCCTAGCAATTCGGATGGTGGACGATCTGCTGCAAATACTATTTGTTTTCCAAATTCAAATAAGTCATTGAATGTATTAAAGAGTTCTTCTTGTGTTTTTTCTTTTCCTTCAAAAAACTGAACATCATCAAGAATAAACGCATCAACTCGTCGATATTTTTTTCGGAACTCATCAGTTTTTCTATTTTTAATCGCCTGAACAATTTCATTTATAAATCGCTCAGAGGTAACATAGAGTACAACAGATTCAGGGCTTTGCCGTCGTATATCATTTGCAATTCCTTGGATCAGGTGCGTTTTCCCAAGTCCAACTCCTCCAAAAATAAACAAAGGGTTGTATTGAGCCTTTACCTTTGGATCACAGGTACTTGTTACAACAGCCTGACAGGCTGCGTGAGCGAATTGATTTTCATCTCCGACTATGAAGCTGTCTAGAGAGAATTTTTCCTGTGTAATGCGTGTATTTAGTCCTGGGGCAACTCGTGCTTCAGGTTTGTTTCTAAGTTTTCGAGGTTTTGTCGGTGCAGCAAAAACTTCAGGGTCTTCATTTGTAGATTCGTTATCAGCGAGAGACAAGTCGATACGAAAAAATATTTTATCAATTTCAGGCATAACAGCTTGAATATTGGCCAAGATCAAACTGTAGTATTTTGACTGGAGCCAATTAGCATTCATTTCTGTTGGACAAACAAGCTCAACAGCCCCTCCAGAGATTTGAGATATTTCAACTTTTTTGAACCAAGTCAGAAATTCCATACGAGAAATTTTTTCGCCCATACGAGCAAGAACAGCATTCCAGACTTGATTTTTGTCCATTTTGAATTTTGGGGAGGGGAATGTGCAAAACTTCTTTGCACGAGAAATTTTGTAGCAAAGATTTTTCCCAAGAGCAAGTAAAAAGTTTAGAAAAGTATGGACAAATTGTGGAAACAATTTTACCGAATTTTAACGAAAAATTAATGCATTCCGGTCTGCTCCTACTCCAATTGCTTGGATAGGACATTCAATCATTTCTTCGAGAGCCAATACATATTTTTTTGCATTTTCTGGAAGCTCATCAAATGTTCGAACATCTGATATATCTTCTTCCCATCCAGGAAATGATTTGTAATCAATAATGAGTTTTTTGAAATTTTTCTTTGTAGTCGGAACATTAAAAATTTCGGTTCCATCGAGTGTGTATTTCGTAGCCACTTGTAGTTCTTTCATTCCAGAAAGGACATCAAGTTTGGTAAGATTTACCATATTTACTCCTGCCGTTTCAATGGAGTTCTTCGTTGCTGGAACGTCAAACCATCCACAACGACGAGGACGTCCAGTTGTGGCACCGAATTCATGTCCGTTTTTACGCAACATTTCTCCTGCTTCATTTTCAAGTTCTGTTGGAAACGGTCCTGCCCCAACACGAGTACAGTATGCTTTTGCAATACCAATAACCCCTTCAATTTTTTGTGGTGGAATTCCAAGTCCGGTACATATTCCACCAGTAGAAACGGGAGAGCTGGTGACGAAGGGATATGTTCCGTGGTCAATGTCTAGTTGATGAGCTTGTGCTCCTTCGAAAAGCACTGTTTTACCAGCTTTCATTTCTTCATGCAAAAATTTACGTGTGTCACAGAGCAATGGTTTGATCTGTTCTCGTACGGCAAGTAGGTTTGCAATTTCTTCTTCAGCATTGAGAGTGAGTCCGTAATTTTCCGAATGGAACGCACAATTTTGGTGAATTTTTTCTTTCAAAAGATCTATATCGAGAAGATCTTCACATCGGATTCCAATTCGTGCAGTCTTGTCTGCATATGCTGGACCAATTCCGCGTCCAGTAGTTCCGATTTTTTGGTCGCCTTTTCTTCGTTCAAGCTCTTGGTCAATTTCTTTGTGATAGCTTAGTAATACGTGAGCACGAAGAGATATTTTTACTCGATCACCGACATTTCCGAGTCCAGCATCACTTAATTGTTTAATTTCATTGAGCATGTCTGGAAGGTCCACTACGGTACCATTTCCAATCACACCGATAGTTTTGGGATGTAACATCCCACTTGGGAGTAGATGAAATATGAATTTAGTTCCATCTACGACAATAGTATGTCCTGCATTTGCTCCACCTGAAAAACGGCACACGAGATCAAATTTTCCTGAAATAGAATCAACCAATTTTCCTTTTCCTTCGTCTCCCCACTGAGTTCCTACAATAGCAACGTGTTTACCGAGATTTGAGAGCATTTTTTTCATGATAAAAAGGGGGAGAGGATTAATATGCGTTAGAATTTTCCTAGTTTGAGTGAGGAGTGTCAACAATAAAGAAGAGATTTTTTATGACGGTTTTGAAACGGGTTTCTTCGTTTTTATATCTGCCAAACTTAGAGTGGTTTGCTCAGGAAGGTCGGTACTTTTTCAGTGAAAAAACGATACTCTGCGAAAAACTTTTGTAATTGAGGAATAAATAGTTTTAACGTGCGAACTTCTATGGCACGCATTTTTTCTCGTAGATTACTTTGTGATTTTCGTTTTTGATTTGCAATGACGACTTCTTTTACTTTTCGTTGTTCTATTTTTCCAAATTCTTTTGCACGTGTATTACACCAATTTTCTGCCTCATTGCCAACACTATATGTTTTATATTCAGCACACTCTGTTTGAAGAGTTCTACAAATAAACTCAAAACAAAAGGCGTGTTCTCGCATGTCTTGTGTTGATTTTCGTACTAGCCATTTTACGTCATGAGTATTGTCTTGTAGGAGGGGACGAAGATTATCTTCTTGGAACTTGGTTACTTCTTTTTCAAAAAGTTTATTAGCACTGCTTTCGTTAAAACGATCGGAATTACACCATGCGTCATTATTTTTTTCGATGATTTCTTGGTAATCGTTTATTCGTGGGCATTCTAATATTTTTGCAGAAACGGTGCTGCTCAGAACAATAAAAAACGCAAATAGAATAATTTTCATTGTCAAAAGGATATATTGGTTTGAATATGTTTGCAATACCACAAGAACACGGTTTGTATAAAAAATCTACCCAGTTTCGAGTAAAAAAGTTGAACATGGGCACAAAAGTTGTTTAGAATGACGTCAAATAATCCCCTTGTTAAAGATGAATTCAAAATTACTCCGTATATCACTTATGTGTATTGGGACAATATCGTTTTGTTCTGCTGCAGAAACTATTTCAGGAGAAGTTATAGATGATTTATTCTTTTATGATACGGTAAACCTTTCGGATGTTGAAGCGCCAGAGGATACGGAAGTAACAGTAGGAACAAGTACAGCATTTCTTGCAGGAACAGGTTCCGTAACTATTGGAGCACGTAAGGATGGGGGGATGTCGCGTTTAATTGTTTGGGGAGGAACAAGTGTTACGAGTGAACGTACGTGGGGAGAGAATGACCAAAAGGTTTGGTGGACAGGGAAATTAGATTCACCAGTCCTTGGACGAACTACAACAGAATCTATAGATTTTTCCGTTTCAGGGAATCATGTAGGAAGTCAAACAGTTGCATTGGATACTTATTCATTAGGACTGGGAAATGAAAAATTCGAGTTTTCTCCGGAGGCAACATTGGTTTTGCCAGTAAGTGTTCCAGATCTTACAAAAGTATGGATTGCGACGAAAACGGAAGATACGATAGAGACAATTGGAGAAGATGACTTTTGTATTATTCAGGGGCAATTATGTGTAGTGGATATAGCAGCAGCAAATGAAGTTACTCTTGTGCGAGAAAAATTTGAGGATTGTCCGGACAAAGAAATAGTAAATGGTTCTGGGGGACAGGTGCCATATTGTCAGATAAGTTGTGATAGAGGATTTGTTTTTAATGAAAGTGTTACAGAATGTGTTGCGAGTGATGATGAAAGCGCAATTGAAATTTTTGAAATAGATGATGTAGATATTGAAGGAGCAACAGTAAAACGCACAGGGCAATCAGCATTATTAGCTGGACCAGCTCGACAAGGATATATCCGTTTTACAGGAAGTAATGCTCAAAGAGAGCCAATTGATACTTCAGAGATGTCAGGAGAAGAATTGAGAGCAGCATTACGATGGAATGCTGCAGTGGTTTTTCGTAATACAGAAAGAAATGAGGATACAGAGGGTGGTGCGATTGTTGCCGGCCTTAAAAGACAATTAGACGATGTGCGAGGAACGCTTTGGGCATGGGAAAATTCCATTTCTCCGGGGGAAGGAGAAGCTTACTCTGCTCAGGCCGATGGAGGAGCTGAAGGAGGTGCAACTCATGCATCTGCGCCATTACTTCCAAGCACAGGGCCTGCAGGAATATTTATTGGAGTAGCAGCATTAGGATTTGGGTTGATGGCATTTTCTCGTCGTCGACGCCGTTAAATTATTGACATAGGAGGGGAAAACTTTCGTGGGGGGAGGACGGTGGGGGCCGTCTTTTTCCTTATGATTGATTATAATTAGCTTTTTGAAAGGTTTTGTTTTTCGAAAAACTCTCATCAAAAAATTTGACAATTGGTCTTGAACTCGTAGAATTCGCGCGAATTTTTGTGCTTCAAAGATTAAAATATGAAAAAAGATATTCACCCAGTTCTGCATCCAGTAATCTTTCGTGACGCAAGTGCGGGAAAGGATTTTATTGCTTTATCAACGGCTACTTCAACAGAGGTAGAAAAAGTAAAAGGAGTAGAGTACCAAGTAATTCAACTTGATGTTTCAAGTGCAAGTCATCCGTTTTTTACAGGAAAACAAAAATTAGTAGATACGTCTGGACGAGTTGAGAGATTTAAGCGTCAACAAGCTCAAGCAGAAAAATAATTTATAGCAGATGTCTAAAAAACCTACACCTTCGAAAAAACAGTGTCCAAGCTCAACGGGGTCACGACATGGAACATATGTACGCAATTCACGAAAGCGAATGCAAGATGAGTTAGTGCTTGATACATGTAAAAAGTGTGGAGCGACAAAACGTCGTCACTTTGCATGCAAAGAGTGTGGTTGGTATGGAGATAAAAAAATATTTGATGTGAAGGTCAAAGGAACTCCAGCACAAGAAATTCAGGCTTAATTCCACCATACGGAATTTTCTTTTATTATTCGTTTTATGAAAAAAGGTGAGGCTCGGCGTCAGAGTAGAATCTGGGCAGTTGAGGCGCTTTTTTCGTTTCTAGAGAATGGTGAAGGGAAAACGTGGGAAGACTGCCTGTCTCATGTTTTGAACTGTGTAGAGACTCGAATGAAGTCTTTGGTTGATGAGGAGGGAATTGAAATAAAAACAGTACGAATAGATGCTTTTGCCGAAACATTAGTGAAAACAGCAGTTGAAAATTTAGGGAAAATAAAAGTAATTATTCGTGTATTTGCACCAGATTTTCCGTTTGAGAAGATTGCTCCTATTAATAGAGTTCTTTTGATTTTGGGATTATCTGAAATGAGATTTTTGAAAACTCCACCAGTAGTGGTGATCAATGAATATATTGAATTAGCAAAAGTATTTGCAGAAGAAAAATCAGCAGGGTTTATTAATGCAGTACTTGATTCCTTTCGTAAGAGTCTGCCGGTTGACGAAGAAGAAGATTCAGAAGAGAATTAAAGCAATGAAAAGATTGTTACAAGTTCTCGGGTTGGATTATTTTCCAGAGTTTGAGCCAGTATTGACCGAGGCGTTTACACACAGATCTTCTGTGAATGAAAAAATCGGAAATCAGTGTCATAATGAACGCTTGGAATTTCTTGGTGATGCTGTGTTAGAGCTTGTTTCGACAGAGTTTCTTTTCAATAGATTTCCGGATAAACAAGAAGGAGAGTTAACAAATATTCGTTCGGCACTTGTTTGTGGACAACATTTGGCTCAGGTGGCCAGGAAGTTGCAGCTTGGAAAATACTTAATTCTTTCAGCGGGAGAAGCCCGTTCAGGAGGGGCAGATAAAGATTATTTATTAGCAAATGTAGTGGAGTCTTTTATTGGAGCTATATACAAGACACAAGGAATGGAGGCGGTACAGAAATTCATTTCAGAATGGGTATTGGATGATGTAGAAGAGATTATTCGTACAGGAGCGCATCGTGATGCCAAATCAGAGTTTCAGGAGATAACACAAGGAAAATTGGGTTTTACGCCTCATTACGAGGTTTTGTCAGAAGAAGGAAAAGATCATGAAAAGAAATTTGAAATTGGAGCGTATATTGAGGAACACTTGATAGAAAAAGGGATTGGTGGATCTAAAAAAGAGGCTCAAACAGCAGCTGCAGTTAATGCTTTGAAGAAAAAATCAGAATGGTTGAAGTTAATAAAACCATCAGAGAATTTTGAGTAAGAACACTGTTTTAAAACTACAAACTTCAA
The DNA here is from genome assembly GCA_964526665.1 of uncultured Candidatus Peribacteria bacterium. GTDB lineage: Bacteria > Patescibacteriota > Gracilibacteria > UBA4473 > UBA4473 > M50B91. The sequence goes on along the minus strand of CAZGJL010000018.1, from coordinate 3,530 downwards.
TCTACAAATTGAAAAATTAGAATTTAGTATTAATTTTCTAATAATTTTTTGAATCACAATATATTATTCGGTCTTTACAAAATAGAAAAAGCGACTACATTTGCGCCTCTTTACCCATTACTTGTGAACACAGAAACATCGTTTGACCAATTAGGACTGAGTCCTGAAGTACTTGAAACCATCAAAAAGAAGGGGTTTACTTCTGCGACTGAAATTCAAGTGAAATCAATCCCCGTTATATTGGGCGAATCACATGATATTGTGGGAATTGCGCAAACAGGAACAGGGAAAACAGCGGCTTTTGGTCTGCCGTTGATTGATAAAATTTCTCCAGAGAAAAAACATGTGAAATGTATAATCCTTACTCCTACTCGTGAACTAGCGCTTCAGGTAGCAAAAGAAATTGATTCATTTAAAGGAAGAAAACATATAAAAACGCTTGCCGTATATGGAGGACAACCAATTAATTTTCAGATTAAAGATTTAAAAAGAGGGGTTGATATAGTCGTTGGAACTCCAGGAAGAGTTATGGATTTAATTAAGAGAAAGGTTTTGAATCTTTCATTAGTTGAATATTTCATATTAGATGAAGCAGATGAAATGCTCAAGATGGGTTTTATTGACGATATAGAGAGCATAATGGATGGAACAGCTGATGATAAACGAGTGTTTTTATATTCGGCAACAATACCACTAAAAATTAAAAATTTGTCGAAGAAATATATGAAAAATCAGGTAGTTTTGGAAGTTGAGAATACCGTAATAGCAAAAGCTAATATTGAGCAGTATTACTATCATGTGCGACGTTCAGACAAGCTGGAAGCGATAAAAAATATTATTGCATTGGCTGATGGATTTCATGGAATTATTTTTTGTCAGACAAAAGTAATCGTAAATGAGATTTCGGATGCATTAAAGAGAGATAAATTCGATGCAGATTGTATTCATGGAGAAATAAGTCAGACAGGGAGAGAAATGATTTTGAAAAAATTTAAAGAAAAAAAAATCAATATATTGGTTGCTACAGATGTGGCGGCACGAGGAATTGATGTGGCAGATTTGACGCATGTGATTAATCACTCGTTGCCACGAGAAATAGATAGTTATATTCATCGAATTGGACGAACGGGACGTGCGGGGAAAAAAGGAATAGCGATGACTTTTATTGATAATCGAGAAGAATATAAAATCAAACAGCTTATTCGAGAAACAAAAAACAATATTCTTCCTGCTCAGCTTCCATCTGCTGCAGAAATTGCTATTAAAAAACAAGAACTATTGCTTAAAAAATTAGAGGAAGTTATTCAGACGAAAAATCTTTCGGAGTATGACAAAATTAGTAAACAATTAGTGAAATCTTTTGGAGAGACAAAGGTTGTTTCAGCATTATTACATCAGCTCCATGGTCCGAGCAAACCGGAGCCCAAAGAAGAAAGATATGATCATGATGAGTATAAAAGAAAAAAAAGCCGTACTGGACACGGAAAAGGAGGTGCTTCTAAATCATTTGGTCGTGATAATGGAAAGTCACGAAAAGAAAGAAGTTTTGAAAAAAATCGTGCGACTCGTCGTTCTGAAAAACAAACAGATCGTCCGTTTGAAAAATCAGATACGGGATATGCCGGAGGGTTTTCAAAAAAACGGAAAGGAGGGAAATTTAAGAAACGTTCGTAAGTAAAGAATATTTTATTCAAAAAATCCCCTATTCGTTTATAGAACAGGGGACACATTTTATACCATCAATTAACGTATTTTAATGTTGTAATATCATTTTTTTTACCTGTTCCCCGAAAGGAAATTTTAGTTGGATAAAGTAAGTTCCCTCTGGTAAATGCGAAATATCAATTCGTTGAGGATCGGTTGTTTCAAGTACCATTTCTCCAAGGAGATTTAGAATTCTGATGATTTCTATCTCTTTCTCTTTAGAACATGAAATGTTTATGAAATCACTCGTTGGGTTGGGGTAAATATTAATGTCATGCTTTTGTACAACTCCTTCTACTATATTAGTAGTTCCCCCATAGCAACTCTGTAAAACAATAGAATCTCCAGTAGACATAACTTTTTTATTGGTTGTATTATCTCCTATACGGGCAAAAACTTCTGCCTCACGGATAGAAAATAAAGATCCATCAGAGGAAGTTAATTGAAATTCCATTGACCCTCCAACTTGGAGAACTGAATCAATCAGGAAATAACAAATATTGTTTGCTGAATACCATTCTCCAATTGAGACAACATTTACACTTGAATCGTCATACAGAACAACCGCTGGAAACGTCTGTCCAGGGCTTCCTAGTCCTAAATGTTGAAAGTGAAATTTCACATTCCCCGTATTTTCTATTATTACATCATAGCCACTTGCAGACTGTGATATTTTAAATTGAGGAGTTAGTGGTTCAAAGGTTACTTGTCCGTAGACACTTCCTACTGTAATAAGCAGCAGGGCAATCATAATAGGTACTTGTTTTTTCATAACTTAAATTTTAATTAATAATTCATGTGAGTTTTAAAACTTTAATTTTCTTTGGATAAAGTCAAAAAAAGCTGAAAAGGTATGAATTCAGCATTCATCGACTTCATCACAAAGAAGAAAAATACGTTTGATAGTTTCAAATATCATCCTTTTCTCTGTATTTTTTATAAAATCAGAAAGAAGAGAACTCATATGTAATGAGCTTTCCTTTTATGGCATTTTTAATCGCCATTGTCAACGAGGTTGAAGTGTGTGGTGGGAATCTTTGTGAGTTTCACTTCGTTCAACTTCGAATCCAGGCTTCAATTCAACGTCCCTTCGGGATAAAAAAAATGAAGTGGCGGGAATCTTCATTCTACTTTGTAGGACTCAGCTTCGTCGAACCCGTCGGGTTCAATTCAACGTCCCTTCGGGACTATACAAAAAAAGACGACTGCCACAAGGGCACTCATCTTTTTTCGTGGAGCGCGTGGCGGGAATCGAACCCGCGTCACCAGCTTGGAAGGCTGGGGTAATGAGCCATTATACGACACGCGCGAACTGACAAGAACGAGTGAATTGTAAAAATATTCTGGATATGGTCAACCTTTTTTGCTACATTCTCTATCGATGTTTACTAGAGATACAATTACGGCTTTTCCTACCGACACGAGTTGGGGACTTGCTGTGCGTTCTGATGACGAAGAAGGGTTGTCTCGTTTGGCGAAACTTAAAAATAGAAAAGAGAAACAAATGTTTTCTTTGATAGTGAAAGACATGGAAATGCTGCGAGAATTCGCAGAAGTGCCAGAAGATTTTCCTCTGAATTATTTTATGGAAAAACCACGAACAGCAATATTGAAGCCAACAAAAAAATTACCACGATCAGCATATTGGCCAGAACAATCAGTTGCCTTTCGTGTGGCAACAATTCCAGAAGTCATATCCCAGATTACATATCCCGTGACCGCAACAAGTGCGAATTACACAGGCGAACCATCTATTTTTTCCGCACAAAAAATCAGAGATCAATTCGGCGATGAAGTAGTTATTTTTCCTGGATTTGAAATGCTTC
>CAZGJL010000017.1:0-18349 GCA_964526665.1 uncultured Candidatus Peribacteria bacterium | reverse complement strand
GATCTTGTTGTACATTTTTACTTCCGGATTACCCTAAATAATAAAGACTTAAGGAAGAAGGGAGACTGAATTTCAAATGAGTTAGATTTTATTCTTTTTTTTCCGCAAAAAAAGAAACAAAAAAACTCGTTGCTGTTATTCATTCGTGAACGAAAATTCCTCATTCATTAAGTCGCCATAGGCGACTTGGGCATTCACTTCGAAAATTCGTTTTTCACTCTTTCACAAAGGCAACAAGGGAAAAATATTTGCTCCTAGCTTTTCATACAGGTATTGTGCGCGGCGATGACTACTTTTTATTGGATTCTCGGTGCGACAATTATTTCAAGTATTGGATCACTGGCATTGGCAGCATTATTACTGCTTGTTCCTTCCGAGAAACAAAATCAGATTATTCCAGGACTTGTTTCCTATGCCGTAGGAGCATTGCTTGCGAGTGCGTTAGTAGGGCTTTTGCCGGAAGCGCTTGAGCATTTCCAAGAATTGAATGTGGCAGAACACACACCATGGCTCGTGTTATTGGCTTCCCTTTTGGGATTCTTTATTCTTGAAAAAGTAATTCGTGTACACCACTGTCACAATACAGACTGCGAGAGTCATTCGAACGAATCAGTGCAGATGATTTTGATTGGAGATGGACTCCATAACTTTGTTGACGGAGTTCTTATTGCGGCGAGTTTCATGGTTTCGGTCGAAGTCGGAATTATTGCTGCAACATCTATATTTGTTCACGAAGTGGCGCAGGAAGTAGGAGATTTTGGTATTTTATTACACTCTGGGTATTCCCGAAAAAAAGCACTACTGGCCAATCTTTTTTCGGCCCTTACGGCCATCGTAGGAGCGGTATTGGGATATTGGTTCATAGATACCATTGAGCCGGCATTGCCGTACGTGATGACGATTGCTGCAGCAAGTTTCCTGTATATTGCGCTGGCAGATTTATCACCAGAACTTCATAAAACGACAACGTTCAAACACTCCGTAACGCAATTGTTTTTGGTATTACTGGGAGTAGGAACAATTTTATTAGTAAGTATGAATCACGCGCACTAATGAATGATTCACTTGTTCGGATCCAGACCTGTGGAGGACATGCTTGTAAGTCGAATGGAATTGAGAGTATTTTTCAATTATTTGCGAAGGGATTACAGGTAGATTCTGAAAAAGGAGGACTTTCTGCTGATGGCAAGTTCGAACTCACCAAAGGAACTGCTTGTCAGGGAAAATGTAGAGTAGGGCCCATTGTTAACGCCTGGAAAGGAAAAGAAAAATATCAGTTTTCTCGAGTAGATGCAGCAAAAATTAAGAAAATAATCGAAGCGTTTCGTTAGAGATTTCGTTGCCTTTTTTTCCTATTCCCGTATCACAGAGAGGTATTGTTTTTACACATGAAAAAAATTCTCTTCGGATTCGGCATATTGAGTACTCTTGTTTTGGCAGGATGTTCGGAAAATATTGATGATCCCATAGAAGGAGAAAGAGAGTGCACGGTAAGACAGGAGAGTACAGAGCTTGTAGAATACGACATCAATGTTTGTATGACGGGAGTGGAATCGGTTGATGAAGAGATAGGAATGTTGATTGATTTTTTAACGACAGAAGTGGAATTAGCGGGGGAAGAGATGGCTACACTTGAAATGCCAGGGAAAGGAGGATTATATATTACTCAAGAAAACTTTTCATCAGTAGAGGACGTAAAGAGTACATTGTTAAATATTTCACTTCACACAGGTGGAGCACATCCAAATACGTTTTTTCATACATGGACATATCGAATCAACTCAGGAGAGATTTTCAATTTCAATTCTCTTTTTCAAGTAGAACATAACCCTTTATGGACGATTTATCCGAAGGTAAAAGAGTCATTAATGTCTCAAAGGGGATATCTGGTAGACGAAAAAATGATTGATGAGGGTACAGGTGAGGCTGATTTTGGAAATTACAAGAACTTTGTACTCGATGGAAAGAATTTAGTAATTTTATTTGAACCATATCAGGTGGCACCATATGTAGCTGGACCACAAGCAGTAAAAATTCCGTTTGAAGATTTACAAGTTATTTTCCAGCCACCGTTTCTCGAAATGAGTGAAAAAGGAAAAGCTACGGATTATGGTTCTGAGTGTGCAAGAGAAGGAGGCAAATGGATTTCCGAATATCGTGAATGTGAGATGGTTTCTCAGGCATGGTGTGAGGAGCACATGGGAGTATTCAAAGAATGTGAATCAGCTTGTCGTCATAATCCGAAAGCAGAGATATGTACGATGCAGTGTGTGCTCGTGTGTGAGTTTTGAAAATTATAAATTCCCGATGTTTTTCATGCCGAGCGCGCTAGTGTTCGAAACTCAAAGACTCCATCTGTAAAATAAAAGGCAAACCCATCCCAAGAATCAACAACATTTTGTTTCACCATATTGTCTAGGTGTGAGAGATAAAATTGAACAGCTTGTTCGGGTTTATTTATATTAATAGATTCTGAAACATTTTCTTTAAAATATTCTCGAATTTTTGTAGATCCATCTATTTTTCTCAAAATTTCATGAGAAAAGTCTTTAAATATTTCAGCTGGAATTTTCCCACCATTAGCATCAATATTTTTCAACATCATATCAATTTTTGCTAGGAAATCAGGATGAATATTAGAAAAATCAAAGGTGCGTAAGAGCTCTACTGTTTGAGTATTATTGGAAGCTTCTGTTGCAGCTTCTCTGATTTTCCCCTTATTTTCAAGAGGGGCTTTTTCTATTGACTTTGTTGCGTCATCTACTTGATCAACCACTCGTTCCATTTGTTTGGATTCGAACTTTCCATTTGTGAAATTGAAGGCAAACCCATCCCAAGAATCAACGACCTCTTGTGTTTTGAGTTCATTAAAATGACGCAAGTATAAATTCAATGCCTCCGTCGGATTTGTACGAATTAAGTGATCCAGCTTCTTGTGGGGATCATGACCAGGGAACGATTCTAATGATTTAATAAAAAATCCATCGGCATTCTTTTTCGATTCGACATCGTAAAATATATCAGCAAATTTTTTTGATTGACTGCCTCTCATGCGGGACAATATTTCATGAGAAAAGTTTTTTAATATTTCAGCTGGAATTTTCCCACCATTAGCATCAATATTTTTCAACATCATATCAATTTTTGCTTGGAAATCAGGATGAATATTAGAAAAATCAAAGGTACGTAAGAGATCTGCGGCTTGAGTATTATTACTAGCTTCTGTTGCAGTTTTTGTAATTTTCTTTGTGTTTTCAGAAACCTTTTCAGAAAGATCATTAGACGAAACTTCTCCGGCAAAACTTCCTTCCATACTCATCAACGCTTTTGCTTCCTTTGATGTAAATACTCCATCTTTTGTCAAAATCTCCATTTTCACTTTTAGTTCCCCAAAAGAATACTTCCCCATACTTCCTCCTTCACTATACTCATGTGCCTTTTGTAAAATGATTCCTTGTGCCTCTGTAAGGGGTTTGGTTCGAAATTTTTTTGCTAGAAGGAAGACACTCGCTTCTTTTTGTCGATCTGCCTGTGAAAGTGTGGATTTTCGTATTTGCTCAGGTGTTAGTTTTTGTGACGGAGCATTCGTTTCTCCACTTGTTGCTAATTTTTGATTCAATTTCATCATCGGTTTCATCACAGGATGGATGATTTTTCCGCTCGTCTTCAAGGCAAGAACACTTATAAACGCGTGTCCAACATGTTCTCCGAAATCCTCCATATATTCTTCCCAATCTCCAGAATAATACCCATGTTGCGCCGCTCCTGTTAGGAGCATCGTAGCAGCTTCTAGATTTACGGCAGTTCCTCCCTGTACCAACTTCAGCATTGTTTTCTGTAGTCCTGGGTGAGTCAGTTTTTCAATTCCTTTCGTTAAGGAGGTTTTGGACATTACTTTTCCTCCACCAGAAGTTACTTCTTTTTGAAACATTCTTCGTACTCCTTTTCCCGTTCCGTGAAATGCCCCCAAAGTTACAGACGACCAAAAAATCCGTTCTGCCCATTCGAGTCCACTAATGGCTGACAAGTCTTCTTTATTGAGCCCCGTTATTTTTCCTAATGCAATATGGGATGCTTCAAAAGCCGCTCCTTCTACGACCATGCCGGCCGTCCAAAAAGCCGCTTTTCTTGCAAAGGTTTTCCCAGCCCATTTTACGGCCATTCGTCCTGCAATAGCTCTCGCTCCTGCTGTAATTCCTACTCTCGCCAAACTCGCCACTCCTCCACTTACGATAATCAATGGAGCATTTATCACCAATTCCTCTAAAATCTGGTCTTGTGTCGCATCTGACACATTCCACAGACTATCTCCTGGGTCCAACATATCATCATACATTCCCCAAATAACTTGTTCTTCTGTTGTAAAATCAATATTTCCTTCATTTTCCTTTATCAATTTTCCCGCTTCTTTATTCATCATCTTCCGTTTTTCAGCATTTATCAGGTCTTCACGCGATTCTTTCATTTCTGATTCTGTCATAGGTTTCGCTCCCATATCTTTCAATTTCTTTTGTGGATTTACCCAAGACGTATGAGATGATTTTTCTTTCATCATTTCTTCTACTCGCTGCTCAGCTTTCTGTTCTATCTTAGCTACTTCAGCTGGATTATTTTTTTCAAAATCCGCTCGTGCGTTTTCAAAATGTTTTGCCAGTGCATTTTCCATTTCTTCTTGTGCCGCTTCGTACTGACTATTTTTTCGAAGATGGGTGACAAGACGAACTTTTTCACTCAAAAGTTCGGCCCGGCTACTCGGTACTTTCAAATTAATATCATTTTGAATCAAAAGAGTTTTTAAATCGGCTTCATTTGATAAAATATCTTCCAACTTTTCTCCATTCATGACACGTTCTGCTACGTTTTCGATATCATTTTCCAAAAACCGAGTAATGAAAGCTTTTTCTTTGTCCATTGCCTCTTTTTCCTCACTTACTCCAAAAAAATTTTTAACACTTGCTAATTTCTTTTTCCCCCAGTTTCCCCAACTATTGGGATCTTCTATATCGTCTAATTTAGTTTCCAAAAAGACCCGAATGGTCCCTAACTTGCTTGCTTGATATCCAATCGTTTCGGCCGCTTGCATCATTTCTTGAAACAATTTTTCTACCTCCTGCTTCAATTGTTCTTTCTCTATTGGTGTCAGTCCCTTTAGTGCATCTACTTTCGATTCTTGTTGACCCAATATTTCATCTTTCAGCGCATCGAGTTCTTTTTTTTCAAACTCACTTCCATTCGAAAGCCCCTCTATCACTTCTTTTTTGGCGATAGATAATTCTAACCGAACCTCTTTCAGGACCGATTCTTTCCGCTCTTCTAGCGAGAGAGCTTCAGTATTATTTTCAATTTGCGACTGTTCGATCATTTTTGGAGATGTTCAAATCTCTTCATCCTACCACAAAAAGGGAGTTTTTTCAACCCCTTTATCGTCTTAAATTACAGGCGTGGTGCGACTTTTAATTATTCCTAAGTCACAATATTTTTTCTAAAAATCCCAACTCCCTTTCATCGAACTTGATTGCGTGTAATTGGTAACCGTGGATTCAAAGAAATTTGTTTTTTCAGAATTATTATCTGCCATCGCCTCCAGGTGTTTGTATGGAGTGGTCGTTACTTCTGGATATTCTGGTTCAAGTTTGAGAAGACTGAGTCGTTCATTCGCCAAGAACTTCGTATATTGCACGGTTGATTCTTTGCTAATCCCAGGGATGTCATTTCCAATGATGTGATGCGTCCAAGCGATTTCTTGATCAACGGCGGCACGCACCATTTCTCGTAACATTTCTTCATCCCACATATCAGGGAATTCTTTTCGAATTTCTTTCATGATATTGGCAAAGAGTACTACATGGGTGAGTTCATCACGACGGATGTAGTTAATCATTCGCCCGGTGGCGATCATTTTTTGGTTGTAGACCAACGTGTCAAAGAACGCGAATCCATTGTAGAAATAGAGTCCTTCGAGGAGATAGTTTGCCACCAATGCTTGAAAAAAGTTTTTGTCATTCGGTTCATCAACGAACTGTTGATAGAGTTTCCCAATATACTCATTTCTATCGTGAAGCACTTTGTCATCGCGCCAAAAATAATAAATTTCTTCTCTCTCTTTGGCATCAACAACTGTTTCCAAAATCGTTCCATATGACTGACTATGAATTCCTTCTTGAAATGCCTGAATCGCAAGGATTAAGTTCACTTCGGGAGAAGTAATGTAGTCAGAAAAGTTTGGTAAATTTACTGTTTGTAGACTGTCGAGAAAGGTGAGAAAGGAGAGCATTCCTTTGTAAGCACGTCTTTCTTTGTCGGTAAGAGATTGTTTGTAGGCAGTAGCATCGTCTCCTAGTCCGCTGATTTTCTCCGGAACCCAGAAGTTTCCGATCATGAGCTGGTACATGTTTTTTGCCCAAGGATATTTTACGTCATTGAGGTTGAAGAGCCCGGTGGTGTTTCCTTTGATGATAGTTCTGTTTTCTACAGAGTCGTCACCTTTGGCGTTGAATATAAGATTTTTTTTCATTGTATAAAGAGATTATCCTGAGCAGCTTTCACAAACTTCGTGTGCATCGCCAGACATAGATCGGACGTAGTATATCGTTTTAATTCCTGATTTCCAGGAATGTATATACCATCCATAAAGCTCTGAGGGACTCGTATTAGCGGGGTTCATCATCCATTCAAAGGAGATAGATTGATCGACCCATTTATAAATCACAGACATGAGATCAATGACGTCTTTCATATCGAGTGTGTGATATTCTTTGTAATGCCAGAAATTATCTTGATTCAAATTCGGTGCGACCGTCACTGTCGGCGCGATTACGTTTGTTTCTACGAAGAATTTTTTGTATATCGGCAATAATCCAGCAGTGGTTCCCACTACTCCAGAAGTGGAAGTGTTTGGTGCAGGGGAGAGATGATATCCAAACCGGAGACCGGTCTTTTTTATTCGCTCAATTAAATTGCTCCAGTTTTTATCAGTGGTTGCGTTTTCCCGATACCATTTTTCATCACGATTAAAAAGCAATCCTTTGCTCCAATCGCTTCCCGGGAAAAGTTCATAGTGTCCTCGTTCTTTGGCCAATTCGGCAGAGCTGTCGAGTGTGGCGTAGGCATATTTTTCAAAAAGCATATCAACGTTTGTACGCGCTTCTGGTGAGTCATAACTTAATTGATTACAGGCAAGATATTCGGCAAGCCCCATGAAGCCAAGTCCGACAGGACGATATTTTTTTGCAGTAATTTCAGCTTCTTTAATCGGATAAAAGTTAAGAGCAATCACGTTGTCCAAAACACGCATAGCGATCGGAACAACTTCATTTATCTTTTCATCACTGTTTACTTTTGCCACATTAATGGATGCTAAATTACAAACCACTGTGTCTCCTGGCTCATATTTTATATTCACGGTTCCGTTTTCGTGCGTTTCTTCGACGAATTTTGATGGAGAAGTGTTTTGGCAAATTTCCGTACACAGTTGTGTAGAGTAGACATTTCCAGCATGTTTATTCGGATTAGCTCGATTAACCGTGTCGCGAAAGAACATATAAGGCATTCCGGTTTCTACGGTTGTTTTCAATATCTCTTTCATGAGATCTTTTGCCTGAATTGTTTCGTTCAATGTCAATCGATCATCTTTTTCGCACGCTTCATAGAATTTCGTAAATTCTGTATCAAACAAATCCTGCATTTTTTTCCCAGTAACTTTTTCCACCTCATGTGGATCGAAGAGTGTCCAAATACCTCCTTCTTGTACTCGTTTCATGAAAATATCAGGAACAGATACGGCAGGAAAAATATCAAACGCTTTACTTCGAATATCGCCGGTTTCTGTTTGCAAATTAAGAAAATCATTAATGTCTCGATGCCACACATCGAGCGTCGGAGAAATCGCTCCGAGGCGCGCTCCGAGCTGATTTACGGCTGTTGCAGTGTCATTGATAACACGAGTCCAAGGGATTACTCCACCAGAAGAACCTTTTACTTTTCGGATAGAACTTCCACGAGAACGAATATTTCCCAGATACACACCAACGCCTCCTCCAAACTTAGAAATTTGTGCCATATTTTCCATTGAATGGTAGATAGCGCGAAGGTCGTCATCGACATTGAGTTTGAAACAACTTGAGAGTTGATGAAACTGAGTACGAGCATTGAGAAGTGTTGGTGTTGGCAAACTTAACTCTTGCTTACTCGTTACCTCATAAATTTGACGAGCCACGTCCATTCGTTTGTCAGGGGATTCGGGAATTGCCAAAAACAAGGCTACTGCCAGATACATTTCTTGAGGGAGTTCGTGAAGAACTTTATTTGGATTGAGCAAATATCGACGATCAAAGGCCAACATTGTCGAATAAATGTAGGTAAAATCTCGCTCTGCATCGATCCAGTTTCCCGCTTCTAGAATCTGTTCTTGGGTATAGTTTTCTGCAAATTTATCAGAATAGAATCCTTTTTTCCTATAATCATTGAAATGTTTCTCCCAGGATTTTGCTGTATAAATTTCATCATGTTTTATGTCTCGGTTTTCCACTGCCTGGCTATAGAAATCCAATGCATAGAGTCGTCCAGCTACGATTTGCCAATCGATATTGTCTACTGTCACCAGATCAATAGCGGCTTTTCGTAATTGCTTCAAAATATATTTGGTTTCAGTTTTGTCAGTAAGCGTGATTTTGAAAATCTCAAATAAATCTTCAAATGGACATTTCTTTTCAAGCCCTTTTGCCGCTCGTATCCATGATTTTTTAATTTTCTCCGTATCAAATTTCTCCGTTTTCCCATTTCGTTTTACCACGCGGAGGAGATTCTTTTCGAGTTTTTCCAGTTCCTCCAATCGTTTTTCTTCTCGAGATTGAGTGTGTTTGGCACGATACAAAATGTAAGAACGTGCAACCGAAAAACTTCCAGATTCGACCAGGGTTCGTTCGACAACATCTTGAATGTCTTCTATGCAGGGAATTTTTTCATCAAGAAAGAAATTTTCCTCGAGTTCTTCGACGATAATTTCGGTAGCTTGTCGCGCAAATTCTGGTGCAGACAGTCCATGATCGGGAGTAGATTCGACTGCTTTTTGGATCGCTATTTCGATTCGTTTGGCATCAAATTCAACAATTTGTCCGGTGCGTTTGCGAATGGTGGGTATGTACATAATTGTTTATGAAAAGTGTAAAAAATACTATATATTGTGGTGGAGGCAAAGTGTAAATACAATATCTAGTGTTGGCAAAAGTTTTTGTCTGAAAAACAAATGCCCCTTTTTATGCGGATTTTCCCTTTTTCTTTTAAAAAATGTGACCTTTTTTACAAAAACACGTACAACTATATGGAAATTCCTTATCGATATGGACGAACGAGCGCTTATCTCTGCCTGTCAGTCCGGTGAAACCGAACGGTTTGCCGAGATCTATGACCTGTATGCTGATCGAATTTTTCGATTTATTTTTCACAAAACCATGCAACGTGATTTAGCCGAGGACTTAACAAGCGATACATTTGTACGAGCGCTTGAAAAAATAAAACAATTTAATGCTGATAAGGGACAGTTTTCTACCTGGATATATACTATTTCTCGGAATTTGATAACGGATCATTGGCGTTCTTATCACGAACACAAAGATATTGAGGATGTATGGGATTTAGCTTCACTGGATGATGTTTTGGAAGCAACGCACAAACAATTGGTTGGTGAAAAATTACAAAAAGCATTGAGAGAATTGGCAGCTGAAAGTAGGGAAGTCCTCATGATGCGGTTTTGGCAGGATTTGTCATTTGCTCAAATTGCCGAATTAACAGGGAAATCTGAAGGGGCTGTAAAAATGACAGTGGGGCGCGCGTTAAAAAAATTACGTGCAGACGCTCCAACATTAGCGAGTTTTCTCGCGATTTCACTTTTTTTACAATGAAAAAACAGTTTACGGATTCCGATATCAAAAAAATGCTCAAGGAATTGGCAGAATTTGTGCCAGAGATTGATGTAAATGATACAGAGTGGGGAGCTTTTCTGAGGGAGTTTATTGCTGCACGACCAAAAGAAAAGCTTGATGAATCAGTTGCTCAAGAGATTCGTTGTCGGATTTTGCAGCGTTCAGAAGAATTGCATCAGCGAAAGCATAGGAGAATACCACGATGGTTAAAGTTTACCGCACCGGTTGCTCTCGGAGCGGCAGTGTGCGCGGTGGTTATTGTGCCAATGCTGCAGAAACCGGATATAGCTCTGATAAAGGAATCATCATCTCCGGTTCTTCATAATAGAAAGGCGTCACGACCTGTTCCAATTCTTGAGCAAGACATGGCAGAGCCCGTGGTTCAGGAAGAAGGAACCGTATTATCAGAACCAGAAGATGTAGTGATTACATCACAAGTGTTGGAGAGGAAAGAAGAAACACTTGCTCCAGAGCCCATTATACAGATGCAAAAACCAGTTGTTGAAGTACCAGGACCAGAAGAGGTAGTTATTACGCCACAAATGGTGCTTTTAAGTGAAGAGTCAAATGTTTTAGAACCAGAAGAAGAGGCTCAATCCGTTGCTCCTACGACAAAAGCTATGGCTGTTCCTTCTCCAGTATCACCAGGTCAATTGATATGGGAGGATGTACCAAGTGATGCCGATATTTTGCGTGTTGCCACTGAAGCTTTTGAGGACAATGGATTTGATTCACGTGGATTAGATAAGTCATATATCGATAAATGGTGGGAAGAGCAAGGGGAAATGGCGAGTTCGGAATTTGCTCCAGAAATAATGACGGTTATATTTCCTTCTGCGAATGGAGAGAGTATTCGTATTGAGTTGAATGTGAGAACAATGGAAGTGGTATCGATCCAAGAATTAGCGAAGTAATGAGGGGTTCAGTTTCTTTTTGTGAATAAATTGTGTAAAACTTTGTATATGAAAAACCGTCCCATGTGAGAGACGGTTTTCCTTTGTAGTTCAGCAGATTTTTTATTTAAGCAAGCAAGAGTTGTAACTCTTTTTCATCTTTTAATTCTTTTGGCTCCATTTCTTTCTTAAAAATTCTGCACGTGTGTTCACCAATGTATTTCATGTCTCCGTTTCTGAATTCAAACATGCAACCTTCTCGTAAGCCGGCTACATAAACATTCGGATTAGCTTCAATAAATTCTTCGAGGCGAGCTTCTCGTGTCTCACCACCGTGTCCATCAGGATTTTTGTCTAAGTAGTGTGGGTTAATCTGAAATGGAATAACGCATAAACAGTTAAAACTTTGAGGCTCTACGATAGGCATGTCATTGGTAGTTTTCAATGTAGGACAAGCAATATTTGCTCCAGCACTCCAACCGATAAGCGGTTTCCCATTTTCTACAGCTTCTGCAATTGCTCCCATAATAACGGTGTCATACATTTGATGTACGAGGTTAAATGTGTTTCCCCCTCCAACAACGATAGCATCAGCATTTTGAATGGCCTGCTCATCTTCTTCTTTCGAAAAATCATAATGATGAATAGACTTTAGTTTAACGCCTAATTCGTTGAAGACTTTGGCCACTTTTTCTTCATAAGCATCCCATGACGTAGTTACTCCTGCATAAGGAATAAAAAGAACAGACTTGATGTCGTGTGTTACCAAAAAATTTTGTAATTCTGGAAGACAATGTCCCAGATACTGACCAGCATGAGGACCTTGTCCCATGGTGGAATTACTAATTAATAAAGCATTTAGTTTCATAACATTTAGTATTTGTTAATAAATAAAATTAATTGAATCACCCATGCTTTTGAGCAAAAAGCGAAGGAGATCCAACTAATATTTCTGCCGAATTTTCAAAGAACGGAAGATATGATTTTTTAATGAAAAGTTATATCTCCACATAGGTGTTAATACTATATTTAGAACGAAAGTCAATATTTTTGGGACATGAAAAAACCATCTCACAGTGAAGTGAGACGGTTTTTTGAAAATCGAGCAAAATAAATTTATCCAGCCATTAAGAAATCGCACAGTTTCCCAGGAAGAAGTTTCCAAGGGGTTTGTTCATGCCTAAAAATATGGCAGTTAGCACCAATTAATGTTGGTTTTCCCTTTAAAATTTCAAATGAGCCCGCTGTTTCTAATTCTGTTACGCACACATCTGGATTTTCTTTGAGAAACTCATTAATCTTTTCGTCTCGGGATTTCCCTCCATTTCCTGCAGGATTTTCATCCACATAAGGTGTATTAATTTGAAAGGGAATAAGATTTAAGCATTTAACAATAGGCATGTCATTAGTCGTCATAAGTGCAGGACACGCTGCAATTGAGCCTGCGCCCCAGCCCATATAAGGAATTCCTTGGAGGCATCGGTCTCGAATATGAGTCATGATTTTTAACGTATTCATCGCGTCTAGGAGAGAGACAATGTCTTCTCCAACAACTGCAATTGCTTCTGCATTTTTTACGGCAGCAACACGATCAAATTCGTCATAAATCGAGTACAGTGGGTATCCCAGATATTTGTATACAGCGGCTACTTTCGCTATATACTGATTAGAGGACCCTTTAGGCAAACTGGGTATCAATAAAACTCGTTCTATATTACCAGTTTTTTGTAAGAATTTTTCGATGAGTATTCTTGACAGAGAAAGAGATTCTTTTCCGGTCATTGGTAATTCACCAATTAATAATAAATTTCCATCTACGTTTTTCATCATGTTACATGTGTATTAAGTGAATAAATAAGGATTATTTGGATTACCTATGCCTTTGCTCAAAAGCGAAGGAAATCCAAATAATATTTCTGCTGAATTTTCAAAGACAGGAAGATATGATTTTTTAATGAAAAGTTATATCTCCACACAGGGGTTAATACTATATTCAAAATGAAAGTCAATATTTTGGGGACATGAAAAACCGCTCTTTATTAGAAAGCGGTTTTTCTTTGGAAACGTGGCAGAGTTATTCTATTAAAAAATCACTTGAGTTCTTTCGGAGCACTAAAATAAGCTAGCATAGCTGCACGAAAATCCTCACATTCTTCTACTGAAAGTTCGCGTTTCTCAGGAGGGTCATAAGTTTTAGTACTCTCCGTATAGTGAAACTCTATAGATCGAATATCTTTTCCGGTGTTTACATCCCGTCCCCTAATTTTTAACGATTTATTTCCCTCTGAAAGGAGAAAGAAATATCGAATATTGTCATTGACTGAAATACTGTCTTGCGAAATGAGGTCGCGATTTAACTTATTTACAACAGCTTGGCAATCTGAGCGAAGGCCCTTCATCTCTTTCGCGGAAGCCGTGTCAACTTTGTTGACGCTGTTAGTAGTCTTCTGTTCAGCTGTATTGTTTGTATTTTTACAGCTGATTTGGGTGCCGATGATAACTATTATCACGAGCATTAATGTTAATAAATTTTTCATAAAGCATTTTTTTTGTGAATAAATTAATTGGATTTCCTATGCTTTTGCTCAAAAGCGAAGGAGATCCAACTAATATTTCTGCCGAATTTTCAAAGATAGGAAGACATGATTCTTTAATGAAACATTATATCTCCACATAGGTATTAATACTATATTCAGAACGAAAGTCAATATTTTGGAGACATGAAAAACCGCTCTCTACTTAGACAGCGGTTTTTCTTTGTTAATTTGGCAGAAAGTTTATAGTAAACATTTAAGGGCATCAAACGTTGCATCACCTAAGAAAACAATATTTGGGGTTGTTGTCCGAATAGAATTCTTAAAATGTGCTAGGTTTTCTTCTTCTCCGAATCGGCTTTTTAGCGCTTTTTTCCAACCAGAACTTGTTCCTGGGAAGAAAATTATAAGTCCTACATCGGGAATGCTGAAATCTCGCAATAGTACCTCGTGGTTATTAAACCTTAGATCATCAGTCCATGATTCAAACAGGATTTTTTCAGCTTCATACAAAAGATGTTTGGCTAAAAACTCAGGAGCTCGGTCTTTATCCTCTCCTACATGGATAACTTCTTCAAAATTTCCTTCTTTTCCGGTTAAAAATCCAGGAGTAATGCATAGCACATGGGTATTTTTTTCTAGAGAGAGATATTCTCTAATAATGGAGAGATCTTTCCATGGATTTTCTCCTACTACCAATGAAATACGTTCCTTTGGAATTTCCTCCGTAGGAATACGAATAATTTTTTGATGTGACATACGTGTAAATATTTAGTGAATAAATAAGATTAGTTGAATTACCTATGCCTTTGTGCAAAAGCGAAGGAAATCCAACTAATATTTCTGCCGAATTTTCAAAGATAGGAAGATATGATTTTTTAATGAAAAGTTATATCTCCACATAGGTGTTAATACTATATTTAAAATGAAAGTCAATGTTTTGGGGACACAAAGAAACCGCCTCAACTTGAGACGGTTATTCTTTTTAAATTGGCAGAGTTATTCTATTAAAAAATTATCCGAGTTCTTCCTAAGCAATAAAATAACACGACATGGCTTCATAAAAGTCATCATACTCATCTTTTAGGGGGACGCGTCCCTGATAAGTTTTAGTATCAACATTATAGTAAAGAGTTATACTTCGAATATTTTTCCCGGTGTTTATATTCTTCCCCTTCATTTGTAACCATGCATTTGCCTCTGAACGAAGAAAGAAATATCGAATACTGTCATTAACAGAAACACTGTCACTGTAACAATGAAGACCTTCTTGCACAATGAGGTTGTCTTTGTTTCGGGCCTTTACGTGATTTGCAAGAGCTCTGGAATCTACTCCAAAATTTTTTATATCTTCCACGGAAATCATTTCAACTGCTGTCCAGCAGGCGATGTTTTTCTGTTCAGCTGTATTGTTTGTATTTTTACAGCTGATTTGGGTGCTGACGATAAATATTATCGCGAACATTAATGTTAATAAATTTTTCATAAAGCATTTAATATTGGTGAATAAATAAGATTAGTTGAATTACCTATGCCTTTGCTCAAAAGCGAAGGAAATCCAACTAATATTTCTGCCGAATTTTCAAAGACAGGAAGACGTTTTTTAATGAAAAAAACTCCTTCACGGTGATTCTTTTACATCATTTTCCGTCTTAGGTCAATGCGCGCAGGCATACATTTTTTTCTTTTAAATTTTCCCAAATCTCAGTACACTCCGCGACACATGAGCGATGAAATTTTTTCCGGACTTAATCCAGAGCAGTGCAAAGCAGTGAAGGTTCTGACGGGCCCACTACTTATCCTTGCTGGAGCGGGTTCTGGGAAGACAAAAACACTCACCCATCGTATCGCAAACCTAATAGCACAGGGAACTCCTGCAGAGAAGATTCTCGCCGTGACGTTTACGAATAAAGCAACAGGGGAGATGAAGGAACGAATTACAAAAATATTGGGAGGAGGACGATTACCAGCAGTGGGAACGTTTCACGCAATTTGTGTACGAATCCTGCGAGAAGATATTGAAAAAATGGACTGCGGACTGACAAAGAACTTTGTCATTTTTGACACAGATGATTCGCAGAAACTTATCAAGATGATTTTGAAAGATCTGCAGATTGATGAAAAAGAATTTAAGCCTCGTCCCATTGCAGGAATTATTTCTGGGGCAAAGAATATGCTCAAAACGCCTCTTACTTTTGGTGATGAACATAATCGATCTCCCCTGTATCGCACGGTAGAAAAGATTTTCCCTGAATATCAAAAACGATTGATGGAGCACAATGCGTTGGATTTTGATGATTTACTCCAAAAAACAGTACAGCTCTGGGAAGAGTGTCCTGAAGTGTTGGAAAAATATCGAGAACGGTGGCATCACCTGATGGTGGATGAGTACCAAGACACCAACTTCACGCAGTATCGATTGGTGCGTTTGTTATCCGAGCCACGGAATAATTTGTGTGTGATTGGAGATGATCATCAGTCGATTTACTCTTTTCGTGGAGCGGATTACACCAATATTTTGAACTTTGAAAAAGATTTCCCGAATGCAGCAGTTATTAAGCTGGAGCAGAATTATCGAAGTTCAGGGAATATTTTGAAAAACGCCAACACGTTGATAGCCTTCAATGAAACAGGGAGACAAAAAAAACTGTGGACGGAAGCAGATTCTGGATCAAAAGTCCGCGTGCATCAAGCGCCAGATGACCGGGTGGAAGGAAACTTTATTGCCGAACAGATTTGTGAGCACGCCAGTGATGGTGGGAGGTATGATGATTGCGCAATTCTCTACCGAATGAATGCTCAGTCGCGTTCTATCGAGGAGGCGTTGATGCGTCGGCAGGTTCCCTATCAGATTGTGGGAGGGACACGATTTTTTGATCGAAAAGAAATAAAAGATATTGTAGCGTACTTGCGGTTGATTTTTAATCCGCGGGATGATGTGGCGTTTCTTCGAATTATAAATGTTCCAAGTCGAAAGATCGGGGCGGCGACATTGGAGCTGGTGAAGGATTTTGCGAAGAATTACTCAATGTCAATGTTTGAGATTTTGGAAGAAGTGGAGGGAATCGAATTACCAGAATCAAAGAAAACGGTTTTGAAAGATTTTCGTGATTTGATCAAAGCGTTTCAAGAGGAAGCCAAGACCGAGCCGATTTCTATTCTGCTTGATCACGTGATTGAAAAAACAAAGTACTTGAAGTTCCTCGATGACGGAACGTCAGAGGGCGAGGCGCGTCAGCAGAACGTCAAGGAGCTCTTTTCTGTAGCGGGGCGATATGATTCAGCAGATGAATCATTAGCGGCGTTTCTAGAGGGTGTAGCGTTGATTTCGGACTTAGACCAAATGTCAGATGGAGATGCCGTTACATTGATGACGGTTCATGCGTCCAAAGGATTAGAATTTCCACGTGTATTTCTCGCTGGATGGGAAGAAGGAATGTTTCCTGGACAAGGAGCATTGACTGACCGAAGTGCATTGGAAGAAGAACGAAGACTTGGATATGTGGCAATAACGCGAGCAATGGATCATTGTACGATTACACATGCGCAGCAACGAATGTTATTTGGGCGGACGCAATACGGAGGAGCGAGTCAATTCCTCACGGAATTACACGAGGAATCATTGGAGCGTACGTCAGATGATACAGCACCATCTCGTTCTCGATTTTCTCGCAAAGTATCTTCTGGAAATTCTTATTCTGCACCAAAAGCAAAAAAGCAAAAATTAGAACCGTTTTCAGATGAATATCCATCATTTATTAATAAAAAACAGCCAACAAATCGAACAGAGGCACTTTTTGGTATAGAAGAAAATACAAGCGATTGGTCTGTGGGAGGCCGAGTGAATCATGCAGAGTTTGGAGAAGGGACGATTATTCAGGTGGCTGGGGATGTTTTGACCGTGGCGTTTAGTGGGATTGGGATGAAGAAGATTGTAGCTTCGATAGCGCCGATTAGTCCGATTGAGTAAAATTCTTGTTCATTCTTTTTTCTCCGCGAAAAAAGAACCAAAAAAGCTCGTTGCTGTTGTTCGCTCGCAAACGAAATATTCTCGTTCATTAAATCGCCTTTGGCGATTTGAGCATTCACTTCGAATAATCGTTGATTGCTTCGCTCACAAAGGCAACATGAAAAAGAGATGTTTGTTTTTATGAAAAACGTTGACACAAGTCTCATAATTCCTACAATCTCCCCGCCTAGAGAAGGGCGTATAGCTCAGCTGGTTAGAGCGCGTCTCTGATAAGGACGAGGTCCCAGGTTCAAGTCCTGGTACGCCCACCATTCTTTATTGGCAAAGGTTCTTCAATTGTTGACGCGGGGTAGAGCAGTGGTAGCTCGTCGGGCTCATAACCCGAAGGTCGGTGGTTCAAATCCATCCCCCGCAACCAATTTACAGTCATAGAGCGGGTTTCCGCTCTTTTTTTTTATCAAAAAAACAGCTCAACGACCTTCGGGCATTGCCCGATGGTCATAGAGAGAGAAAAACAGTTCTTTTTCAGTTATAATCTATGCTTTCGATCATTGACGGATGCTTATTTCAGTGTTTTTTGAGGATTCTAGGACATCGGGCAATGTGCCCGATAGTGGCTTTTCATATACACACGACTCTATAAGCGGACTTCTCTGTTTTGAAGGACGTTCGGGAAAAACCCGAAGGTTAGAGAGGAAGAAGGCTGCAATCCTATGGTTCTTTTGGATTCTTTCTAAGGTACTTTTACATTTGAAGAACACGCGACAGTATGGTATACATTTAACAGGAAATAATGTAATAAATCGTTTTCTAAGGTCTTTCAATTAAAACAATGTCACTGGTTGAAGTACAAACTTGGATTGAGCTAATAAAAAACAAATATCACTTGTTTTTTCAGGGTTTAATCTTCTCAATTCTCATAACACTTATTTTTTTTGCGACAATTGATAATCTTCTTACTAGTTTAAATAATTATCGATTTATAATTTATGGTTGCATCATAATTTTTGAAATAGTTTATTGGATTATCTT
>CAZGJL010000016.1:0-19564 GCA_964526665.1 uncultured Candidatus Peribacteria bacterium | reverse complement strand
TAAGACATGTTGGCGGTAAACCCTTTTGGTGGAGAGGCAGGTGGCCCGAACGAGATAAGTGATATTGTTCTCACGTTTGAATCTTATTTCGGTCCTGCTGATGACACTGAGTAGAAATGCTCAGGATAAGAGAAATGATAATCCTCGACAGAACGCGGCTTATTCCATTCAGAGCAAACTCGTCGATTTATTGGCGAGTTTTTTGTTTTCCGAAGAAAGTTTGGAAATATCTCATTATCCTTTAGGCTTAATACTAGAATTTCTTAATTTCTTTAACTATGACATGTTGTTTGGATCGGTTATCAGGCTCACAAAAAGCGGAATGGCTTTTGCGATGGGCACTCGCAGTTTTTTTCTTTTTTGCTGGACTTGGTAAAATTATTGGCGGAGTTTCTGCCTTCGTATACCAAATGACTCCAGGATTTGAAGATACAATGCTTCCAGTCGCATTGGTAGCAGGGTTCTTTTGGATTGTTCCTTTCCTCGAGGTTCTTCTCGGTGTATGGCTTCTTGTCGGATTCCGTCGAGAATGTGCATTATTTACTACAGGAGTACTGCTTGTTATCTTTCTTTTTGGTCACAAAATAAAGGGTGATGGAGGAGCGGCTATTATGCCCATGTTTGTATATATATTAACAGTGGCAGGAGCACTTTATTTACCAGCAGCATGGGATTTGGGATGTTGTGGGAAGTGTAAAAAATGATGAATTGATGAGGGTTCGCTCTTGCGGACCCTCGTTTTATCTGCTACAACCCAGAGGATGCGAATCTTACTTCTGGGAAAAACGGGATTATTGGGGTCAGAATTTTTTGGCCTTCTTTCTCAACGTGAAGACATTGAGTTGGTTGCGCCTACGCATCGAGAGCTAGATTTATTAAATGTATTAGCTGTTGACGCTTTTTTAGCGGGACAGTTTTTTGATAGAATTATTGATTGTGTTGGATATACGCAAGTAGATGCAGCAGAAACAGAGCAGGGACGTTGTAAGCAATTAAACATACAAATATTGGAGACGTTATTGTCGCATAGACAGCCGATTATTCATTTTTCTACGGATTATGTTTTTAACATTCCTTCAGGAGAAGCAATTCCTGAAGACAGTGAAAGAGTTCCATTGAATTACTATGGGGAAACAAAGCTGCAGGCAGAAAAACTCTTGGAAAAATATTCAGCATTATGGTGGAATATTCGTACATCGTGGTTATTTGGTTCTCATGGAAAAAACTTTATTACAACTATTCGTGAAAAATCAGTATTACAATCAAGTTTACGTGTAGTGGGTGATGAGATAGGGCGGCCAACTTTTGCAGGAGATTTAGCAAAATTTGTGATAGAGGAGTTTGTCGATAAATCTCCTGCATCGGGACATTTTCATCTTCAGAATACAGGAGAACCCTGTAGTTGGGCAGAGTTGGCAGAATATGTATTACAGCGAACCGGTTCAGAAACAGAGATTAAACGTATTGCTTCGACAGCATTAGAACGTCCAGCAAAACGACCAAAGAATTCAGTATTAGCCAATACTCTATTGAATAGAAACATGCGTTCGTGGAAAGAAGCGGTAGATGCGTTTTTGGGAAGAGAATAGAACAAACCTTAGTTTTTAATCTACAAACTTCAAAAAGATTATTTTTGTTTCCAAAAATGTACGATCATTAAAAAACCTCCAACAAAAATTACTCCAACGATTTTTCCCCATCCGGGAAGGAAAATGGATCCAGCACCGAGTAGTGCAGAACAGGTAAGTAAAATGAGGACGGCTTTTTTTTCTCCAATACGTTTTGCAAGAGCGTGATGCAAATGACGTTGATCTCCTTTGAGGGGAGACTTTTTATCTAGGAAAATTCTTCTCAATATCACAACAGCTGCGTCGAGAAGAGGGAGGCCTAGAATAAGAAGAGTGGTAGCTAATTTTGTTCCAGCAACGATAGAAAGGATTCCAAGGAGAAGTCCTAATACCTGGGAGCCGGAGTCACCAAGCAGAATTTTCCCTTTAAAAAAGAGGAGCCATGACCCCGTGCAGATTCCGGCAAGAGCGAAAGTAATATTTAAAAAAGTTGGTAAATCTACCTCCCATGCTACTTCAGGGCGAATAAGACCAAAAATTCCAAGAGCAAGAAATCCTACGCCAGAAATACCAACACAAAGTCCTTTGAGACCATCAAACCAGTTGAGAGCATTTTGAACCAAGAGAATCCAGAGAATAGTTCCTCCAATAGCAATGGGGATGGGGAGTAGAAACATTCCTGTTCCAAAAGGATTCCCAACTTGTGTTATTTGAATACCAAAAAGCAATGTAATTCCTCCAGCAATAATTAATTGAGAGGCAAGTCGTGGAAGGGCTGGTAACTGAAATCGATCATCAAGAAAGGCAATTATAGCTGTTGCAAAAACAATAATAGCAATACCATTCCATCCTAAAATAATACAAATAATACAGGCAAGCAGTGCGAGAGTTATTCCACCAGGGTAAGGGATTTTTCCTCGTTTTAATCCGTAACGTTCAGGGAAATCAAGAAGACCCCAAGAAGGAAAAAATCGCACAGAAAGCATCATGAAAACGGTCCCCATGAATGCTCCGCCTATGAATAATTCCACTAAATTCATCACAAGGAGAATAGCATAAACTAAATACATGGTCACGTGACCGTATTTTTGATTTTAGAAATATAAAAAAACCTCACCGAAGTGAGGTTTGTAGTTACTATAATTTAAGATTATTTTTCAGATTTCTTTTTATCTTTGTCTTTATCCTTCTTTTTATCTTTATCCTTAT
Source organism: uncultured Candidatus Peribacteria bacterium (assembly GCA_964526665.1). Classification (GTDB taxonomy): domain Bacteria; phylum Patescibacteriota; class Gracilibacteria; order UBA4473; family UBA4473; genus M50B91. The sequence goes on along the minus strand of CAZGJL010000016.1, from coordinate 16,787 downwards.
CTTCATCTGCACCCTCATCCTCACCTTCTTCTGATTTCTGACCCGTTACTTCAACCTCAACAGACTCTTCTTCGTCTGATTCTATTTCTTCTTCTTCCTCTTCTGCAGCGTGTCCAGCAATAGAACAAATTATAATTTGAGGCTCAAGCCCCATAATTTCAAACATTTCCTCATCAATTTTTAAATCGGCAACTGAGAGGTGGTCATTGAAGTTTTCCAAACAAGAAATATCCAATTTGAACGATTCGGGAATATCCGTAGGAAGACAACGTATATCGATAGTATTATATTTTGAAAGGAAGGTTCCTCCCAACTTCACTGCGGGAGATTCTCCTATAAATTCAATAGGAACAGATACTGTAGTAGCCTCTTTTACATTTACGGCTAGAAAATCAAGATGTGCCAATTCATGACGTACTGGATGAATATCTACCGTTTTAATAATTACTGAATATTTTTTTCCATCTAGATCAAGTTCGATTAGGCCAGACAATCCAGCTTTACGATATACGCGAAGGATCTCAGAAGCGTCAACAGAAATAGCTGTAGGTTCAACTTTATTCCCATATATTGCTGCAAGAACACGTCCTTCGTTGCGAGTTTCGCGACGAGCAGCTTTTCCTACTTCTCGTTTTGTTGCCGATAGCGTAAATTTGTCAGCCATTTTCTTCAAAAGTTTCGATTCTTGCGCTCAGCAAGGCGGCGGGATTGTACGAGTTCGAGACTTGGTGTCAAGTTTTCAACTAAAGATTCGAACAATGTCTTGCCAGGTAATAAATACGATGAGCAACATGAGCAATCCAAACCCAATAGTATGAACCCACATTTCAAATTTAGCAGGGACTTTCCGGAACGTAATCATCTCAATAAATTGAAAAAGAAATCGTCCACCATCTAGAGCAGGAAGAGGAAGTAAGTTCATTACGGCCAAAGAAATAGAGAGTAATGCGGTGAGTTTTAAAATCGCAGCAAGACCAGCAGGAAGTATGCGATGTGTTGCTTCAGCAATTCCAACAGGACCAGCAAGTCCATCAGGAAGAGTTCCTTTTTGGATAAGTTGGACAGGAATTTCTGCGGCTTTTTCTATTACAGCTCCAGAGATACGCCACGTTTCTTTTACAGCAAAGGCAATAGATTGAGGAAAAGGGAGTTGAATTTTATGAATTTCTAAAATTTCTTGTTTTCCCTCCTCGTTTGGTTCTCCTAATACAATAATTCCTTGCTCTACAGCAGCATCAACATCAGCATCAGAAATAAGAATAGGGGTGCTTCCTGCTGTGAATAATCCAGCAAGAATTATAATGGCAAATACGAAGTTCATAAAAATTCCAGCAAGAGTGATAGCCATACGTCGCCAGAGTTTTGCTTTTTCAAAAGAATCGAGAGCATTAGATTCCTCTTCTTCTCCTAACATTCGTACATACCCACCAAATGGCACTACTCCAGCAGAGTACTCGACGCCATTTTTTTCTTTTTTCCAGAATTTTTTTCCAAATCCAAGACCAAATTCAAGAACGCGTACGCCAGACCAGCGTGCTACAAAAAAGTGCCCAGCTTCATGAACAAGGATGAGTGCAGAAAAAACTAATAAGAAAACGATGATAGAAACAAAGATCATTTGTTGGACATAAATTTCGGAGGAAGTGTAGTCTGTAATACAGGGGCGTCAACCGAGACTCCTGAAGGAATATCTATGCCGCCTTTTGACCAGGGAGTACAGCGGGTTATGCGCCAGATAATTTTGAATACAGAAAGAATAAATCCATTTCGTTCGAGTGAGATACGAGCGTATTCAGAGCAAGTAGGGAAAAAACGACATCCTGAAGTGGGATTGCATTTTCCGACGGGAGAGTGATCAGGTGAAAAAGTTTTTTGGTATCCACGAATAAGGAGTACAAAAAATTGCGCGATTTTTTTATCAATAAATTCAGGAATGAGGGTAATGAATTTCATATATAAGATATATTTGCACTCAACCTAGACATTGCTTGAAAGAAAGAATTTTACCAAGTCTTCAGTGCTAGCATCGGTGGGTGCTTCTTTTAAAACATCGTTAATGGTGCGAGGATCATATCCTAGGTTCTGTAGAGCAGCACTGGACTCTTGTATAGTTTTTGACTGGGGCAATGAAGTGTCTCCAGCCGTTTCAAGATTTAGCTTTCCTCGTAATTCTACAATTAATCGTTCGGCTGTTTTTTTTCCTAATCCAGGAATTCTGGTAAGAAATGCTACATCTCCTGCCGCAATGGCGTTTTGAAACTGATCAGCAGGAGTGGAAACCATTGCAATAGCTGTTTTGGGTCCAATTCCTGATACTCCAATGAGCTTTTCAAATAAACCTTTTTCTATGTCAGATCCAAAGCCATAGAGAGTGATTTCTTGTTCTCGCACTATAGTAAAAATAGCAGCAGCAAAGGCCTCACCTTCTCGTACCTCAGAAAGAAGAGATCCAGCTGGAATAATGTTATATCCAACGCCCCCGGGGGTGAGAACTAATATTTTTTGTGGAGCAACAGTTGCGACGGTCCCGGAGAGAAATCCTATCATTGATTGAAGTGTACGAAAAAATTGACATTTCACAAAAAATCCGCAGAATCCGAGCGCTCTGTCCGTGGGTTTTACAGCTTTTGCTGACCTAACAGGACGATTTTAATCCATTTATAAGATGATCGCAGTTGCAAAAATCGGCGGCCACCAGGCCCTTGTGAAAGTAGGAGACAAGTTGGAAGTAGATAAACTTCCCGTTGAAGCAGGAAAGAAAATAAAATTTGATACACTTCTTATTAGTGAAGAAGATGGGAAAAATTTCCAGATAGGTACACCAATTCTTAATGGAATTCAGGTTGAAGCAAAAATCATCGAACATTCTCGAGGAGAAAAAATTCGAGTATTCAAGATGAAACCACGAAAACGATATCGTCGTTTGCATGGACATCGTCAGGATTACACTGTTATTGAAATTCTTTCTCTTGGCACAGTAAAAGCTGCTTCAAAACCAGCTGCAAAAAAAGAAGATATTGTGAAAGTTGAGAAAAAACCTGCGGCAAAGAAACCAGTAGCAAAAAAGCCAGTGGCAAAAAAACCTGCTGCGAAAAAGGTTGCAAAACCAGCTGAGAAAAAGTAGTCTCAACGTGATTTTTCAAACAATATGACGGACGACAATACAACTCCGGCAGGAACACAAGATGATGGGCAGACGCCTGTTACAACTGGTTCAGGATATACTTTCGTAATTCCGCCTCATCCAGATACAACTTTTGATGAGAAAATTTTCCTTACATTGCTTGAGGGATCAATTTCTCTTACATTGGAAGAAAAGAAACGTGTTATTGACGCGATTCCTCGTCTTTCGATTGATCAAATTAATGAGTTAGTGAAAATCTTTGAAGAAGAAAAAGTTAAATTTGCAGAACTCGAAAAAGAATTTGGAGACGATGTTGAAAAACTCAAACAACAACGAGTAAAAGAGCTTGAAATCGAAAAAATACGAGAAGAGGAGTCAGGAGAAGCTGATCAAGACGCAGCCGCCGCAGAGGCGTTGAAAGCACAGATGGGACTGTAATCAAACTACAAACTTTAAACTACAAATAACGGAAGTTCTTTTTGAAGTCCCAGTTACTGTAGAAAGGACAGCGAAATAGCCGTTTTTACAATTACGTATGCGAATATCGTAAGTAGAAGTCCAACTCCAACCCACACGAGAGCTTTTTTAATTGTAGAAATTTGATCAGCTTCTCCTCCAGCCATAACGAGACCAAATGCATTCCATGCAATAAGAACCACAGCAATAGCCGCAATAAATGTGGTAATTTTTCCTGAAAATTTTTGAATCCAGTACGTAATATCACGTGCATCACCTTTAAGCTCGGAAGTATCACAGCTTGCTCCTACTAGGTATTTTGGTAAAAGTTGTTTGCAGCCAAGATCAGCAGGTGTTCTATTACCCGTATTGGTTGTACCATCCCCCGTTTTTGTTGAAGCTTCAATTGCTATTACATTAATTGAGTTTTCTCCCGGAAGTATTTCAAGAGAAGGTTTTGCGGTCGATATTCCTTCTGAGGCATAGAGTGTTTCTTTTCCTGAAGAAGGAAAAATATGAGGAATTTTTTCTCCAAGGGCAACGATTTGAGATTCGTTATTTATCATAAGTTTTATATCTTTAATCTTAAGAGCATCTCCCATAAGAGGATCTTCTATTGCAATAAAGTTGGATTCATTTTCCCATTTGTAAGCTTTTCCGTTGGTTTCAGTAACAGTGATAGTAGTTTCTTCACCTTGGTTTATTTGTTGAGGATTAGTTGTTATAACTAATTGTGGCTTGTCATCACATTCTGTTGTGGATACTTTGAAGTATTCGAGATATCGACGAACGGCTTCTTGGGTACAGAGTCCATATTTTCCATCAGCATAGTGTTCGCCTGTACAAATTACATCTAACTTATTGTTCGTGACAGTAGCGGGCCTACAGTTTCCATCAGGATTTCCAACTCCTTTGCAAGCTGTGCCAAGTTTTTCTTGTAATAGCGTAATTGCATTTTTATCATCACAATGCTCGGTATTTCCTGTTAATTTTTTGTAGACAATATCAAGTACAGAACTACCAGGAAGCATTCCTATTCCATGGTTGAAAGATTCTGCTTCTACGACAGGACAATGTTTTTCAGGACCAGGATCTCCAGGATAAGATTTTTCTTTAAGGGATTGTTTTTCATATACCCTAGAATTAAGTTGTATTGCAAAGAAACAAGAAGCAGGAGGTTCTAGAGTACAAAGTGGATGTTTTTCAGCATGTACGGTTGTTGTGAATCCAACAAATAATCCTAAAAGGCAGCTTAATAATCCAAGTTTTTTCATCCGCGAGCAATCAAGAAATATACAAATTTGAGTATTGAATAACTCAGAATAATAAATCCTACACCAATAAGGGCGTAGGTAAAAAATTCTTTGGCTTTATTGAGATCATCCTCATTGCTTCCAGCAGTTATAAATAGAATTCCTGACCAAATCAGCATAACAACTATTATTGGAGCAACAAATTTCAGAACAATATCAATAATTCGGGGAATATAGGTCATGAGAAATCCTCCATCATGATTTTCTCCAATGACTCCCTGAACAATCGCATCGGTTGCTTGTCCGGGACGTTCTTCGCTTTGCCAGGTAGGAAATATGCAGTCTGCATTAAATTTTCCTTGTTCACATTCAGGAGCTACATCATTTGATTGTGCAAGGACGGATCCATTTAAAAGGAAAAGACATCCAAGGAGAACAACACATAACTTTTTCATCATGAAAATTGTGCCATTGCTTCGAAGATTAAGCAATAAAATTAGTTCCCAAGAATGAGTTGAATATCTATGAGACTTTCAGAAGAAATGGCGTCAGAAGTTCGTGTGATAGAAATATCAAAGAATTGTGACAAGAATTTTTTTGTGCCATTCGTTGTTGCCGTAGGAGCTATTTCAAGAAAGCTTGTAGCAACAGGATTTCCCGTTTCTGTTTCATAATTTCCAACTTCAATAACATGAAAGCCAAGACGACGGAGTTGTGCAGCTACTTTTCCCGCAACACCTTCTTCTTCTGTTCCATTGAGAACAGCGATTTGAGCATTTTCTAACAAGACTGCTGGATGAATTAATACAAGGTCAAGAAAAGCTTGTGTATCAGCCATTGATCGAGGAAGAAGAACAAATTGTCCGTTATAAAATTCTCTTGCGGGAGCATAAAGAAGTCCTCCACGTTGTGTTGGATCATCATTTAATACGGCAGAGACAATATCTCCATAATCGATTCCCATTCCCACCTTTGCCAAAGCTACAAGAGTAGAGAGGTCGATGTCAGTGTTTACTTTTCTTCGGAATAAATCGTAAAATTCTCGTAACTTTTGAGTATTTTCAACCCATCCATTTGATTCTATCTTTTGTCGAATAGACAGAGCTAAATCCTGTTGTCGTCGAGCTCGATCATAATCAGAAGTTGTTTTTCTACTTCGTGCATACTTTAACGCAGTATCCCCATCAAAGTGTTGTAGTCCACGACGTACAACAAAGGTCTGGTATCCGAAATTTGTATCGGGATATTTATCGTCTCGAATATCTTGTGGAACAAATACATCTATTCCTCCAAGAAGATCGATTCCATCTTCGAATAATGCAAAATCTACTACAGCGGCATAATGGATTTCAATACCGGTGAACTGGGAAAGGGCATCTTTTATGATTTCTAATCCTTTTGGTTCTCCATGTTTATATTGTGCAGCTGCATAAACTTCATTTACTTTCCTATCACCAACTTTTGAAGAAACATGTAAATCACGAGGCAAACTTAATACAGAAATACTTGGGCGCTTCGGATTAATAGACACTATCATAATAGAATCAGACAGATGTCCTCCTTCTTCAGTATCGCCAGCTACACCGAGTAATAATAGGTTTGTATGACCACTATCGTCAGTTTTCAAGGAATTAAGTGTTATAACACGGCGTACTTTTTCCCCAAGGAGTCCTGATCGAACTGCCACTACACCTCCCCAAAAAGTGACTACAAGAAGAATTCCAATAAGAATCCATTTTAGGAAGAAGGGGATTTCCTTTTTCTGTTTTTTGATAGGTCTCTGTGCAAAATTCATCTGTCGGATTGTAGGTCGTTTATTAGTAAGGTCAACTTTTCAATGATCGAGATTCCTCCCATGGAAGTTTTACATCCGTACGACCAAAATGACCACCAACAGCAGTTTGACGATATATTGGTTGTTTGAGTTTTAAATCAGTAATAATTCCATTTGGAGTGAGATCAAAATTCTTTCGCACGATTGCTTCTAATTCTTCAGTTGTTTTGGTACTTGTTCCAAAAGTATCAACATGAATTGAAACAGGTTCAGCTATTCCAATGGCATAGGCCAATTGAACTTCACATTTTGTTGCAAGTTCTGCTGCCACTATACTTTTCGCTACCCAGCGAGCAGCATACGCACCACTTCGATCGGTTTTACTCGGATCTTTTCCACTGAAAGCACCGCCTCCATGGCGTCCATATCCACCATATGTATCGACAATAATTTTTCTCCCTGTCATTCCACAATCTCCTTGTGGACCACCGATTACGAATCGTCCGGTTGGGTTGATATGGAAATTTGTCTTTTTATCAATCCATTTTTCGCAAACGGGTTCGATAATATGTTTTTTTATTTCAGTTCGTAATTCTTCAAGTTCAATTTCAGGATTATGTTGTGCAGAAATAACAACTGTTTCAATACGGACAGGTTTTCCATCATCATATTCAAATGTAACTTGAGATTTTCCATCTGGGCGAAGCCAAGGGAGCGTTCTGTTTTGGCGTATTTCCGTAAGTTTCGAGCTCAGTTCATGTGCAATAGAAATGGGGATTGGCATGAGTTCGGGTGTCTCATCGCACGCAAAACCAAACATGAGACCTTGGTCCCCAGCTCCTCCTGTATTTACTCCAAGAGCGATGTCAGGAGATTGTTCTTCTATGGCATTAAGAATGGCACAGGTATTTCCATTGAAACAAACATCAGCAGAGTTATAACCCACATCAAGAATTACTTGTCGGGCAATGTGTTGCACATCGATATAACAGTTTGTTGTAATTTCTCCAGCGACAAGAACCAGTCCGGTATTTACGAGAGTTTCACAGGCAACACGCGCGTCAGGATCTTGTTTCAAAATTTCATCTAATATGGCGTCTGAAATCTGGTCAGCTAATTTATCAGGATGACCGGAAGTTACGGATTCGGAGGTGAAGTAGGTTTTCATAGTGTAAAAAAAAGTTACGGAATGCAACTTCACCGAACCTCATCCCGTACAAGTGGAGCACCTTTGCCATTCTGTTGGCAGGTTGCTGGCGGGTCGTAGAGTTGCACCTCTGGCCGCCTCTCAATGAAAATTGCAAGAGAAGTGTAGTTATAGGCAGAGGAAAAGCAACTTTATTTTATAGGACAGTTAATATTTATTTTTCTTCTCTAAAAAATAACGCCCCCTAGATTTTTAAAAGGACTCGGTCCCCCTCTTATATCAAGAGAGGGAGGAAAAAAAGATACATTTTGTTCCCTCTCTTAGTGTAAGAGAGGGCTAGGGAGTGTTACTTCTTCTTGAGCAAATCACGAATTTCTTCGAGTAATAATTCTTGTTTTGGTGTTGGAGTTTTTTTCTTTTCTTCTGTTTTTTTTAGCTTACTCATCATGCGAACAAGCATGAAAATAATAAATCCAAGAATGATGAAACTAATTACTTCATTGATAAATGCTCCATATGAAATAGCTACTTCTTCAGTGGTTTCTGTTCCAATAACAAGAATATATTTCAAATTTGCAAAATCTACTTTCCCAAGAGCCATACCTACAGGAGGCATAATAATGTGACTGATAAGGGATTTTACAACGGTTGCAAACGCGGCTCCAAATATAAATCCCACTGCCATATCAACAGCGTTTCCTTTGATAATGAATTTTTTAAAATCTTTTAACATGATGAAAGTGGTTAAGAAGTACTTCTATACTAAATGAGATCGTTATTGTGACAAGTTTTAGAAACGGTTAGGATGAAAAGGGATTTAATTAAACCATATGGATCCAGTTTTCAGTCTCGGTGTCATTGGGGGAGTAATACTTGTCTTAGGAGCATTTTGGCCCGTGAAAAAAACGAATCATCCAACTCGATCAATTAAAAATTGGCTTTTTGCTGTGGGAGGATTTCTTTTATTTGCGTTTGCCTTACTCGATTATTTATTGGGCACGGGACCGCTCTTTTTTGTCATCCTAGAGCTATTGATAATCATTGCGAGCGTTTTAATGATGCTTAATATCAATGATACAACAGACACATGGATTATTTCAATTTCGGGGATTGTGCCTGTGATTTGGTCGTTCTTTTTATTTGAAGGGTACTTAACAATCTTTTTTATACTGGGTTTAATCGGTATTGGAATTGGATATGCTCTTGATGCAGGAACCTTGAAAAGAAACATTGTCCTTACGGTAGGAAGCGTCTTGATTGCTATTTTTAGTTATCTGGGAGAATCATGGATTTTCTTTTGGATAAATGTATTTTTTGCAGTTTTCTCAGCATACCATTCTGTGCTATTGCTAAAAAAACGTTGATTTTCATTTAGAAGTCCGTACAATCCGGCTGCTGTTTGGAACTTTGTTCTGTGAAATGAAGTGGGGAAATTCTTCGAGCGATGCAGGCGCGTCGTATAATGGTAGTACAGGGGTCTCCAAAGCCCTTAGCGTGGGTTCGATTCCTGCCGCGCCTGCCAAAAAAAAAGCGAATCCATCTCTTCCAATTTCTTCCGAAAAAAAGAGTGTTCCTACTAAGGGATACTATTTTTTGAAAAAATTGTCATAATAAAAATAACTTAAACAATAAATTCATGTCTCAAAAAGATTTTTTTGAAATCGGAGCGACACAAAGTTCAGCAAAAAAAGATAATCACAAAATGTTTATCCAAAAACTAGAGAGCAATGGATATACGATTAAATCTCAAGACAAAAATGAGGAAACAGGAGTCAATAATGAGCTTATTGCTCGTACATTGGAAACGGTAATGAGTCCACCAAATATATCGTTGCCATTTATAAAATTGGAAGCAAAAGAAACTTTTGGATACCACGATTATGAAGAACAACTTTTTGAACCACTAGATGTTCCAAAATTTGAATTTAGTGCCTATAACAAAGGTGCTAAACTTCATAATTTTAATGATCCATGGGACAAGTTTGATTTGAGTTAAAACAGAACAAATATGTATGTGAATTCAGGATTTATGAAGCTGATCCAGATCGTGCTAAAAAAAGTTCTAACTTCGTTCACTATGCCCTGCTACTATCAACTAAAGTAACTTGTATGGATATGTTTTTTCGCGTTTCTGGAATGAAATGATTTTCTGATTTTTAATTATTCCGTTATGTATTTCTATTGCCTTTGAAATAGTTTTGTCCTTCTTCCAAACTTTCTCTCCTTTTATTATAATGGGTAAAAAGGGTAATAATGCTTCAGAAATCTCCCACGAAGCAGCATCCCAATAATAGCTTGGACTATGGTCAACCGCATAATAATAGATGCCATCAATAGTAAGTAGCGGATCTTCAAATGTTGTGGGTTTTGCACACCAAAAGCCCATTCCTTCATCACAGCTTATATCAATAATAAGAGTTCCCTTCTTCAATTTTTTTGACTGTCCTTTTGGAATAAACATTAAAGGATGTTCAATATCTTGCAATGTACCATTAACAATAATTTGCGCATCAGATAACGCATCGGATAATAGATGAGTACTTCCATCGGGTTCTACAGAAAGTACATTCCCGAAATCGTCACTTTTCATTTGTTTAAATATCACACCCGGCAATTGTTCAGCCACATCCGTTGGCAATCGATGAGTATAGACAATAATACTTGTGACACCCTGACCTTGCAACGCATATACAGCTCCTCTGCTCACAGAACCAAAGCTAAGTATTGCAGCTTTTCGTGGTTTCCCATAATTTCCAATAACACCGATAAGACTTAATGCATGATCCACACCTGCATAACCTGCGATTTCATTATTTTTATAAAAGATATGCATATTTTTATCATCTGATTTACTCCATTTATACATTCCTTCCCATGCAATAAGCGTTAATTTTCTCTCAATGGCTATTTGAGTAATATTTTTTTGCTGTACACAATGCGGCCATCCCCAGACAATTGCACCTTCGTGTATTTGAGCCAAATCCTCTGGCAGAGGCTTGGGCATAATTACACAATCAAAATTGTTTAGAATTTCTTCCCGGGAAGCAACTCGTCCCGATGTCAACTTAGCTATCGTACTATCAGTTATTCCAAATTTTAATCCATATTCTTCTTCAAAAGTTATTTGTTCCCTGAATCTTTTGGAAATATGTTTTATATGCTCGGGATGAATAGCTACTCGTTTTTCATTTTCTTTTAGTGATTTCCCAATCACGCCTACGGTTAATAATTGTTGTTTCATATTGTTATTTTATATCGTATAAGGTCTGCCAAGTAAAATTTTCATCATTTTTAAGACTCTGCTACCATAAGCAAGTTACATTTTACGCTATTTTCTTTAAATAATAAAAAATATGACTATCGGATACATTGACTCAGTAAAGGGAGGTATTATTAGTTTATTATTATTTTCTTTTTTAGCTTTTTTTGTTCAAGGACAAGGAAACGCGGAAGACATAAAACTAATTTTAACGGTAACTACTTTTTTATTCGCAATTTTAGTAGGATTTTTTATCGCGAGAGCTGGCTCAAGATTTAATGAAATAAGAAACGCCGTGAGCAAAGAAGATGCATTATTCTTAAGTTTTTATAAAACGGCGCAAGTTCAAGGAGAAAAATTTTCTGAAAAAATTAGATCATTAATGGATAAATATTACATAATTTCTTACGATAACTGGCTCGCCACTTATGGAGACACGGGATACAAAAGAACCCTTCCCTGCTTTCTTCAAATTTGGGATGAAGTAATTAGCCTCAAACCCAAAGCTCCTCATGCTTATGAGCGACTTCTTGATACTTTGACTGACCTTGAAGATAGCAGAAACATTGCTTCTTCTATCGCAAAAGAAGTAGTTAACAGGGGACAATGGATATTACTTTCTATGCTTTCTATCATAATTTTGTTTTGTCTTTTTTCTTTAAAAACGAACGACGTCTTTTCAATGACGATTACCGTGCTCCTGTCATCAGCACTTATTATAATTTTGCTGCTATTGAGAGATTTACAAAATTTAAGATTCGGTGGAGAAGAAGAACTTTTGGTGGAATCAGGTCAGGAGGTATTCGAATCCATTGGCTTATTAAGGTACTACAATAATAATCACTTCCAAAAAACCCATTATGTTATTCCAGAAAACATAAAGGAATTTAGGCTGGGATTTCACAATCAAGGAGAAAAATTAAATATTAAGGTAATAAAAAATAATCCCAAGTAGGAGGAAAAGTTCGAACCTCGTTCACAAAGTTCTACCCCGATCAATAATAAGTCCAAGCTATTACCCAATAGAAGTAATAACTCCATTAACTTCTTCAGAAGTGTTTATCTCTAGAGGCTGTTTTCCTGCATCGATTTCTTCAAGATTTATGTCACGCAGAGCTTTTTCCCATTTTGGTTTATTTTTAAGGCCGTTTCCGAACCGCACAGTGATCTCTTTAATGGCGGATAAAAACTTTTCCTCGGGCATTTCTCCAAAGTCATTTAGTCTCCACTTTGTCATAACAGCCAGGGCTTCCTCGGTAGACATGTTTTCAAGATTTTCTCCTGAGCTCATATTTGTTACCAAATGTCTCAATAGATTAGGTTCTGTTTTTTCTACTTCCTTTCCAGTTCCGGTTTTTGTTGATAATTTCATCGTCAGAATTTTTAGCGAACATGAAAAAAAATGTCAAGGACTTTTTCATTCTTCAAACATTAAATTTTGATTAAAAAACGCTCTTTAGATATGTTTCACAAGAGAATAGCCTTTTATGGAGGATGTTTTTTGTATATGAAAAATTAATGAAAGGATCAGATAATAAAATCACTCACCCGGGCAAAGATCTTCCTACCATTATGGAAGATATTTTTTCACAGTATCCGGAAGAATCGTTTTATTTTCTCAATGAAGGAAGGTTAAAAGAAACAGCACAAACGTTTCAAGAACAGTTTCTTCCAGGGGACACCCGTTCTCGGATAGCCTATGCAATCAAAGCAAACCCGCATCCAGAGGTTTTGAGAATTCTGACAGAATCAGGGATAAATGCGTTTGATTGTGCGTCTGTAGGAGAGATAGTGAAAGTGCGTGACGCGAACGGAGAAGCGGAAATATTTTTTAATAATCCGAATAAAAAACGAAAAGAAATACAGCAAGCCCTGTCATATAATGTAGGACATTTTACGGCATATTTACGAGTAGAAGTGGAAAAAATCCTTTCGGTTTGTGAAGGGAAAATATCACCAGAGATTGCCGTAAGAATGAAGACACTCAATCCAGAGGGAGCGATGATTAATTTATCTGAGGGATTTGGAGCATTATTTTCAGAGGCACCGGCCCTCTTCCGTCAGATTGTGGAGGCGGGCGCTACCCCAGGGATTTCTATGAATGTGGGGTCTCAGGTATTAGATATGCAGAGTTATAGAAAGAATTTTATTCAATTATTAGAGCTCATTCAATCCATGAGAATGAGTGTTTCTACCGTAAATATTGGTGGAGGGATTCCTGTATTACAGGAGAATTCATTTATAGAAAACCAAGTACTATTACAAAAATATTTACAAGAGATGACCCAGATCTTTCACAACAAGATAGATCAGATACTTCTGGATTCTGAGGACGCCAAAATTATTATTGAACCCGGAAGAAGCATGGTTGCCTCGTCGGTTGACTTGGGGATTTCTATTATCAATACGTATGCGGAAAAAGGCGAGGACAGACTCGTTATTGATGATGGTATTTATACTTCATTTAGTGATTTGGTGATTCAGGATTGGACGTATCACATGAAGGGGATTGATAAGACCGGCAAAGAGATTCTCGGTGAGAAACGAGATTATTTTTTGAAGGGGAGGACGTGTGATTCGGGGGACAGGATTCCGTCACAGTTGTTGGTGGGAGGACTTACGTCTGATGATTATCTTCATGTTCCGAATGCGGGGGCCTTATCTTCAAAGGTAACAGAATTTAATAGTTATCCATCTCATAGATACGTTTTGTATAATTTATAATGAGTATGTCAGAAAAAATTCGGGGACAAAATCATAAAAGTTCTTCCTCAGAGAAAGAAGGAGTTATGGTTTTTGAAAAAGAAAAAATTGAGACAGGGATAAAGGCGCAAACAGTAATGGCTCTCGCAAAGGGAATAGAAAATGGAGAGCAAGATCAATATAGAGTTGAGATGATTGTGTCCAATTCTCCAGAGTTGACGCCAGAATTATTACAAGAGATATCTGATTTTTTTCGATATACATTTAATAATGCATTTCCAGAATACGTAGTGTGTACAGATTGTGATGTTTCGATTTTTGCTTCCGAAGTATTTGAGACTCAGGGAAAGTATGTTCCACTAGATCAACTCGATAATAATGAAAATTTACCATCTTGCCCTGATTGTAATAAGCAAATGAATTTTTTTCATGATGGGGATATGACACTACGAAAATTAGAACAAAAGTTTCAACAAGAAGGAAGAATAGTCCTTATTCTTTCAGAAGAAACAAATGAAATTAAGGGAATGACATTTGGATATTATGATTCACTCGAGAATGTCATCGAAAAAGAGTGGGGACATCCATATAATTACATGAAAGAAGAGGATCAGAAAAAAGAACAGAAGTTTGATGTAGGAAAAGCCCTTGAAAAAATTAACACAACTGAAAGAGAAATAGATGCCCAAACAGAGGTGTGTTGTTGGAATTGTATAATGTTAAATCCGGAAGTGCTTGGAAATGTAAATCTTCTTGTGCGAAAGTTCTTAGACCCTCTTCCCAAAACAGATCTTCCTGTTGTGGCGCAAGTTATTTCTGGTTCAATAATTCATTCCTTATTAAGACGACGAGGATATCGTGAGGTAGAAGATGTATTTCCCAAAGAATATAGATTTATGATTGGCGAATTGGACAGGGTGAAACGTCATTATTTAAACACCATAAAATGAATTTAATTTTAACGATTTCATATGCATTATCAGTAATTCTTTTATTGGTTATTTCCTATTTAGTGCTCTTGTATAATCCAAAATTATATATAAAACAGACTCTTAGTTTTTTCTTTTTTTCAGTTATAGGATTTCTTCTTTGTATGTATTTTGGTTATTATTTTGCTGAAACAAATTCGAATTACACAGTATGGTTTATTAGAGGGACTTTTGCTTCGGCTATTATATTGGGTCACGCTTTGATTGCTTTAGCATATTATTATCCATTAGTAACATTTAGGGTTCCAAAATGGACGAGAAGAGTGCTTGTTTTTTTAACTTGCTTGGTGGTGATAATATCTTTTACGGATTTAATTTATGAAAAAGAAATTTTAATTGAAGGTGGAATTGAGGATTTGCATGGGGATTTGCATGGATATTATCTCATATTAAGTCTCTCTTATCTGATTACATCTGTAGTGTTTTTTGTAAAAAAAATTCTCTCAGTAGAATCTGTTCAACGTAAAAAAACGCAGTTAGTTTCTATTGGAGGCATTAGTTATGCATTGCTTTTAGCTATTGTATATCCAATTTTACCACGCTTTAATATTTATGTTTTACAAAGAGAAGCGATTTTATTTGGGGGAGTCCTAGCTGCTTTGATATTTTATTCCATGCTCAAATATAGATTTCTTGATGTGAGATTTACTATTACTCGGATTGTGAAACAAGGATTTTCAGTTTTATTTACGATACTTTTTGTAACTGGTATTTGGGGATTAATGCAACTTTCACCACTTCTTATGGAATATCAGGTCGTATTAATGCCAGCGCTGTATGTTATTGCGATTTTTATGTATTTTTATATTTTGCGAGGATTTGTATCAGATATTTTTCATATATTTTTTGGACTTACAAGTGTTGAGCATTTTCGTGATTCATTAGAGAAATTTACGAAACAATCGACGTTATATACAACAGTAGAAGAGTTCAATACTGCTCTCAAAGACCTTTTCCAATCAGTATATATTGAGTCAGTGAATATTATTCCTTTGGACAAAAAAAATCAGAAAAAATATGCGAGTTTTGTGCATTATTTTGAAAAAAATCCAGAAATCCTTGTGAATAATGAACGTCCATTTTTGTCAAAGAACAGAAGAATTATTCCTAAAAATAGACCAAGAGATCTTACCTCATTAGGAGGAATATGCATTCCATTGTTTCGCTCTCCCAAGGTTATTTTAGGATTTCTTGTTTTAGGAAATAAAAAATTTCATGATCTTTATTCAACTGAAGAAGTTCTGATTTTGGAGGAATTTAAACATTTTCTTGAATTAAGAATGGTGGGGATTTTATATAGTGATTTTTTGAAAAGAGAAGTAGAAAAAAAGACCGAATCATTACATCGAAAGAACAAAGAATTAAAAGAGTTGAATGAAAAACTACAGATGTTAGATGAGTCAAAAGACACCTTTCTCGCTATTGCTTCTCACGAATTACGAACACCAATGACCGTCATAAGTGGGTTTGCGGACTTATTATTGTCTGACGGATTTGATGATTTGAATGAAAAACAAAAAACATTTTTGGGAAACATTTCTAAAAGTTCAAAGGATCTAACGAATTTTGTAAATCAAATGTTGGATATTAATATACTTACAGCAAACAAAATGGAATTTAAGTGTTCCGATATTTTTTTCCCTCAAGTGTTGGAAGAGATGAAGCAGGAGTTTGAAATTATCTGTCAGCAAAAAGACCTGAGTTTTGAATTTGATAATCCATATAATTTAACAACAACTATATGGAATGATTCTTTTCAGTTGCGACGGATATTACACAATCTTATTGGAAATTCGGTGAAATTTACGCCAGCAGGAGGAAAGATTACTCTTCGAATTGAACGATGTAATCAACAGACGAAATGTGTAAAAATATCGGTTACTGATACAGGGATTGGTATTCCGAAAGAGGATCAGGAAATGATTTTTAAAAAATTTCATCGTACAAAACATTCAGGAAAAGTGATCTGTTCTGGTACCGGATTGGGGCTCAATATTGTGAAGTTATTAGTTGGAAAACTCGGAGGAGAAATATCTGTGAAAAGTGAAAAAGACAAAGGATCTTGTTTTACATTTTTACTTC
>CAZGJL010000015.1:0-20473 GCA_964526665.1 uncultured Candidatus Peribacteria bacterium | reverse complement strand
CCACGACCTACGCGTTACGAGTGCGTTGCTCTACCACTGAGCTATCTCGGCGCGGAGGGATGATACGAGTTTTGCCTAGGAATACAATAAAAATATTCCCTACAACGATGATTCGCCGCAGGGAATAAAATGTTTTACAAAAAGATCTCTTCTTCCTTCTATTCTTTCATTACTTGTCCATTCATTTCACTTTCATAATTCATCATTAAATGAGTAGCTATCATGTACCGGACAATGGTTTCATTATAAAGAGCATATGCTTTTTCTCTTTCTTGAAGCATTTGTGCTGTGTCCATAACAACAGCTTGGTATTCAATGAGTGAGTACAGGTATGCATCGAACAATAAATCGATACTTATACTAATGAATTCGTCTACCTCAATAATGACAGATCCATTAACTTCATCCCTCATAACACCAAAGACAATAGCTGTATCTATGTTACAAGAACACGAATCTATCAGGTACTCTCCAAGAGAAGGAAATCCTTCTGATACAGAAGACATAACATTGGCTACTAAAGAATCCAATATTGGATTCAAAGTTCTTTCTGAAGGATCACTCACCAGATCAATAACCGTGATAGGATGAGAGCCTACTTCCTCTTCTTGAGGAGGGGTCTCAGCGCAAGAATAAAACATTAATGCTGCTACAAATAAACTGCTAATAAAAATAAGATTTTTTTTCATAATACACTAGATTTAAGATTAATTTATACTAAGAATTGATTCAAACCTTCCTTCGTGTTCTAATCCCAAAGAAGATCAGAACCAATTCTGTAAGAGACCGATTTTGCAAAGAACATTGAGGAAGAAAAAAATTCCAAATGGAAATATTTACTTCACTAATTGTTTTATAACGAAAAACAAGAAAATGTCAATGCGGGAAAGAGGAGGGATAGCTATTTATGGGATTTTGTCATTTTTTGACTTTTTTGAATAAAAGTTTTATTTTAGAAGAAATGAATTTAATCAGAGTGCCCAATCCAACATTTGATGCAGGATGTACTTTATTACTATCAAGTAATCATGATATACCTCTACAACTTCCCAAGGGATTTAATCCTCAGAAGTATGATGCAGTCTTATTGGAGGGGCATGAAACAGACCAAGAACCCCAAACTCCTAAAAAACTCAAAAAGTATAAAATCGAGATAAGTACAGATGAAAAACCTCTTATTGAATCTTTTTCTAAAACTTCCGTATTATTTTTTAATGTTGATATATACAAACAACGAATTCATCAGACACTAGATATGTTCTTTTTCTTTAGCGATTTTTTCAGAGAAATTACGTTAGCCCAAAAAGCCTCTTTTTTAGTGAGAGAAAAAATTAACAAGGAAAATCCTGAAATTTTAATAAATTGGGGAGAGGGGCACACAAAAAAAATATTGGAATACCTTCAAATCACAGAAGCAGAAAGATTAAAACTCATAGAAAAGAGAAAAAGTGAGTTCCAAAAACTTTTCAATGCTGAGTGGAGTTCTGCAATACTAAAAATGAAACCGAGAAAGAAAAATAATAACTTTGACGTTGTTGAAGTTTTTGAAGAACCTAAAATAAAGGCTATTCTCAGCTAATACATATAAATATATCTAGCGGAGAAGGAGGGATTGCTGCGCGCCCTCGTAACACTCGGGTCGAACCCACAGGCTTCAAATCCCATTCCCTACGGGAATTAAAAAATCCCGATATCCACAAGGGATATCCGAATTGTTTTATCTTTACTGGCGGAGAAGGAGGGATTACATTTACATGTGTCTTTCAGGGTATGACTCTCTTCGTTCGTCATCGAACCCACAGGGTTCCCTTGCGCTTCGCGAAAATCAATAAATAAAAAACCACCCTTTCGGGTGGCTTTTGATTTCTTGTCTGGCGGAGAAGGAGGGATTCGAACCCTCGGTACCCTTGCGGGTACAACACCTTAGCAGGGTGCCCCATTCGACCACTCTGGCACTTCTCCGCAATTCCAAGTAGAACAGCGAGAGTGTACGCGAACGAAAATTTGGGTCAAGGAAATTTTCTTCACGATTTAATTGTAAAAGTTTCTATTCAGTCTTATATTTCCTTATGATGAAATTTAACCCCCATTTCAGATGTCTAAGCCTATCAAGAAAAAAATTTGGTTCAAAAACAAGGATGTTGATTTGAATCGTATTGTGGAAGAATTCAATGCAGGAGAAGACATTTTTTATGACCAAATAATGCTTCCTGATGATGTGTGGTGTAGTCGTTGCTATGCTCGTCTTTTGGAGCGTCACAATCTTCTTACAAAAGAAGAACTCAAACAGCTGGAAGGAGGATTAGATGATATATTGGTGCTTTGGGAAAAAGGAGAATTCGTTCTCAAGGTGGAAGACGAAGACTCTCATACAAAAATTGAAGAATACTTGATTGAAAAATTAGGCGACACGGGAAAAAAGATTCACACAGGGCGATCTCGAAACGATCAGGTTTTGGTGATGATGCGTTACTTCTTGAAAAACAAAGCCGTAGCAATGCGAGAAAAAATCTTGGACGTTGCGAATGACTTTTTGGCATTTGCAAAAGAGCATGAGTTCGTTCCGATGCCTGGATACACACACATGCAAAAAGCGATGCCGACAAGCGTAGGAACATGGGCTTCTTCTTTTGTTGAATCACTACTCGATGACGCTCGATTACTTACGGTAATTACTGATGAAATCATTGACCAAAATCCACTTGGATCAGGAGCAGGATATGGTTCTCCATTTGATTTTGACCGAGACACGCTGACAAAAGAACTTGGATTTAACCGTACACAATCAAATCCTATTTATTGTCAAAACTCACGAGGAAAATTTGAAGGACTCGTCCTTGAGGCTTGCTGCAACATGATGCTCACCTTGAACAAATTCTCTTCAGATATATTGTTTTTCACGACTCAAGAGTTTCAGTTCTTTGAGATGGACGATTCAATCGCAACCGGGTCATCTATTATGCCACAAAAGAAAAATCTTGATGTAGCGGAATTGATCCGTGGACGAACAGCTACAGTTTTTGCCTGTAGAAATGAAATATCTATGAATATCATGCACAAAGTTCTTGGATATCACCGAGATGGACAAGAAATCAAACGTCCCCTCTTCCTCGGACTTCGTTACACAGAAATGTGTCTCGATGCAGCACGAGCTATTATTGGGAACATCGCTCCAAATGAGATAGTCATGATTAACTCTTCATTGGCCTCTCCTGGACTTTTTGCTGCTCACAAAGCATTTGAGCTTGTGAAAAAAGGAATGACCTTTCGAGATGCGTACCGTGAAGTAGGAGCAAATATCGCAAGTATTGATATTAATGCTGAAGATATTCAAGAAATGATGAAGCTCTCTACTCACCAAGGAGGAACAAATAATCTTGGTCTTGATAAATTACAGAAAGAAATTGACGGAATGAGACGCTAATATTACTTCCCTAATCCCCTATTCAAATGGCTGAACCCTGGAACATGCTCGAACACCTTCGCGAAAAAATCGCTGCAGCAGGTGGACCCGTGTGCTGTCATGCACATTTTGATAAAGCGTATGTGGTTACTCCCGAAAAACTAAAAATGTGTAACGAACACATGGAAGTAAAATGGGATCTCTGGAAAGACGTAAAAGAAAATTACACTCACGACGGATTGGTAGAACGAATCTCTCGTAGTGCTGAAAATTTTATCAACCAAGGATGTGATATCGTGCGAACCAATATTGACGTTGATAGTACGGTCGGAATGAAATGTATCGAAGCAGCTCTTGCTGTAAAAGAGAAATACGCTGACAAAATCGATGTTCAGATTTGTTCTCAAGTACTCGAAGGAGCAATGACTCCTGAGGCACAAGCAATGATCCGAAAAGCTGCTCCTTTTGTGGATCTTCTTGGAGGACTCCCCTCTCGTGATCGACCAAATGAAGAAGCACATTTAGAATTTTTATTTGGACTCGCAAAAGATTTAAATAAATCAGTTGATGTACATATTGATCAAAACAATGATCCAGACGAACGAGATACCGAACTATTAGCAAAATCCGTTATCAAACACGGAATGCAGGGACGAGTAAATGCGATACATGCTTGTTCTCTTGCGGCACAGCCAGATGCATATCTCAAAGAAGTTGCACAAATGCTCAAAGAAGCAGATATGTCTGTAATAGTTTGCCCTCGAGCAATGATTGACGGTGTTCAAATGAGAGAAAAAATGGCTCCTGTTCACAACTCTATTCCACCTGTTCCTCAATTCCTTGAAGCGGGAGTGAATGTGGCACTTGGAGTAGATAACGTTTACGACTTCTTCTGTCCATTTATCGACGGAGATATTTTCACAGAACTTGTATTCTTGCTCGAAACAACGCGTTACTACGATGTAGATGACTTAGTAAATATTGCAACGACAAACGGACGAAAAGTTTTGAAAAATATCTAAAAATTTCTTGGTTCTCTCAAACGATCAAATAAAGGTGGACGCATATTGTTTCCGCCTTTTTCAATACCTTTCCCTTCTAGTGGACGTTTTCTTGCTGGGCGCCAAGATATAGCACGAAATTCGTTTTTTCCAATCATTTCTCCAATCATTCGAACATTCATTTTTTCTTCTATTTGGCGTCGAGGATTTGCGTTTTCTTCCAATTGAACCTTCCATTCTTTGTTTGTGCGATCACTGAGAAGAATCATCGTGTTAGATTTTATCTCTAGTACCGTTCCCATCAAAAATCCTTCCTCTGGAACTCGTTCCATTCTCTTATTCATTCGTTCTGATCCTTGATACCATTCCATTCGTTGTTCGAACATGGCATCTGCTCTTTCTCCTACTTTTGATTGTTCTAATGCAAATCCACCTAATATTTGTACCAAAAGTACTGCCACGGCAATCATCCAAAAGGGAATGCGATAAGCACGATCTGTTCGTTGAACAATTTGTTCAGTAACAATCCATGAAGCTATCGAAAGAATTATCCAAAACAACGGAACGCCAAACCAAAACAGTTTTCCAAAAATATGTGGTTTTTCCCACATGAATTCTACAAACTCAAAATTATGAATTAAGTGCCACAGGAGAGCGACAGAAAACATCCCAAAAACCAGAAACGCTATGCTCGCAATTCCATGAAGTATCGTTGTTGCTACAAAATAATATCTCTCACGCGGAGTAATTTTTTTCGCATGAATTCTTTTGAGCACGGAATCGGCAAAACTTTTTTTCATTATGAAAAAGTAATATTAAGACGTTGAACAACAACACGGAATTTCTTTCTAGCACGTGCTACAAGAGTACTTACTGTTCCAATAGAACACTTCAAGATGTCGGCCATTTCATCGTATGAAAGATCTTCAAAAAACCGTAATACCAAGACTTCTCTATATTTCGTTGGCAGCTCCTGTAATGCTGTTTGAATCATTGCGGCATCTATTCGATTATCAAAACTATCGACAAAATCTTCTGATGTCGGAAGATACAATTCTGGAGTAAGTTCCACGGCCCTGTCTTGTCCTCGTGTTTTAAATTTTCGAAAAAGTGAAATTGTTTGGTTATGAGCAATTCTATAAACCCAGCTACTAAACTTTACCCGCTCATCAAATCCTCGAATGTTTTTCCAAACTGCAAGAAATGTGTCTTGCAGTATTTCCTCTACCTCTTCTTCTCCAAATGCAGAAATACGGTGAACATAACGACGAAGACGTTCTTCATATCGATCAACAAGAGTTGAAAAAGCAACTTCCTCTTCTACAGAAAGAGCGGCTAATTGTTCATCGGAATATTTAGAAAAATCTTTCATCCGGAAATAAGTACGCCTTAAAATATATTTTGTGTCAAAAAAATCGCCCCTATTCTTCGGAGCGATTTTTTCTATTAAAAGGAAATTCCCAAGGATCTACTGTTGCATTCTCCCTTGCCCTCGACCTTGTCCGTTTCCATGTCCCCTCTTTCCTTCTTTTTTCATTGATCTCTTGTTTTTTCCATGACGTCCCATGTTTTCCCATCCATTATCTGCTCTATCATGTAATCGTGTTAAAGCATCTGCGTCTTCTGTAGTAATAGTTATTTGTAAACCATTATCTATTTCGACAACTGTGCGAGTTAGATTGTTTTCACGATTTCCTTTTCGTTCAGTTTTTTTTGCATGGTTTTCTTTGATTTGTTCTACGACAGATATGTCATCTGATGTTATCGTAAGAATTACTCCGTTATCAATTTTTGTAGATGTGTGAGTAATTTGCTCTTTCATTGCTTCTCGTTCTGCTCTTCGTTCTTCACGTTTTGCTTCCATTGCTTCATGGAATGATTCCCAAGAAGTGAAGCTCTGCACTATTTGCTGAAAAGAAGTAAATGATTCTGCTGTGTTATCCTTATTGTTTCCCATTCCCCAGAAAGCATCTGCGGTTGGAGTTATAAGAATTGCTCCTACTGAAAGGACTGCTACGCCGAATGTTGCTATTTTTTTGTTCATTTTGTAAAAATTAATGGTAAGTAAAGTTTAGCTAACTTCACTCCCTCATACGCAGGTGGAAAAAGTTTGTGTCAGTTTTTTATTTCTATACAAATCTTCTTCAACAACGTAGAATTTTCCCGACACAATAATCTGTAAAACATGGCTTGGCTTTGGATTGGTATTCTCGTGGTTTCACTTATAGCGTTGGTGAAGTGTTCAGACTGGTTTACTGGAGCGGCTGAGCGTATTGGTCGGGCATTTGGACTTTCGGGGTTTATAGTAGGGGCTACTATTATTTCTATTGGAAGCTCTATGCCAGAGCTCGCAACTGGTGTAATTACTACTCTGCAAAATGATCCGAGTACTGCCACATTTGCCATAGATAATATCGTTGGTTCAAATATCGCGAATATTCTTCTTATCTGCGGAGTACTCGCTATTTTTTGTAAAGATCTAAAAATAAAATCTTTGCTTATAGACGTAGATCTTCCTTTTCTTTTTATAGCAACGGGATTATTTTTTCTCTTTGTGTATGACGGGTCAGTTACCCTCTGGGAAGGAGTCATTTTATTAGGACTTCTAACTCTTTTTATTATATATACTATTAAGGGTGATCATGTGAAAGAATCTGCCGATAAAGATGATAAGCCTGCCAAAAAGCTTCGTTGGTATACTTGGGCAATTCTGATGGCAAGTGCTGCTGGAATTTATTTTTCTGCTGATTACACTATTACGTCTGTTATAAAAGTTGCAGAATTACTCAACATTGCTCCTTCTGTTGTTACAATGCTTGCCGTCGCAATTGGGACAAGTCTTCCTGAATTAATTGTCTCTATTCGTGCTGCTCAAAAAGGGAAAGCCTCTATCGCCATTGGGAATATTTTTGGATCAAATATATTCAATGTTCTTGCCGTTGCAGGAATTCCTGCTCTTATCGGAACGTTGACTGTTTCTCCTACGGTCCTCGCTATTGGACTCCCCTTTCTTGGTGTTGCTACTCTTGCTTTTATCTTTTCCCTTCACGATGATCAATTGCGTCGTTGGGAAGGAATCGGGCTTCTCTTTATATATATTGCATTTGTCGGAAAAATCATTGGTGTGATCTAGTTCCTAGTGAGTTCAAGAAAAAGAATTTGCAGTCTCAACGCAAGACTGCTAAATTTTGTGCGAAATAATTTTTAACTAAAAATACTATGTCGAAATTAGTTCCTCTGAGCGACAATGTTATTGTAAAGCCATTCGAGGCAGAAACAACAACTGCTTCTGGTATCGTAATTCCTGATACCGCTAGTAAGGAAAAACCTCGAAAAGGAGAAGTTATTGCTATTGGTCCAGGACAAATGGTTGATGGTAAACGAAGCGCTATGGACGTATCTGAAGGTGATATTGTTATATTCCGTGAATACGCTCCCACTGAAATAAAAATAGATGGTCAAGAACTCTACGTTCTTGGAATTGAATCTCTCTTAGCTATTGAAAAATAATGGATAAAAAAATACCGGTTGCGGCAATGATTGATAAACGCCCTATGCCAGATCAGCAATGGCAAATCTCAATCACTTTCACTGGAGAACCTCAACATTGGAAAGAAACACTTGATAAACATATTCAATCCATTCCTGAGGAACAAAAAAGTAAAATGCATCTGGAGGCACAAATAATTGCCTTCTTATTGAAAAATGATTTCACTCCCCTTTCTCGGGATTTTTATGTAAAAAAATAATCTTTAAAAAAAATGGCAAAAGACATTCACTTCGGAGACGACGCGCGTACAAAAATAGCTAATGGAGTAAAAAAACTCGCTGATGCTGTACGGGTAACAATGGGACCAAAGGGTCGCAATGTAATTCTTGATAAATCATTTGGTGCCCCAACGGTTACAAATGATGGAGTTACTATCGCAAAAGAAATTTCTTTTGAAGATAAATTTGAAAATATGGGAGCACAGTTGGCAAAAGAAGTAGCAACGAAAACGAATGACGTTGCAGGAGATGGTACTTCTACGGCAACTATTCTGGCGGATGCAATTATTCGTGAAGGAATAAAAAATGTTGCTGCAGGAGCAAATCCTATGGCAATAAAGCTTGGAATTGATACGGCAACGGAGTACGTTGTAGATCAATTAGAGGCAATGCAGGAACCAGTAGATTCTATTGAAAAAATTGAACAAATAGCAACCATCTCTGCTCAAAATGCAGAAGTAGGAAAAGTTATTGCAGAGGTATTCGATACGGTTGGAGCTGATGGAGTGGTAACGGTTGAAGAAGGACAAACAATGGGACTCGAAAAAGAAGTTGTAGAAGGAATGCAGTTTGACAATGGATACCTTTCTCCGTACATGGTTTCAAATAGTGAAACGATGACTGCTGAAATAGAGAATGCAAAAATATTGTTAACCGATAAAAAAATCTCAAGTATTCAAGAGATTCTTCCCTTACTCGAAGAAGTCGCAAAATCTGGAGATAAAAACTTAGTAATTATTTCTGAAAACGTAGAATCTGAGGCTCTCGCTACATTGATCGTAAACAAACTTCGTGGAACATTTAACGTTCTTGCTGTTAAAGCTCCAGGTTTTGGAGAACGTCGAAAAGAAATGTTGAAGGATATTTCTATTCTCACTGGAGCAAATGTGATTACAGAAGAAGTTGGACTCACACTTGAAAAAGCAACGCTCGCAGATCTTGGAAAAGCAAAGAAAGTAGTTGCTGGAAGTAATTATACAATGATTATTGATGGAATCGGTGATCCGTCTGATATTGAGGCTCGAGTAAAAGATATCGAGCGAGAAATGGATAAATCAAAATCAGAATATGACCGTGAAAAATTAGCTGAACGTCGTGCAAAATTGGCAGGCGGAGTAGCTGTGATAAAAGTAGGAGCTGCTACCGAGGTTGAATTAAAAGAAAAGAAACATCGTATTGAAGATGCTGTACTCGCGACAAAAGCCGCAACAGAAGAAGGAATTGTTGCGGGAGGTGGAACGGCGCTTCTTCGTGCAGCAGAAGCCTTGAAATCATTAAAACTTGATAATGCTGAACAACAAGTAGGAGTTGATATTGTAATGCGCGCACTTCAAGCACCATGTCGACAAATTGCAGAAAATTCTGGATTTGAAGGATCGGTTGTTGTGTCTGATATTCTTCGTTCTAATAATATGGAAGATGGATTTGATGCCGCCGAAGGAGTGGTTAAGAATTTGGTAACAGCCGGAATTATTGACCCGAAGAAAGTAACACGTTCTGCTCTGCAGAATGCAGCATCTATTGCTGGGACATTCTTGACTACAGAAGCAGCTATTGCAGATCTGCCATCAAAAGATGATGCGTGTTCCCATGGAGCACCACAAATGCCAGCCGGAATGGGAGGTATGCCTGGAATGATGTAATGCATCAAACTACAATTTACAAACTGCAAATAAGGAGTGGCTCAATGGAGTCACTCTTCTTTTGGATAAAATTTTGCGAAAAAATCGTGAGTGAGTAGAGTTTGGAAAATGAATGATAAATTTTCAGAGATTACTTGGGGATTAGCACAAGATGCTTTTGATAAACAATCTTCTGACTCTGTAGATGTTCAAAACGAGTTAGCTGCTTTCGTTGATAAACTCCCCTACCTCAATGAACTAGATAAGTATTGGGCCCGCCAAGACACCGAAAAACAATTAAAAAAAACAAGACCTGACGAACTATCACAAAAAATTGAAGAACTTCAAAAAAAATATTCCTTTTATAATACGGCTGGAGAATTACGAAATGATATATGTAAAAAAGCTCCCGATGGCAATGGAAACACGGTATGCAACTTAATTGACACCTCTATTTTGAGCGTATCAAGTCAAGGAAATGATCGTTCATGGAAATTGGAAGAACTGAAAACGATCAAAAAATCTATTGATTCATTGAAGGACGAGAAAGACATCAGTCAATTCGTACAACGCCACCAAGAACTATCCGATACGGTGATGGCAAAAGTATTGATGTTGTTTGATTCTGACTTCGCAGAGAAATTCGAACAATTTCAATTAGAGATGGGAGCTCCAAAATTCTGGGAGTTCACAAAAAAAATGTCTCCTGCAGAATTTCCCAATTTTACTACTACTTTTAACTTTCGAACTCCTCGTGATTTTTTGAAAAACATTACGAAAAAAAACTTACACGAATGGCCTGAACGACTACGAAAAGCCTTAACCAAAGACGCCGAGGAAATACTCGCTTCTGAAGTCTTTGATAATAATAGAGCACAAAAGATGGCTTTGTTAAAAACGTCTAAAACTGTTGCCCGTTTTGTTTCAGGATTATTGGAATTAAAATATTTCCGTGACACTGAACGTCTCAAAATTGATCGAGATAAAAAAATTAAAAAACAAAATGAAGAAAAGGAAAAAAGGAAAGATGATATCAAAAAAAAGGATCAAGAACATGAAGAGAAAGTAAAACTTGGAAAAAAAGAAGAACAACAAACCAAACAAACAGAAGTTGAAGAAAAAAAGAAGAAAGATGAAGAAAAGAAGACAGAAAAAACAGAAGATAAAATTGATCTTGGAGGAGAAAAACAAAGAATTTTAGAATTTTATGACAAATCTATTGAACACGCGCAAAAAGTAATTGAAGAATGTCCCAACTGGGGCGTTCGCCCAGATGATATAGATTACTGGGGACAAGAAGGTGTAAAGAATCGCATGAGCGTTCTTAAAAAAAGAAACACTTGGAATGATTATGTGCGGTTTAATTCAAGCGATAAATATATTCCATCAAATGCTCGTGGCGACGGATTTCGATTTCGTTGGTTGAACGCGAACACAGGGAGTCGTATTTCTGCCGCAGGAGCCGATTCTGGGATTAAATACATGCAACGATACAAAGAGTCCGGATATCAATTATGCGTCCTTGCAGGAGCATTTTCTATTGATTGGGCTGGATCGGACTCTACAGTAGATACTCCTGTTCGATTTTTGGAAAAAATGCAGTCACTTCGTACTCATTTAATTGGAACGACCGTGAAGAAATAATTAGACAACGGAGCATGCTTCGTTACCTACGAAAACGTAAAGACGCGACCTACAAACTTAATTTCAAACATATTGGAACGTCTGAAATAACTATGCCTTCTGGGACAAAGCTATTTTCCTCGAATCCATGTTTTTTATAGAATGTAATTGCCTTCGTGTTTTCTGGAACCATACCTGCATAGATGGTTTTGAAGTTATGTTTTCTTGCAAATCTCAACACTGTTTGAAGAAGGCTGTCCCCTAATCCTTGTTTGCGAAATTCTTTTTTAACAGCCATTCTTTTTAAATGAGCAACACCATTTGTTTTTTTTACTAATCCTACCGTTCCGACCAACTCATTTTCATACACTGCTATCCAAAAATTGCTGTCCTCATTTTTTTGATACACATCAGAAATATTGTGAATATCAGGACGCTCAAGTCCTTTGTAATCAAATTCATTTTCCCAAATATTTAAAATAAGACGAATCACATCTTCCTTATATTTTTCAGAATAAGGAATTATTTTTATCATTGTAGTTTTTTTATAAACAATTACATGTAACAGACTTACAACTGCTCAGAGATTCGTAATAGCTGATTGTATTTTGCAATACGTTCAGAACGAGAGAGTGATCCTGTTTTGATCTGCCCCGCATCTGTCCCGACGGCTAAATCAGCAATGAAATCATCTGATGTTTCTCCTGAACGATGAGAGATAACGGTTGAAAACCCATTTTCTTTGGCAAGATGCATTGCGTCAAATGTCTCAGTCAATGAACCTATTTGATTTACTTTTATCAAAATTGAATTTGCTAACTTCTGATCAATTCCCATTTGTAGCCGCTCTGGATTGGTAACAAAAATGTCATCTCCTACTAATTGAAGTTTCTCTCCAAAACGCTCCTGCATCAGTGCAAATCCAGCAAAGTCATCTTCGTCGTGGGAATCTTCGATAGAAACGATTGGATATTTATCAACTAAGGTTCCATAAAAATTAACAAGCTCCTCTGCTGAAATTTGCTTTCCATCAACGGTATACTCTTTTGTTTCTTTATTATAGAACTCTGAAGCAGCTGCATCTATTGCAATATTTATTTTCCCTGCATATCCCGCCGTTTCTATTGCCTCCATGATAACTGAAAAAGCAGCGTCACACGTCGCTAAATGCGGAGCAAATCCTCCCTCATCCCCTACTCCAACTGCTTCTCCTCGAGAAGAAAGAATTTTTTTCAATGCGTGAAAAATCTCTACACCAGCCCGCAAATTATCAGTAAAAGTATCAAAGATTGGGAAAAGCATAAATTCTTGAATCGCTAATCCTGCATCTGAGTGAGATCCTCCGTTCAATACGTTCATCATTGGACGAGGTAAGGAAGTGTTTCCTCCAAACAAATTATTCAAATGTTTCCAGAGGGGAATCCCCTGCTGCACAGAAGCTAAACGTGCTGCCGCCAGAGAAACTCCCAAGATAGCATTCGCCCCAAGCGTTGATTTGTTTTTTGTTCCGTCCAAATCAAGCATTTTCATGTCCAATGCTTTTTGATCTGCTGGATCCATACCCAAAACAACGGGTGCAATTATTTTATTTACATTTTCCACTGCTTTCAAAACTCCTTTTCCTGCAAATCTACTTTTATCTTCATCCCGAAGTTCGAGTGCTTCATGAATTCCCGTAGATGCTCCTGAAGGAACTTTTGCAAGCACTGTCCGCTCTCCATCAGACATTTCAACCTCTACCGTTGGGTTTCCTCGAGAGTCTAATATTTCGCGCGCGAATACAGATGTGATTTTTGTCATACTAAATAATTAAAAAAATTTGAAATCGACGCCATTTTAACGCAATATTCAGTTGTGAAAAACTTTTTATTACTCGGTCTCATAACAATTTTACTTGCTCCAACTGTTGAAGCACGTGAACCATTGCTTCCCGATCCCTCTATAGTTGTCGACACTGGACACATTGAATCAAATGCTTTAATTGCCTCTCCGGGTGGAGAAGCTTTTATTGAGTTTTCTAATGATACAAATTTCGTACATGAAGAAGGTCTTATTTCTTTTTCTGGAGAAATTCTTTCTCCTGCAATTATCTCTCTTCCTGATAAACGTCCTCGATTGCGAATGGAACCACTTCTTTCTTTTGAATTAATAACCGATTCTGGAGATCCTATTCTTTTTGCTGATCGTTTTGATCTGAAAAACACTCATAATAAATTACGTGAACAATATTTAAATCCCGAGACAACAACTCGTTCTTCCTGGGTAAAATTCATAATGCCAATTAAGGATGAATCCGTAGGAATTCCTCAGCTTTGGGAATATATAGGTCCCGAGGAAGGATGGGCAAAAGTAGGAGGAATTACTGATGAACCAAGTCCTGAAGGAGTAAGAGTTTTTAGTGCAATATTACGTCGAACTGGCGTATATACTGTATTTGATGAAAACCCTGCACCAAAACATTACGCTGATGAATTTGATTTTTCTCAAGAAGAAAATATGGATCTTGAAGAATTCTGGAATGAATCAAATGGCGCACTTCCAAATGGATTTACCTGGGAAGAACTTCAGTCTATGACTATCGACGGAGAAATAACATCGAGAGAAGAATTTAATAATATGGAGGATATTCCTGAAGCAGGAATATCTGTAAATGATCGCGCTATAACAATAAATGAAAAGGTTGCTCTTGAGGCAAGGAAGACTCAGCTTATTTCTCAAGTTTCTCGTGCTACGGATCCTGCAGATATTACTCTGCTTCGAGAACTGCTCACATTGATTGAGCGAAAAATTTTGATTGCAGATCAACGGGAACAACTTGTCGAAAGGAAAACTCAACTGGAAGCAGCCATTCCTCAAGCAAATACTGAAAAATTACAAAAGGACCTCACTGACCAATTGGCTATGGTAGAGGCCCAATTACGAAACCTCGAGGATGTAGCTCTTGAACAACGAATTAATGAAATTGAAGGATCTCTTCATATAGAGATCGAAAAAGAAATTGTACTCATTCCTCTTGTAGAACCTGAAATGGAAATTCCTGATAATGCAGAACTTCCTCAGTCAGGTGCTGTAGGGAGCGAAGGAAAAACGCCTTCATTAGTATTTCCTCTTGCACTTCTCCTTGTCCTTCTTTTTGTTATTGCTAGTGGGATAATGGCCGCTAGAAAAAAACACTAAGTCTGAGTTGAAAATTTATAAAAATCGTGGTACAATTCCCTGATTTAATAAATTTTACCTAGATGAAAAAAGCCATTGCCGTTCTCGCTTCGCACTTACCAGAAAATATTGCATTAGAGTATGCTGTTTCTGCTGTTCTCATTGTAGGGTGCGCAGTTATTGGCTTCTTGTCTCGAACAATGATCCTTGATCTTCAATCAAGTGTTCTTATTCTTAGCTAAGTGATTGGGTAGCCGCTAAAGCTACCTGAAAACTAAATCCACGTGAGTTCAAAAAACGTTGTACTGCTGCCATTCTCTCGGGAGCAGTTTTTTTATATAATCGATTCCATTTCTCTTCCGCTAATTTTTGTGCGAGCTCTTGTTGAAGCTCTTCGGAGAAACATTCATGCATAACCGACTGAATTACTTCTGTATCAATTCCCTTCTCTCTTAGTTTTTGAGAAATTTTTATCGGCCCCCATCCTCCATGCTGACTTTTCTCTCGAATAAACTCTTCTGTATATCGCAAATCTGATATCCATGAAGACGTCAAAAACTCATCGATTACTTCTTGTACAAAAGAAGTTTCTTTTGGAAACTTCTCTAGTAATTTTTTTTGTAATTCTGATTGCGAATAATCACGTCGTCCAATCAATCCGAGCGCCTTCGCTCGAACAACAGTGAGAGAAACTGCATTCTGTATTGCCGACTTATTGTGTGTTTCCAACACGCAAAGTTTCACGCATATCGAGCCGTTGGTCAAGCTCTCGTGGAGAAGATAGTACGTACTCACCTTCTGTTAAATCAAGTTCAAATGTATGCATTGTTCCTGGAGTAATACGACCAAAGTCTTGAACTCCTTCTACTGAAAAATCGTGAGAAACTCGTCCATCATTCCGAACGGTAAACGTTACATGTCCCATTGGAATTGTAGAAGTAGACAAATCAATACCTCCATCAAATAAATATACTGTTACTTTTGATTTTTCTTGAAAAACAAATTTACTTGTTTCTTTTTCTACGATCGGAGTTGGTGTTTCTTTAATGTATTTATCATTAGGCTTTTTTATCGTTGTAGGTTTAACAAGCGTTTTATCTTCTAATGCTGCTAATTGTTCATCAAAAGAAATAGGTGAATCAATATCCATATCAATTGCTAATTCATCCTCTTCTCCCTCTTCCAATACAATTTTTTCAGTATCATTATTTTCCATAGATGTATTTACTGAATCCCAATGTTGAATAATAAACCACGCTCCAAAAGCGATCACTGCAATAATAAGAAGACGGTTAATGAGTTTCATCATGGGGGAAAAAATATAATTTCATGGAGAAATTACAACAACTTTCGAAAGAGCGC
Source organism: uncultured Candidatus Peribacteria bacterium (assembly GCA_964526665.1). Taxonomy (GTDB): domain Bacteria; phylum Patescibacteriota; class Gracilibacteria; order UBA4473; family UBA4473; genus M50B91. The sequence continues at coordinate 4,538 of CAZGJL010000015.1, read as the reverse complement.
AAGCTTTTTTGACACTTTTTTGAAATAAATCAAAACGCCTGCATTACACAGGCGTTCCCTTATCTATTTCGTATTTAATCCTTTTTAACTGAGCCTTCTTTCTCGTCCGCATTAATTTCTTCAAACTCGGCATCTTTTATTTCTTCTTCTCCTGTCTCATCTGCTTTTTTCTCTCCCTCTGCTGCATGTGGATCAGCTCCCAGCTCATGCATTTTTTGGCCAAGAGCCATTAATAATTTTTCTAATTCTTCTGCTGCAGCTTTCAAATCCTCTGGTGTCGTGTCTTCCTTTTCAAGTAAATCCTTTGGAGCGATTAATCCCTCTTCTAGATTTTTTACTACCTCATCTAGTTCGATTTTCTTCAAATCTTTTGCTTCAGTAATTGTTTTTTCAGATTGATATACCAATGAATCTAGATGATTTCGTGACTCAACAGATTCTTTTCGTTTTTTATCTGTCTCTGCGTTTTCTTCAGCATCACGCTGCATTTTGGCTATATCGTCTTCGGAAATCCCCGATGATCCTTCAATACGAATGTCTTGTTTTTTTCCAGAAGCCTTATCTGTGGCAGAAACTTGTAAAATCCCATTGGCATCAATATCAAATGCTACCTCAATCTGAGGTACTCCACGTGGTGCTGGTGCGATTCCATCTAAAATAAATTGTCCCAACGACTTATTATCTACTGACATTTCGCGCTCCCCTTGTAACACATGCAACTGAACCTGTGTCTGATTATCGGCATACGTTGAAAAAATTTGAGATTTTTTTGTAGGAATAGTGGTGTTTCGTTCAATAAGTGGTGTGCGGATACCTCCAGCTGTTTCAATTCCTAATGTTAATGGAGTTACATCAAGCAAGAGAATATCATTTACTTCTCCTTGCAGAACTCCTCCCTGAATGGCTGCACCAAGCGCAACTACCTCATCAGGATTTTGAGAAGTGTTCATTTTTTTATTGAAAAATTCCTCAACTTTTTTCTGTACTAATGGCATTCTTGTCATTCCTCCTACAAGGAGAATCTCATCAATATCTGACTTTGAAATTTTTGCATCTGCTAAAACTTTCTTACATGGCTCAAGTGACTGATTAATTAATTTTTCGACAAGCTGTTCGTACTTAGATCGTGTTATTTTTTCATTCAAATGGAGTGGTGCTCCATCTTTTACTGTCAAATACATTAAATTTATATCAAACTCCTGTGTGCTTGAAAGTTCTTTTTTTGCCTTCTCAGCTTCTTCTTTCACTCGCTGCATGGCCATAGGGTCTTTTTTCAAATCCACACCATTATCTGCATCAAATTTATCAACTAAATAATCAATGATTTCATTATCGAAGTCATCTCCACCTAAATGAGTATCTCCGTTTGTAGCCAAAACTTCGAACGTTCCGTCTTGAATTTCTAAAACAGAAACATCAAACGTTCCTCCTCCTAAGTCGTATACCACCACTTTTTCTTCTTTTCCTTTTTTATCTATTCCATAGGCAAGTGCGGCAGCTGTTGGTTCGTTTATAATTCTCTCAACTTCAAGGCCTGCAATTTTACCTGCATCACGAGTTGCTTTACGCTGATCATCATTAAAATATGCTGGAACAGTAATCACCGCTTTTGTAACAGGTGCTCCCAGAAATGATTCTGCATCTGCTTTTAATTTTCCTAAGATTTTTGCTGAAATAACAGCTGGCTTCACAAATTCACCTCCAAATTTAATTTCTACCGAATCTCCTTTTCCTTTTCCAAATTCAAAAGGCATTTTTTTCATTTCATTTGTCACTTCATCGAAACGACGCCCAATAAAACGTTTTGCAGAAAACACCGTATTCTTCGCATTTGTAAGGGCCTGACGTTTTGCTGGTGTTCCAACCAAAACCTGGTCATCTTTTTTTGCTACAATAGACGGAGTTGTTCGTCCACCTTCTGCATTTGGTATAACGGTGGCCTTTCCTCCTTCCATTACGGCCACACAACAATTTGTTGTTCCGAGATCAATTCCAATAATTTTTGACATGTATAATTGTTTGTAAAATTTAGCAGTCAGATTATACGAGTGCTAAAATTTCTGTCAAATATTTCTTAGAACTTTGACAATACTTCATTTCTCCATTAAAAAATAAGCGTGAAAAAAATAAAAAACTACCTTCATCTGTGTCTACACGACAATGCTTCTGCAGAGGCTCAAGTAATAAATGGATTTCTTAGTTTTTTGATTTTATTTTCCATTGCAGCAATTCCATTACACTTCTTTGTCGGGAGTTCTGAATATGAGTGGATTAAAGGAAATCTCTTTCTTTTTGATAAAATAACCGTCTCTATTTTTACGCTTGAATATATTTTTCGAATTTGGACGGATAAGCACAAGGGGCGATTTTTGTTTTCATGGGAAGGAATTGTAGATTTTATCGCAATTGCTCCTTTTTATATTGAAAAATTAGGAGTGGGCGGTTCTTATTACGAAGTATTTCTTTTGCTTCGAATTCTTCGAATTTTGAAGTTTTCTGTTATGTATGGAAAAGAACACGAAGCGCTTGAACGCTGTAAATCAAAGCGGCATGGTCAGTTATACATGCTTTCAAACGAAAAGGTTGAAAGTATTGTACAAAAACACCCCCTTATTTTTCTTGCTGCATTAGTTTTTCCACTTGTTTTTGCAAGTACTGGTTTGCTAACAATTCTCTTTTCTCATGGATCAAGTATCGAAAATTGGTGGTTTGCTTTCGCTATATTGTGTTTTATTCTTTCCGTGACATTTTTTTACAAAGCATGGCTCGATTATCAATACGATGTTATTTATATTACAAACTACCGAGTAATCCTACAAAACCACGAACTGTTTGGTTCCGAGACCAATGGTCTTACCTATAATTCTATTACTAATGTTGTGCCAAGCAATAAAGGATTTTTTCGATGGGCCTTGGGAATTGGGCATATTGAAATTGAAACAGCTAACCGAGATGCTACGCTCATTTTTCAGGATGCACCAAAGCCACATGACGTGGTAAGAAAAATCTCTGAAAACCGAATCCTACATGAGGAACGAATGGGTAATTAAGAAGTCGTTACTTTGTTTACTATTTCTTCTTTCACTATTTTTTTTGCTTTTCCAAAAAGCGTCTGAGGCTCCTCTTCCTCATCTCTTTGTTTTGATTTAACAATAGAACTAGGAATTCCCTCTTCATCTTCATCCGCTAGTGAAGTTTCTGCCAATACTCCTGCAGACCGTTTTTCTTCATCATGTTCAATTTCTTCTTTCCGTTTTTTGTCTGCCTCTGCAAAAACCGACTCTTGTTCCTCTGAGAAATCTCCATTTTCAAACTTTTTATAATTCCTCAACGTTCGTCTTTGCTCTGGAGTTAGTGCTTCAGATTTCATTTCTGTGATAACCCCTTGCACCTCATCTTTTGAAAAGAACTGATTTATTGTAGTCAACATTAAATTCAACTTCAAAGCCATTTTCCCACCAGAAGCCTTTACAACGTTTTTCCCCAATGTTTTCCCAGCTTGTCCCGTAATAGACTCAATACTTGCTGTTTCAACAGCACGAGTAGATGCTTTTCGAACTTGATTTACAACAACTGCCTTTGTCGTAGCTTTTCCAAGTGCAAAAATTCCTGTACGTGCTGCGATAGCTGCTCCAGATAGTGTTCCTAGTGAAATAACGGTTGCAGCATCAAGCGCCAAAGAAAATCCTGCTTCTGCCCACTTGCTCCATTTTTTTCGTCCATCATCTTTTCCTATTTTTTGAAAACTTCGAATGGTTCCCCAAATAGGAATAGCATCTTTCCAGGTTTCTGAACTCATAAGAGTATCTTTGAATGCTCCCATTGCCGTGCCAAATCCATATCCTTTTGCTCCCGCTCGAAGAGCATCTCCCATAGCTTTTCCCAGAACCTCAACAACCATAAATCCTCCTCGCATTTTCAGAGAAATTCCTGGAAAATATTTTTTTAACTCTAGGGGCTGCGTTGTCATTGTTTTTCCAAATTTCATTGACGCACTGGCCGTATTCGTACTAATGTCTTTTATCTTCGTTGCTATTTGCTCAGGCTTATATTTATTTGCATCATTCATTAAGCCCATTAATTGCTTCAAATATATTTTTGATAACGTAATAATCCCTGGAACTTCACGAAAGGGTTTAATGACATCTTGCTTTGTTTCCATTGCTTCATCTACTTGTCCTTTTACTTCTTTGTATTTTACCTCTATCTCTTCTTTTTTTTCTTTCGTTTTTTTGAGAGTTGCCAATGCTCCCGTCTTTTCTAATTTTTGAAAAGTTTTCCATTCTTTTAAAAGACCACCACCAATTCCGAAAGCCACAAGTATTCTGGAAAAAAATCCGCGTTTCTCCGTCACATTTCCTTCTTCATCATATTTAAATTCTGCAGATTTCCATCCTTCAGAAATAAGACTTTTCCATCCATACTTTTTTCCTGTTCCTTCATTTTTTTCCGTATATTTTTTTGCTTTTTCCCAAAATTCAGAAGTATCACGTTTCAAATTATGTTTTATCTCTAGGTCCTTTTTCACTATTTGTATT
>CAZGJL010000014.1:0-21562 GCA_964526665.1 uncultured Candidatus Peribacteria bacterium | reverse complement strand
AACGATCATTTGGGAAATTTGGAGATAAGCCTGAAATTGGTTTATTTATGGGATCTCAGGTGCCAAAAAAGCTATTTGATGCTGAAACTGCTCGACGTGAAGATAGAGAATTTCAAAATTGGGAACTGGTAGAGGATATCCTCAAAACCCCATCCATGATGATTTTTGATAGCAAAAACGGTCAGCATGAATCATTGAATGGTATTAAGTTTATTGAATTGAGTTTTAAGGATGCAAATGAAGCGATCCGAAAAATGGAACGAAAGGGACAGTTGACTCCCGAAGATATTGATGAGTTGTTTCGGTTTCGAATTGTATTGGAATCTATACCAGGAGAAAGTGATGATGTTTGTCGTCACCGAAAACTGAAGATATTAAGTCAGATTGATAAAATAGCATCTGAACGTGATAAAAGTAAAATTCCGATTAAAATTGAAACACGAACTATCAACGGACTACAGCATTTTTCAGATGATGTAGATGATAACTTAGCCTTTCAAAAATTGTATGTTGAAGCTTTTGGGTTTTCTGATTTTCAACATAAACGAAATGAAGGAACTTTTTCGGGGAGTGGATACCGAAATTTTTCACAAAAAATAAAACATCGTGATCCTGATACGGATAAGCTCCTCTTTGCTTGTGAGATGCAGTTGGTGGACGAGAAAGAGTATAAACATAACGAAAATCCTGCAACAACAGCAGCTCATTTTCCTCGTAAAATTGAAGCTGTGGGAGGGATGGAATTATCGCGAACAGACAGTGTTATGACACGCAAGCAGTACCTTGCTCAGTTGGAGGCCTGGCTTCGGAATTATCATAAACGACATCCAGAAAAAAAAGCAGAAGTATGGAAACTTTTAGATGCACCATGGGCAGGGGATGCCACAAAAGGTGGGTTACCTAAAAAGCTAGAGGGGGATCATGTTAAACGACCTGGATGGAAGTCGACACCCGGACTCGGGACATGGAGAAGGGGAAATAAAGAAGAGGAAGAAGATCGATTCACTTTCGACTTTGCGCCTGGTGGAGGAAAAATTTCGGATAAAAAATTCAAAGCACTTGCAATAAACGCATTTGAATATTTGTTTGCCACTGGGAAGGTTCGAAAAGTGCCACAAAGTTTCCCATCTAAGTTAACTGCAGGACAGACTGATTTAGAAAAATCGTCTTTGTTTTTGGGAAATGATTCCTATTGCAGAATTGCCTCTCAAATCCCAAAAGTTGAAATTTAAAAGGGCTTATAAAAACCGTGATTTTTTCTCTGATCAGAGTACACTGTGCTCGTGAAAATATTCATTGCGGGAACGTTTGATCCATTACACATTGGGCACCAGTGGCTCTTGTGGTATGCCGTAGAGTTGGCAGATGCAGTAGTGGTAGTTGTCGCTACAGACAAAATGGTAAATAAAATTCGTGGCCGTGATTCATTTGCATCAGAAGTGAAACGGATAGAAAGACTTGAGCAAGAAAGACTTCCTCATACAAAAATTCGTCTTGGAAGAGAAGATGGTAACTTTCTTCAAACATTGGAAGAAGAGGTGCCCGATGTCTTACTCCTTGGGTTTGATCAATATGCAGAAGAGGAAGTGATTCAGGAAAGATTTCCAAAACTAGAAATTCGTCGAGCGCAAAAGTATTTCCCTGAATTTTTCAAATCGTCACATTTTCGCTACACTAAAGAAAAATGAAAAATATGATTGCTTGGTGGCGTCGAAGTTTCCGAGAGGGAAGCATTCAATTGTGGCGACATCGGTTTTTGTCTTTAACGACTATTGGCTTAGGTACGCTTATATTAGTGTTATTAAATTTTGTTTTTGCTACACAGTTTTTTGCAGATATGTCCCTTCAATCATTAGAATCACGAGCTGATTTTTCTATTCCACTTCGTGAACCATATGATGCATTTGAATTTGATGCCTTAAAAAATTCATTAAAAGAGTTTGATGTACAAACAGAAGTTTTTTCTGCTGAAGAATTTTCAGATTTTCGTGTTCCGCCACGAATACACGTAAAATTTCTTGATATTCAACAGGTTGAAGATGTATTAGAAGTATTCAAGAATCCGCGTTATATAGAAGTAGTGGGAAACTGGGATGGCACAGCCGAAAGAGAATTTGTTACGGTTGTGGGAAATCTTTTGAAACTTCGTAAAAATGTAGAAACAGCTTCGCGGATATTAGTAATCCTTTTCCTTTCAGGAGGAGTATTGCTAGCAATGAATGCTTTTCGAATTGCCATATTCGCTCGTCGAGATGAAGTGTATGTGGCACGTCTTGTGGGTGCAGATCCGTCTTTTATTTCAGGTCCTTTTATTATTGAAGGAATTTTATTGGGATTGTTATCAGCGCTTTTTTCTATTGTTATTTTTATATTTGCACTAAAACAAGTCCCCGTACTTCCAAGTGGACAAATTTTTCTCCATCTTTGGAATAATGTGTTCGCACTTGAATTATTACTTTCAGCTGTTGTTGGAGGGGTCGGAGCCTGGTTGTCTGTGCGGCGGTATCTCCGTGGACGTCTTGAATAATGGGCGATCAAAAAACATTAGCTATATTATTACGTCGAACATTATTGGCGAATGATGATGCTATTTTGGAATTTTTAACATCAAAATGGGGGAGAGTAAGCGTCTTTGCAAAAAAGTTTACTCGCTCAAAAAAGCGCGCAGAAATTGATTTCTTTCGTTTATTAGAAATTCATGTTTTTCAAGGAAGAAGTTCAAAATCTCTTAAAAATGCTGCAACAACAACACTGTTTTCCGAATTTGAAAATTCTTACGAAGCCAGTCAGATAGGATGGAAATGGATTGAGAGGATTAGAGAATCCTCTCCAGAGGAACGCCCCGATGATATATTCTTTCAAGAAATGTTAGAGTGGTTTGCTAGTTTTGATTCATCGTACGCAGAATGGTGTAACGTTGCGTTTCGTCTTCGCTTATTACAGCACACGGGGGATTGTCCACGTTTTGATTCGATTCGTGGGGATTGTTGGTTTGACCCTTCTTCAAAAAGCTTCCTTTCAGAGGAAAAAATACGCTGGATTTCTCTTCCTAATGAGACAAGACAAGTTTGTGAGTTTCTCAGACGCAGTGATCCAGTCACCTTTCATGAGAAAGTAAAAAAACTTCCTTCCGTTGCATTACCAGCTACACAAAGTGTCGTTGAAGGTATTGAGGAGTTTTTACTCTGAAATGTATTCATCCTGTTGACAATCTGAAATAATTGACGGTTCTCTTTTCCAGAAGGAAACTAAGAACATAATTCTTGTTCGCGATGAAAAAACTTGTTCTTGTTTTCGGCTTATTTTCACTCTTCCTTGCGGTTCCGGTCTCTGCAGCAATTGATTTTTCTGTCCAGAACGTATCACAAGATAATCTTAATGCGACTCGAATAGGTGTTCGCTCAGGAGATGTTTTGCGTTATGAGATAGCGATTAGTGGAGCAGATTTAAATGAATTTGCGAAAACGGAAGTTGATTTGAGCGATGTACTCGCCTTAAGTCAGATTGTAAATGTCGGGGGAGGAACATTAAATGGAACAACACTCGTTTTTCCTGAAGGATTTTGTCTTACTTGTGATGGACAAACGTTTTCTTTCTTTGTGAGAGCTAATGAGGAATGTGTAGAGGGAGAGACCATAGATGTAACATACAACGAACAAGCACTGTCGGTCCCATTACAGTGTGGGCTTGCAGATTCAGGACCAGGAATGCTTATTGTGGCCATATTGGCCCTCTTTCTTATTTTAGGATACACGCTGCTTTCGCCGCGAGAACATTGTTAAGTAAAATACACACACATATAAAAGAAAAAGCTCTCGCTACGGCGAGAGCTTTTTTATTATATCTTTTGAAAAGAAGCTTTTTATTTCTCCATTGATTTTTCACGAGCACGTCGAATTTGAATTTTAAAATTATCGTGGAGCATATCAGCTAATTTTTTTATATTGTCAGCCTCTACCTCTGCACGAAGGGTTCCAAGATTTTTACAAGTAATCATCCCGATAGCAATAAAACGGTCTCCAGAACGTTGTTTTGTTTTTTTTAATTTTATTTCTGCGGTAATAGTATCGGTAGTATTTTTTTCGGGAACATTGCCCATATATTTTTTTAATGGTTCGAATCGTTTTTCAAAATAACTTTTGTCTTCATCAAAAAGGGTAACGTCACCGGCTTGAAAGTGAAATATCATATCCTTATGGTTAAAAATTGAGAATTTCTCCCGAATATTTCGAGATCATTTCAATTCTACCCGAGTCTGTTATCTCGCCAACTTTTTTTGCTTGCAATTCTGGGTCTTCGTCGTTGAGTGTATTACAAATTTCTTTAACATCTTTTTGTTCGCAAACAATCATCATAGCTGTTCCTGAATTCCAGGTACGATAAGCCTCCACGTCATCTATATTTCCTAGTTTTTTAAGTTCAGCTAGCGCTTCATGTGGCGAATGAAGATCGTCTAGTTTTGCGCCCATTCCTTCAGGTAAAATTCGAGGAACGTTTCCAGGAATTCCACCACCGGTAATATGAACTATTCCCGCAATAGGAAATTTCCGTTTTTCTTCAAATCCACCAAGAACCGCATTCAAAACCGCGCGATGAAAAATCTTACTGGGAGTAAGAAGTATCTCTCCCCATGTTTGACCATTATTCCATTCCACATCATGCCATGATTCTCCAAAATTCTTTTCACAAACAGCTCGTGCAAGAGATACTCCATTTGAACGAAGAACTCTTCCTGCAAGTCCGATAATGGCCTGTCCTGGTCGAATATCTTTTCCAGTAAGAAACTTATCTTTTTTCACAACGCCAACAGCAGTGGCATTCCACACCATGCGTGTGCAAGCTCCTGGGACCTCTGCGATCTCTCCACCAGGGATAACTATTTTTTGTTCCAGGCACGCCTTAGCTAATCCCGCAGTAAGATTCTCAATAACTTCTGCATCTACAAAAGGAACATCAAAAGTATTTGTTATTGATACACATTCAGCACCAACACAAATAGCATCATCTGCTACCATGGCTACTAAATCTTCTCCAAGGGTGTCATATTTTTTACATCGTTCCGCAATTTCAGATTTTGTTCCAGTTCCATCATCATTTTGGATTAAGAAAAAATCACCAAAATCAAGAGCTCCAGCAAAACCACCATCCAATTGAACGGGGGCACCAATCATTCCTTCTCGAGAGGAGAATGTTGTTTTTGCGTTTTTGTATGCGGCTTTACTTGCTTTTTCTCCCACAGAAATATCTACCCCTGCAGCAGCGTATGTCAGTTTTTCATCGTTCATCTTTCAAAAACAATAATTCCAATACCATCACCAAAAGTTGCTTCTAAATTTTGTAATTCATGAAGCTTTGTTTCTCCTAATCGCACAAGCAAAATAGGCGTGTCTTCTGTGTGATTACAAACAGAAGTAGGAGTAATCTCAAAATATTTTCCTGCAACAGGAAAGGTGCTAATAAGACGAGGGGATTCAAAGGTTTGCGTGAAATCGTTAATTTGACGCAGATCATGCTTTCCTACTTTTTTTGTTACACGAAGAATGGCCGATTCAGGAAAAATATCAGAAACTTGTTCTAGAAAAGAAACCCGTTCTAAAAAAGATTCTCGAAAATAAGAAAACAGAGTGGAAAAAGCTATTCCAAGAAGAATTGCCGCAAAAATAACCCAAGACAACGGAACTTGTAGCTTTTCCATTGCTGTTTGCGGTTTTGTAATATTTACAGGAATAACAGAGTCTTTATTTATTTCTTCAATTGTTTTGGTTAACTGGTTTTCAATAGCGAGAATCAATTTGTCGGCGTTTTTTATATCTTTCCCCGAAAGTTTTAGTGTCCAAAATACATTTAATCGGTTTTGTTTTCGTGCTGCCATTTTCCGTTTTAATCCAGAAACATTCACATCTGCTGACTTTAAAACCGCTTGCTGGAAGTTAGGATCTTTTGCCCATCCAGCGATCATTTCGGATATTTTTTCTGCTGATTCAACTCCGTCATTCAAAAAACTTTTTTCAGCTGCAGCTACTGGTTTTACTGTGAAAAAGAGAGTGTATTTTTGAACTGGAGGAAGAACAAAGTTTAATGCAATTAACAGTCCTGTTGTACAGAGAAACACGCCGATCCATTGCCATGGACGTCGGCTAACCGGAGACAAGAAATCGAGAAAGGTCATCAAGTTGGAGATGAAATTTTTGGAAGAGAGATTTTTGTTTGCTGTGTTCCACGACCGGCAAACTCCACCTTGTTTAATAATGCTTCATTTACTTCTGGGGTAGGGTAGTGGCCGTCAAATACTCCCGTATGAAATCCGTCTACTTCGGGATTTCCTACTCGAGCAGCTTCAATTAAATCAGGCACCGTTTGATAAAAAAGTGCGTCCGCACCAATTACCTTTCGTACCTCTTCATTTGAAATATTATGGGCTACTAGTTCTGCTCGGGTTGGAATATCAACACCATAGACATCAGGATTTATAACAGGAGGTGCTCCGCTCGCGACATATACTTTTTTTGCGCCGGCCTTCCGACACATTTCAATAATTCTTTTCATTGTATTCCCTCGTACGATTGAATCATCTACGAGTAATACATTTCTGTTTCGGAATTCAAGCTCGATAGGATTTAGCTTTTGACGAATTGATTTTTTTCGTTCGTCTTGTCCAGGCATAATAAAAGTTCTCCCAATATAACGATTTTTTACCAATCCTTCACGATATTTTATTCCCAAATCTTGAGACATTTGCAACGCTAATGGCCGCCCAGAGTCTGGAACGGGAACAATGGAGTCGATATCAAGTTCTTTCAGTAATGGCTTAATTTGCTTTGCTAGAGAAGATCCCAAGCGTAAACGTGTTTTGTATACAGAGATCTTATTAATCATTGTGTCTGGTCGTGCTAGATACACATATTCAAAAATACACGGATACAGTTTTCCCGGCACACATTGCTCTGAATGAAGTACTCCATCCTTATCAATAAGAATAGCTTCTCCTGGCTCAACATCTCGTACTACTTCAAATCCAAGCGTTTTAATCGCTACATCCTCTGATGCAAAAATCCATTCAGTTCCTTTTGTTGTTTCCTTTTTTCCCATCACTAACGGACGAATTCCGTAAGGATCTCGAAAGGCAAACATTCCTACGCTGTCAATAATAGTGAGAACAGAATAAGCTCCTGTTATTTTTTCCATAAGCAACTTTGTTCCTTCAAATACAGCTTGTTGAGGAGTGTTTTTTGGATTTTCTTTCAGTGATTGATAAATCTTATCAGCAAATACGTTTAATAAAACTTCTGTATCTGAGTCAGTTCGCAGATGGCGATGATAACTACTTTTTACTATCTTTTGTAACTCCGCAGTGTTCGTAAGATTACCATTATGGATCAGAAAAATACCAAATGGTGCATTTACAAAAAATGGTTGAGCCTCATCAAGAATATCGAAACTTCCACATGTCGTATATCGACAATGTCCCATACCAAATCTTCCTTTTAACTTCACAATATCTTTCTGACGAAAAGCATCTTTTACAAGCCCAAACCCTCGTTGATCGCAAAATTTTTGTCCATCAAAGGAAACCATTCCCGCCGAGTCTTGCCCGCGATGTTGCAACATTAATAGCCCGTCGTACAGATCTAGAACTACGTTGTCCTGAGGTTTTACGATTCCAATGATTCCGCACATACGTGGTAAGGGGAGAAAGCAGCAATATTTTAGGGCGTTTTCCTTTCATAGCAAATCCTTCTAAAGGATTTTTTGTGGTAAAAATTTAATATTTCAAACACGCCTCTTCCATGCATTAGCAAGAGACGTGTTTACATTAAATATCTATTTTTTAAAATAATCCGTATCCGAGTGATAAAAACCAAATTCCTCCAATCAGAGCGATAATTCCTCCAATGGTTTTAAATGCTGCACATTTGCAAACGAGTTTCCATATAACTTCTGGAAATAAGATAAGAATAATTCCTTTTAGCATTGCCATAATACCAATGATACTGAATATAGAAGCCGTGACTCCATTCCACGAAAAGAAGAACATAATCCACAGCGCTCCTACCACAAGGGAGATAATTCCTCCAAAGTAAACGAGTGCGGGACTTTTTTTGAAGTCACTCATGATCTTGTCATAGAGTTTTCCTCGAAAAATCATAAGACAAGCGGCTATGATACAGATGGGTGCAAGCAACTGTGCGAAAAACATAATTATGGGATTCATTTTTAATAGATTAGAAATTAAAAAAAGAACTAGTAAAAGTATAAAGGATTCTTTTTCTGTCTGTCAAAGAGGGGAGTGTACCAAGATTCTTTCCTGTGTTACAATCTCTGCGATGAAAAAAGTGCGTACCGCAGTAATACCCGTAGCAGGAAGAGGAACACGCCTCTTGCCACTAACAAAAACAACACCCAAGGAGTTGTTGCCTGTCTACGATCGTCCTGTTATTGAGCATATTGTACAAGAAGCGCAGGATGCAGGAATTGAGAATATTATTTTGGTTATTAGTGATGAAAAAGAGTCACTGCACCATCATTTCGCAGAAAACGACGCTGTCTCATGTGTATATCAAAACGAACCACTAGGGGATGGACACGCTATCGCTCAAGCGATTCCGAAATTAGAAGCTGATGAACCAGTATTAGTTCTTTTTGGGGATGAATTAATTGATAATGCGGGAGGACAAAATGCAGCACAGCAGTTAATAGAAACATTTGAAAAAACAAATGTGTCGGTTATTGGACTTCAAAATGTTCCCCGAGCTCAGGTTTCCAGATATGGAATTGTACAATTGGATTCACAAGAAGGAGTAGAAACTATTCAAGAGAAACCCCCTATTGAAGCAGCATTTTCTACACTTGCGGTAGTAGGAAAATACATTCTCACTCCAGAAGTTTTAGCAATGTTACACGACACGGAAGCCCATGCTGACGGAGAAATTCGTCTTTCTGGAACATTTCAAAAAATGCTCGCGAACGATCAAAAACTCACCGCATGTGTAATACAAGGAGAACGATTTGATACAGGATCATTTGAGGGACTTCTGGCGGCAGGAAACCACTTTTCAAGCTACAAACTTCAAACTTCAAACTTCAAATAATTTTTATAATTTCACAATAAGTGCTCCCGAACCACCTTCGGTTATTTTTGCTGTTTCAAATACATAATTTTCTTTCAAAAGCCAAGTTCGAACTCCATTTTGCAGTACACCTTTTCCTTTTCCTGTAACCACACGAACCCGTTGAAACTTCTTTTGTTCTGCGTTCAATAAAAACTCAGAAACTTCATCTATTGCTTCTGATTCATACAAGCCATGGAGATCAAGTTCTGCATCAATCTGTGGTGCAAATTTGTTTACTTTCGCTTTTCTCATTACTTGCACTGTAGTACATTTCTTCTGATTCCAAAATTACAAAAATGATTGCTCTTGTTACAGATTCACATGGTACCGTTGACCGACTCGAAAAGGTTTTGGAAACCTGTAATAAAAATGGATGGCCAATGGCTCATGCAGGCGATGGAATCGTGGACGGACTTCCTGAGCTATTGAAGAAATTCCCAAATGTACAAGTCTGGTTTGCACGCGGAAATTCCGATATAGATGACGAATTGGTTGCAGAAGTTGCAGCGCTTCCCAATGTAACACTTGAAGAAGTCGTTTTCCTTTCTCATGAAGGACAAACCTTTGCTATTTCTCATTTTGAGGGAGAAGCAGAAAAGATTTTGAATGGAAAAAAAATAGATATCTGGCTACATGGACACACTCATAAAGCAAAAACAGCACGAAACACAGATGGTTCTGTTGTAATCAACCCCGGAGCCTTATATGAGGACGGGAAGTATGTTGTATGGAATTGTGAAAAGGGGACCGGGGAACGGGTGTTTTTTGATACATAAAAAAGAGATACCAATTGATATCTCTTTCTCTTATTAAATTTTGTTGTTACCTTCTCCTATCATACCAAGGAGGATTCATGTTAGGAATGGTTACCGTATAAATTATACGATGTCCTTTGATAAAAAGCTCCGCTCTTTGGTACTTACACTTGAATCCATTTTTTCTTAAATGTTGAATAGCTTCAGCTTGATTTTCAGCTTTTGCTGGACAAATTAATAAGGAATCATCCACTTGCTTTGTGCTAACTCCCATAGAGAGGAGAATAGGAAAGTTAATACGTTCCTTTTCTTCCTTTGCTCCTTCAATTTTAAAATAAACACGTTCTGCCATAATTGTTTTTTTATAAATGATTGATGAATAAAATTTATATTGGTACTTATTCTAAACTCTCTAAAAAAGCTCAGAAAGATACCAACGTAAATATCAGTAACGAACAATTTAAAAGAGCATTGTCGCAAGTGATCAAAAAAGAACAAATTGCGAACAGGCGAACCTTAGCATTTTTCCTTGTTTTGTCAATCGCATTAAGTCAGGAAAGGGGATATTTTCCCTTCACCTCCACAATCTGCTGTTCAATCCCTACCATTTCTTCAAAGGCTTCTGCAATTTTTTCCTGTAACTTCCAGTTTTTGTTCTGATACTCATCAATGAGCATATGAGAACCTTTTCTCTTCGCGGCATTGAGATTGTCTTTATTTTCTTCTAGCTCTGCCTCTAGTCGCAAAACACATTTTTCCTGTTTATCGAGAGATTTCTCAAGTGGACGTAGCTCCCGCTGTAATTGCTTCTTTTGATCACGAACTTTTGCAGCCATCCCTGGCTCTTTTTTTTCTTTTGAAGAAACTTCTGCTTCATTACTCCATCCTGTAGTTTTGAGAAATTCCTTGTATCCGTCATTAAATACTGTTGCGCCTCCATGATCAAACACGACAAGCCCTGTTGCGAGTCGTTCAAGAAGTTTTTCATTGTGAGAGACGAAGATAATAGCTCCAGGAAACCTATCTAATGCATCAATCAAGGCATCTACTGATTCAAGATCCAAATGATTTGTCGGCTCATCAAGAAGCAAAATATCATGTGGTTGAATCATTAATTTTCCAAGAGAAACCCGTGCACGTTCTCCTCCAGAGAGTATTTCTACCTTTTTATGCATTGCTTCTCCTCCAAACATAAGTGTTCCACTCAGGTTAAATATTTGTTGTTCTGGTAATTTTGGGGCAGCAGTGTGAAGCTCTTCCACAATGCTACGTGTCTTATCTAAAGAAGACTCATGCCCCTGAACAAAAATTCCTGCTTGTAATGACACATGCGGCTTTATTGTTCCAGAAAGTGGCTTTGTGTCCCCGGCAAGAAGTCGCAAAAGGGTAGATTTCCCTCTACCATTGGCTCCAATGACTCCCACGCGATCTCCCGGAGAGAGGTTAAGATTTATATTTGAAAAGAGGATTTCCTCCTTCGTGTACCCAAAGGAAAGACTATTTGCCTGCAACATTCGATCGGCTTCAAATTTTTTTGAACAAAACTCAAATTGAATTTCAGGAATAACTTCAAGTTTGTGAAGTTCTCTCTGTTTCTCCAACATTTTTATGCGAGACTGAACAAGACCAGCTGAACGCGCTCCTGCACGAAATTCTCGAATAAATTTCTCCGTTTTGTTTCTTTGTTTCTCTGCATTTTTTCTCGTTTTTTCATGGACATCTTCTTCGAGGGCAATTTGCCGAAACATGTTTACGCATCCTCCACGAATCTTTTTTAATCCTGTACGATGAATAGCCAATGTATGAGTACAAACCGCATCAAGAAAAGCTCGGTCATGCGTAATCAATACAAACTCTCCATTCCAGTTTTTCAAAAACTTTTCCAACCATCGCAAAGAAGTGATATCCAGATAGTTTGTTGGCTCATCGAGAAGCAAAAGATCCGGTTCTGAGAGAAGCAATTTTACCAACGCAATACGCATCTGAAACCCTCCAGAAAACTCACTTGGTGGGCGAGGGAAGTCACTCACCGCAAAGCCTAACCCCGACAATAATTTCTCCGCTTTCCATCGATCATGTTTTTCTGTTTCACGTAATCCCGCAACTGCAGCATCAAGAACTGTTGATTCTTCCAGGTTTAAATGCTGATCTAATGTACCAATACGATGCCCTTCTGGTATGGATATTTCACCTTCGTCGGGTTGTATAT
Source organism: uncultured Candidatus Peribacteria bacterium (assembly GCA_964526665.1). GTDB lineage: Bacteria > Patescibacteriota > Gracilibacteria > UBA4473 > UBA4473 > M50B91. The sequence continues at coordinate 9,488 of CAZGJL010000014.1, read as the reverse complement.
CACCCTGAAGCATACGCAAAAGAGTGGTCTTCCCGTGACCATTTCGTCCTACTAATCCCAGTTTTTCACCAGGATGAATTTGAAAGGTAACCTCATCAAAGAGGAGTTGTGTTCCGAAAAACTTAGTAAGCTGAGTGACACGAATCATTTTTGTGCGATTTTTGCGAACTCAGCAACAATGATTATCAGCACTGTAAAAGGAAATATTAATAATGTGCAAAGCCAGCTAAACCACCAAGGCACTACGTTTTGGGATTTTCCAAAAAGATATGAAAGTGATCTGCCAAACCATGCTGCCCATGCACCAATAGCAAATAAGACAATAGCCACTATCCAAATAAGAATCCCTAAAAGAAGCTGAAAGAATGCCTGAATTCCATTTCCTTTTTGATGAGGGAAGTGGGGGACTTTTCGTATACGGGAGATTTTCATATTCATTTTAAAAGAGTTTTTGTGTCTCCGTGAGTTTGCCAGTTTTGATAAAAAATGCCAGAATTCCGGGGATGAAATTAGAGGGAAAGCGCGTTGCGATTGTTGCTGACTGGCTCACAAGTCGAGGCGGCGCAGAGCGTGTTATCTTTTCATTAGCAAAACTATTTCCTGAGGCTGTTATTTTTACGAGTGTATATGACCCGTTAAAATTTCCTGAGTTAGGGAAAAGAGAAGTACGAACAACCTGGTTACAAAAACTTCCAGCTTTTATTCGTAATAAACATCAATTTCTACTCCCGTTTTACCCAAAAGCTTTCAAGAAACTCGATCTCTCGGAATTTGATATTATTATCACCTCAAGCAGTTCAGGGTTTTCTAAATGTGTACAAAAAACCAGCATAAAACAAGTTCATATATGTTATTGTCACACACCTGTACGATTTCTTTATCATGCACGAGAAGAATACGTGAAAAGATTTCCTCTTCCCTGGTGGGGAACACCTATTCGGTTCATTCTTCCATTACTCCTTAATTGGCTGAAGAAAGTTGATCAGCATGCCGCAGTAAGCGTTGATCAGTGGGTTTCTAATTCTGATTTTGTAGGAAAACGTATTGAAGAATTTTATGGGGAAAAGGCAACAACTCTTTATCCTGGAGTAGAAACTGAAGAATTCACCCTCGCCGGACAGATGAGTGTAAAACGAGATTATTTTCTTGCGGTGGGACGATTTATTCCATACAAGAAATTCGATTTACTAATAAAAACTTTTGTAAAAAACAAACTCCCATTGAAACTTGCTGGACGCGGTCCTGAGTGGGAACGATGTAAAGAGTTGGCAAAGGGCGCGGAAAATATTGAATTTCTTGGCTTTGTTCCTGATGAAGATTTAGCTTCTTTATATGCGGGAGCAAGAGCGTTTCTTTTTCCTGCAGAAGAAGATTTTGGACTTACTCCAGTAGAAGCAATGTCTACGGGAACACCTGTTATATATTATAATAAAGGAGGTGCCACTGAGTCAGTAGGGAATTGGGGAACTTCATTTGATAGGCAAACACCGGAATCATTACAAAAGGCCATTGATGAGTTTTTGAAAACGGAAAATTCACTAAATAGAGAGCAAATTGTAGAGCGAGGAACATCTTTTGATGAAAAGAACTTCCGGGAAAAGATGGCAGAATTTCTAACGAGTCTTTGATTCCTTATTTCACCCTTCTAAAATACCCAAGAAACTTGATGTATTGTCTTTCTTGTGTTAAAATACACTGAATTTAAAATAATTCTAAAAAAATGACGAATATCAATAAGATGCCTCAAAGCATTAAAAATAATGCTTTAGAAAAAAAAGCTTTTCAGGATTTGAAAATAGAGATGCAAGAAGTAGCACAAACATTGGAAAAGGTATCAACTATGTTAATGAATTACGTACTTCCAAGAGATGAAGCTAAAATGTTTGAAAAGGCTGATTCATTGGCAACAACAGGAATTCTGAAAAAAGAGGCATATGGAATAGATGGAACAAAATATAAAATGAACGGAAAAGTCGTTCTTTTTAGTCGAATATTTTATAAATCGGATCCGGTGGTTAGATCTTGGATTGAGAGATCTCAATATAACAATGGGGGACTTCCAGTTGAGGTAGTTGAAAATGAACGATATGATCAAGATTCTGAACAAACAAAAAGAACTACTAGCTATACATATGATAATAAAAACAGAAAATTGGAGGCAATAACTCTCTTTTCAGAGCCCACTCAACATGGTAATATTGGAGCCAGTGAGAAGTTTTCTTATAATGAAATTCCGGGTAAGATTGTGAGGTATAGATATGAATTATCCTCAGGCAACAAGAAGTTGTTAGTAAACAAGTCTGTGATTGAGAACTAGAGTTTAGAAAAAAAGATTACCAGCAAACGAGAGAGGAAAGAGCTTCTATGAAGCGAACTTCGGGGAAAAACTGGAAAAGTACTTGGAAAGTTTGTAAACTTCAAGTAATGAAAATATACCTTGGATCGGATCATGGCGGATGGGAGCTAAAACAGGAACTATCAGTATATTTGATTGAAAACTTCCCTGACGCAGAAATATTTGATCTCGGATGTGATTCAGAGGAAAGCATCGATTATCCTCAATTTGGAGCAACTGTAGCCGCTAAAGTGGTAAAAGAAGAGAATGCTTTTGGTATCGTTATTTGCGGATCTGGAATAGGTATTGGAATGGCTGCCAATAAAATACCAGGGGCTCGTTGTGTAACAGCTAATACAGTTGAGCTTGCAACTCTTGGACGACAACATAATGGAGCACAAATTCTTTCTGTGGGAGGACGAACTCAATTCATTGACCCATGGCAGGATATCGTGAAAGCTTTTCTCTCTACGGAAGTAGATATGGCAGAACGACATGTAAAACGTCGTACACAGCTTGATAATCTTTAATACTTTTTCCAATGCAGAATTTTTTACTTTTAATTCTTCTCATTGCCGCACCATTAGCCTACTTTTTGTGGGATGTTCCTTTTGAGACAGTGATGGTTATTATGGTGAGTTTTATATTTATTCTTTTGGTAAAGCTTTTTCAGATGGAGCTCAAACAAGATGAAGACCTTCGAAAAATGAATCAAGAAAAATCTCCTCCTGAAACGAAGGATGTGCTAGAAGAAAAGTAGTTTTCTTTTACCGTTTTTCTACAATCTTATCGACAAGACCGTGTTTACCGTATTTTACGGCTTCTTCTGCAAGAATGAAATTATCACGATCACAATCTTTTACAACTTCATCATAATTTTGACCAGTACATTTCTGGATGATTTTATAAAGAGTCTCTTTTGTTTGTAGAATATGTTCCGCATGAATAGCAATATCTGAAGCTTGTCCCTGAGTTCCTCCGAGTGGTTGATGAATCATTACTTCAGAGTGGGGGAGGATGAATCGTTTCCCGCGTGCTCCATTCATAAGAATCATTGCTCCCATAGAAGCGGCCATTCCTGTACACATGGTAGAAACATCTGGTTTCACAAAGTTCATTGTGTCAATAATAGCGAGTCCTGATGAAACAGAACCTCCAGGAGAATTTACATAAATGGTAATGTCTTTCTTTGGATCTTCTGATTCAAGAAAGAGAAGTTGTGCAATAACGAGATTTGCAATCGTATCGTCGATTTGTGTTCCAATAAAAATGATTCGTTCTTTGAGCAAACGAGAATAAATATCATAGGCACGTTCGCCGTCAGTAGATTTTTCGATAACCGTTGGAACGAGATAGCTCATATTTTGTTTATTAAATTCTTAGAAGTATACCGTAAATGTGGCTTCTGCTCAACCTTTACGACTTGCCGATAAGTGAAAGTTGTTTACTTTTTTAACTTTTTTACTCGGCGTCCTAGCAAAACACCAAATACTAGTAATAGTAATACTGCAATAGCTCCTGCTATTTTTACCCAACTAGCTGTATCAAAAGGCTCTGACGCATGAGCATTATCACAGTCATCACCCCAACCATCAAGATCACGATCAAGCTGATCAGGATTAGAAACAAGTTTACAATTATCAATAATATCTCCTACACCATCACGGTCTACATCACCCTGACGAGAATTTAATACTTCCGGAGCATTGTCACAGTCATTTCCCACTCTATCTTTATCACTGTCTCGCTGAGAACTGTTTTTTATAAATGGACAATTATCTTCTGAAAATTCGACTTTATCTTTATCAATATCACTCGGAAAGAGAGAATTAAACTTTTGTCGTCCTAATTGTGCAATTATTCCTTCCTCTTCTTTTTCAGTAGAAATACGCGCTCTGTACATAATTCGATCTACTTCATTTCCTCCATATAATATACGCAGTTTTTGGTCTGATAGGGTAGAGAAGTAAGCAGCCCCTGTAGGTCCTGCTGTTACTCGAATATCATCTATTTTTACCGAAACACCCCAGAAAGAAACTTTTACAAATCGTATAACATCGGTACTAAGTTCAAGACGTTGTTGCATTGGTCGTTTAGAAACAATAGGTTTGAGAGAGGCCATTGTTGGTCCTCCTTCAATACTAATTGAACGAACTATCGCGTTTTCAGGAAGAAAAACTTCTAATCGAGTAAGAGGAACTTCTTTCCCCAAATCAATTATAACCCATGATGCTTCACGTCCATCTGCACGTTCATCAAAGGAAAAGGTTGTCAATACATTGTCATCAACAAGCACGTTCATAGGTAAATCTCCTTTTTGTGAAGAAGTCTCAATGCTCCGCATTGTATTTATTCGGTGAAAATCTTGGAAAAACACATCGTGTTCTATAGGAGTATTTTGTCGATCAAATATAACAAAATTTCCAAATCGATCGTTTACAGCCTGAAGAATTTCTTGAGACAGACTAATTTTTACTTCTTGGCTACCAGTAAAAGAGGGGAGTTGTACCTCTTGCTCATAAGGAAAATCTGCTATTGTTGGCATAGCAGCCTGTACAATAGTCACAATAGAAAGAAGTCCGAAACCGAGGAGTATTTTTTTCATGGTATATTTATGCTGTTTTTTCAAGTTTCTCACGACGTTGACGAGCTTCATTTCGCTCAATCATTGCCTTGATAGCCATTGTTTGTACAATAACAGATCTTTCTGCTTCTCCTAACTTCATTTGAATGAATTTGAGAGTGTCTTCAAGGTCGGGGATAAGTCGGTGCTCAAGAGCATTTACACGACGACGCGTTTGCTCAATCTCAACAGAAAGGTTTTCTGCTGATTTTTCAATTTCTGCCAACTGAATCAATAGTTCAAATACGTGAGAGAATTTTTGAATAGCAATGTCCAACTCTGCTCGAGTTTGGAAAAAACCGTAACCAATACCGTGTTTTTCCGTTTTAAGAGAAAAAATAGGAATACGTACCGACATTACATTTTTTGTCTTTACTTCCAGTGAAAGCGTCTGCATTGGCACAGAAAGGGCATTCTCGAGATAACTTTTTGGTAATAATGCCTGAGCTTCCAAAAATGAAGTATTTGCTTCTCGAATAGCGGCTTCTACTTTCTCACGAAGAGATTTTGCCTGACGTACAATAGCAAGGAATTCTTGCATAAGTCCGTCTTGTTTGTCCTTTAGGAGTTTATGTCCACGTTTTGCGCTGGTAGCTTGTTTCTTAAGCCCCAACATGGTCATCCGAGTTGCCGTTACGTTTTTGACTGCCATAGTACAGATTCGATTAGTTCGTGCGAATTGTAAAACCTATGCAATAAATGTCAAAAAAAAGCTAAGCAAAAGAGGAGTATTGTCTTTTTAAGGAAAAATATTTTCCTTTTGATATATGAGTTCAATGTCATCGCAGGAGACCTTCTTGTTTTGGTTAAAACAATATACATTGTGTTAACATCTTTAAATATCTATTCATTACTCCTCTCTCAATCTGATCTTTTAAATTTTTAAATATTACAATCGATTTAAGGCGTTTTTTTATAAAAAAGGTGTAAATACTCCTTTTAATATTTTTTAAGAGAGAAATTTGAGGGGACTAGTCCCCTTTCTTCTATTAAGAATATTTTTCAAAATCTAATATTTTTTCTACAGACGTAGCTACAGCTTCTCCAATTAAATGATCAATGTCATCTAGCGAGCTACTATATTGTTTCATAATCGTACTTTTTGGATTTTCATTCTTTTCTTGCTCTCTTAAAAATTTCTTTTCCATCTGATTTAATAATTTTTGTGTTAAAACATTTCTCTTATCATCAATAACTAAAGAATCCCTTAATATAGAAATTCTACCCAAAACATTCTCTACATCAGCCGAAAAACGTGTTTCTTGCCACAATCTGGCCTCTGGCTTATCCCTTCTTTCTACTCCTCTTCGCATAATCTTCAATTTTTCTTGCATATCCCCGCAACGAGAGAAAAGAGAATATGCTCTCTGTTTGCGAGATAAAAAATTATCCACTCTTTGATTATAGGGAAATAACCCGTTTCTTTTTCTTTTAAAAAACAACAGTAAGTCTTCTGCTTCGTATACGATGAGACGTAATGATTCAAGTTCCATCCCTTGAATTGAAATTTCGAATAATTCCTTACCTCTTTTTGCTTTTTCTTCCATTTCCTGTATTTCTTTTATTTGAGAATCAGTAAACTCTGCCTCCTCTTCCCTTTCCGGGCTTTCTTTTATTTGAGTTTCAGCAACCCAAGAAGATAGATACCTTTCTAACATTTTTTATAATTTAATATTTGTCATATTAGGGCCTTTTGAAGAAAAGTCAATCACAAGTTTCGATTTAAGGCGTTTTTTTATAAAAGAGGTATAAATACTCCTTTTAATATTTTTTGAGAGAGCAATTTGAGGGGACTAGTCCCCTGTTTTATTTTTATACAAACTCTATAGGTTTTTAAATGATTAAATAAAATTTGACCAAAACAAGTTTGTTCGTAAAATCAGCGAGCTCTTACAGAAGTTGACACTTGGCGCCATCGTCTAGTGGTTAGGACTCAGGATTTTCATTCCTGCAACAGGGGTTCGATTCCCCTTGGCGCTACCACACAAGAGCTTCAAAATCCCGCTTTGGCGGGGTTTTTTGTTGGAAAAACATATCACCCCCTAGCCCCCTCTTACATCAAGAGGGGGGAACTTTTTCTGGCAATTTTTTCTTGAACAACTACAATTCTCCCCGAATGATAGCCACCAACGGTAAAGTCCTTTTTAACACGCTCTCTCAATTTGGAGGGAAGATTCTTGCGATTGTCGCGAGTTTTGTAGTGCTAAAAATTGTGACGCAATTTGGAATAGAATTTTATGGAGATTATGTAACCACATATGAATTTTTGGCATTTTTCGGAATTCTCGCCGATGCAGGACTTTTTGCTATTGCCGTACGAGAAATGTCTCGCGAAAAAGAGAAAACAGAATTTATTTTGGGAAACATTCTTTCAATGCGCCTGCTTTTGATCCTGGGAGTAATGATTTTGGCTGGAGTCTGTGCGCAATTTGTTCCTTCCTATTCCCCTATCGTAAAAACAGGAATTTGGATCACTGCTCTATCAATGGGATTAACAATTATCGCAGGAACTCTCTCGAGTGTCTTGCAAGCACGAATGAAGATTCATTTCTTCTCGGGATCAATGGTTGTCGCCAAATTATCTCTCGCGGCAATTGTCTTCTGGATATCCCAAACAACTCTCGGAGGGAATCTCTTACTCAATTTCTTGTGGGCAGGAGTAGTATCAAACCTTATTTTCGCTGCCGCTGTAGCATGGTTTGCAGCTCGTGAGGTCAAAATAACTCTGCGTTGGAACTGGGATTTTTTGCGAAAAACATTGAAAGTGTCCCTTCCTTATGGATTAGCACTTATCTTACAAACGCTGTATTTGCGTCTGGACATATTACTTATCTCTTTAATTCTTGGATCAGCGGCTGTGGGGACTTATGGAGCGTCAACGCGTGTAATGGAGAGTTTGTTGGTCCTGGGGGTATACTTTGGTCAAGCGATGTTGCCGAAGATTTCTGCAGAAGAAAAAGATAATCTTGCTGTGGGAAAATCACTGGTATGGGCAGGTGAAAAATTATTGTTGCTTTCTTTGCCCGTAATAATCGGAATAGAAATTTTTGCACCCGACATCATTCGTCTTATTTCGAGCGAAGAATTCGTGAGCACAGCAGGAGTTCTCGGTTCTGACGCCATGTTACGTATTCTTGTTCCCACTATATTTTTCGCGTTTTTCAATCAACTCTTTTCTTTTACGTTGGTCGCCAAGAACCGACAAATGTATCTGCTCATTGTAAATGCAACAGCGCTTGCTATAAATGCAGCCTTAAATATCTGGCTTCTCTCTACATATGGAATTATTGCCGCAGCAGTATCTACCGTATTTTGTGAGATAGTAGTCTTTATTTTGTTATCACGAGAAATAAGAAAGCATTGGCGTCTCCCCTTCTCTACGAAAAACATTCTCCGTATCGTGGCAGCTAATATTCTTATTCTCATCGAACTTCTTTACACTCCCGCAGGAGAATCTCTCTTTCTGGGAATATGTGTAACAGCCGCTACGTACGTGGCGCTCATTGCCTTTTGGCGCAAGGATTTCTTTCCTCCAACACAAACAATAGGTGTTGTAGAAGATTTCACAGAAATGAAGTAGTTCCTTAGACCAACGGATTATTCCGAGGAACTCCGTTTTCTCGTGGAAACATTTTTGAAGTAAGTTTTACTTTTTGTACTTCGATAAAATAACGTTCGCTATCTCCCAAAAGAGTCTGCCCTCGTCGTACGATTTCTCCACCAAATTTCTTTTCTAGTCCGTTAAATTCAATCAAATCCTCTACAATCGCAGGACCTTGATAGGCAATGAAACTTCCTCCAAGTTTTACAAACGGAAGAGCGTATTCGAGCAACACATTCCATGGAGCTACCGCTCGTGCTGTTACAATGTCGTATTGCTCACGATAGTTTCTCATTTGCGCAAAATCTTCAAATCGTCCGTGCAGAGTTGTTACATTTTTTAGCCCCAGTTGTTGTACCATATCAGATACAGCGTTCATTTTTTTCCCTACACTGTCGAGTGCTGTAATACTTGCTGTTGTTGCTATAGCAAGGGGCAACGCGGGGAATCCCCCACCGGAACCCAGATCAAGAATCTTTTTATCATCAAGGTCGAAAAATTCCGTAATGAGAAGAGAATCCTCAAAGTGTTTCTGAAAAACATCATCTTTCTCGCGAATCGCAGAGAGATTTATTTTACTATTCCAATCTGAAAAAACTTCCCATAGTTTTTCAAATTGTGCTTGGTGTTGTGTAAGGAGTTCTGACATGTGTTTGTGCTTTAAAGAAAAGTGGCTTGCCAGTCGTAGCTTTGCCCATGCTTCGCTTTTCAAGCTACGCAGGGCAGTCTTCCATTTCCGACTCTTCCGCAGTTGCGGAATTATCGCAAAGCGAAGACTGGAGCCGAGAATGGGATTTGAACCCACGACCTACGCGTTACGAGTGCGTTGCTCTACCACTGAGCTATCTCGGCGCGCAGAGATGATAGCTCTTTATGTGATTTTGTCATTTTGAAATAAGAAAAGACCTCATATTACGGGATCTTTTATT
>CAZGJL010000013.1:0-21828 GCA_964526665.1 uncultured Candidatus Peribacteria bacterium | reverse complement strand
CTCTTGTTGTTTCTTCGATGCCTCTTCTTGCTGTTCTTGTAACTTTAGGGCAGCCACCTTTTCTATTGAGTCTTGTCTTGCTTTTTCTAGTTCTTCTAGTTGTTTTTTTAATTCTATTCCTTGTTGTTCCAAAATCTTTTGAGCTTCTGCATTATCAATTGAATCTTGTTTGGCTTTAACTAGTTCTTCCTGTTGTTTCTTCAATGTCTCTTCTTGTTGTTCTTGTAACTTTAGAGCAGTCGCCTTATCTATTGGATCCTGTTTTATACTGGGTATTTCAAGGGCTTCCCTCCATTCTTTTTTTGTAAAAGGATCAATCTTTTTTGGTGTTTCCTTAATATCCAAATCATCATCTTCAACATTAATAATAGGTGTTTCTTTCGTTACTTTATCCAACTCCTCTTGTTGTTTCTTCGATGCCTCTTCTTGCTGTTCTTGTAACTTTAGGGCAGCCGCCTTGTCTATTGGATCTTGTTTTATACTGGGTATTTCAAGGGTTTCCCTCCATTCTTTTTTTGTAAAAGGATCAATCTTTTTTGGCGTTTCCTTAATATCCAAATCATCATCTTCAACATTAATAATAGGTGTTTCTTTCGTTACTTTATCCAACTCCTCTTGTTGTTTCTTCGATGCCTCTTCTTGCTGTTCTTGTAACTTTAGGGCAGCCACCTTTTCTATTGAGTCTTGTCTTGCTTTTTCTAGTTCTTCTAGTTGTTTTTTTAATTCTATTCCTTGTTGTTCCAAAATCTTTTGAGCTTCTGCATTATCAATTGAGTCTCTTTTTGCTTGAGCTAATTCCTCCTGTTTCTTTTTTAGGAGCGCTTCTTGCTGTTTCAAAATTGAAGCCAAATCATCATCCAACTCAGCGTCATTATCTTCAATCTTGATGATAGGCGTTGTTTTTATGCTTTTAGCTTTTTTAGTTGTGTCTATCTCCTTTTTTTTCTCTTTTGATGATGCAGTATCGATTATGGATACTTCTCCATTTGAGATAAGTAATTTTTTACCAACGAAAAGTCTAGGATCATTTATCTTTAAGCCCATCTCTGTGAGTTTTTTCATGATAAACTTTGTTTTTGGGTAGTCGCCCATCTTTTCCCAAGATCCTGTCTCTCCCAGCATTTTTGCTATTTGAGTTGAAATCAAAACGCTTCCGTTGAATTTTTCTTCTCTAGAAACTCCTGAAAGAACAGTATCTTCTTTGAGCCCATCAAGTTGTGTTTTGGTTTTGTTCCAGAGTTTTTGATATTCAGCTTTTTGAATACTTTGTTTAGCACCGGCCATATACCCAGCGGGAATATCTTTATAAATAAATCGTCCCCATTCACTTTTGACAGCCGTTTTGTGTAGCAAGTTCATGTTTATAAAAACAAATCTTAATATTCTACCACAAATACACATAATGCGCAACCATCTTTATTCATCAAGATACTCTTTCTTGCTGAAGAAAATCCCTCTTGCAATATATTGTCGTATCACGATAATATCGACGATTTACTTGCTGAAATGATTCTCATTCTCACCTCTCGATTCTATCCAGAAATATCTGACCAACTAGAATCTTCTGCCAAAAAAGAACTGACTGAATCGGGTGTAGATTTTGAAATAACAGAAGTCCGTGGATGTGTAGAACTTCCTTTGGTCGCACAACATGTTATTCGAGAAAAAAAAGTAGACGCCGTCATTGCGCTTGGTGTGATTATTCAAGGAGAAACTGATCATTACAAATGGGTCTGTGAGAGCTGTGAACGAGGACTTACTCGTGTAGCACTTGATGAAGGTATTCCTGTTATTCATGGTATTCTTGCGTGTCCCAATCGAAAACTAGCTGAAGAACGAGCCAATCATGGAAAAGAATATGCCATCACAGCACTTAATATGATTGAACTTTTGAAAAAATAAATATTCCCCTCTCTGAAGTTCTCAAGGATTTTTTTGATGAATACAGAGAAAAAGAAAGTGAGAAATATTTTTGAGAGGAACTTATTGCCCTCGCAAAAAAGTTTACTATTGCAACGAAAACGCTTGAAAATCTGCACCAACTTACAAGGTGAAGGTTTAATGAAAAAGTCAACAAAAAACAAAATAAAAAAGGATTGACTTTGGATAAAAATTCACTCGCCACATTCCTCTAAAAAATCAACACCATTTTCCTTGACCCTACTAAATATTGTGGGCAGAATTCAAATCCAACACAATATGTTGTGTATGGGGTGATTTTAATAAAACGAGCAAAAGTACTCAAAAACACCACAATATTCCACTTTTCAAATGATTTTCAAAGTTCAAAAACGCACAGGAGAAATCGTAGATTTCAAGCCAGAAAAAATTCAAAAAGCTCTCTGGGCTGCCGCCCAAGCAATTGGAGGAACCAATGAAGAAATGTCCAAGGAAATCACCGAGAGAATTGTTAAATATATTGATACACAATATAAGGACAAAGTCCCAAGCGTAGAACAAGTGCAAGATTCTGTAGAAAAAGTTTTGATCGAAGAAGGACACGCTCAAACAGCAAAGTCTTATATCCTCTACCGAGAACGTCGTAGCCAAGTTCGTGGGGACAAGAGTGTTGTAGTAAATGTAGGAAACACTATTGGTGAATATTTGAACAAATTGGATTGGCGAGTAAATGCAAACTCAAACCAGGGATACAGTCTCGGAGGAATGGTGCTCAATACATCTGGAAAAGTGACCGCCAACTACTGGCTCAGCCACATCTACCCACGAGAATGCGGAGATGCACACCGAAACGGAGACTTCCACATCCACGATTTGGATATGTTTTCTGGATACTGTGCTGGATGGTCTCTTCGCGTTTTGCTTGAAGAAGGATTCAACGGAGTGCCAGACAAAACTGAGTCAAACCCGCCAAAACACCTCACCACGGCGGTAAGCCAAATGGTGAACTTCCTGGGAACATTGCAAAACGAATGGGCTGGAGCGCAAGCGTTCTCTAGTTTTGACACGTATATGGCACCGTTTGTAAAGAAATTCAAAGTAAAACTTGAAAAAGAAATTGATGAGTCCGGACACTTTTGTTTCAAATCTGACAAAGACAAAGAGGAGTACATTTACAAAACAACGTACAAACACGTATTGCAAAACATGCAGTCATTCGTGTTCAACCTAAATGTTCCATCACGTTGGGGAACACAAACTCCATTTACAAATGTGACACTCGATTGGGAATGTCCTGAAGATTTGAAAAAGAAACGATTGAAATTAGGAGGAAAAGCGTACGAGTACACATTCGAGGAATGTCAGCCAGAAATGGATATCGTAAACAAAGCCTTCATCGAAGTAATGACTGCGGGAGACGCAAAAGGACGTGTTTTTACCTTCCCTATTCCGACATACAACATTACAAAAGATTTCAAATGGGAAGATCCCAAAACTGAATCTCTTTTCGAGATGACGGCTAAATACGGAATGCCGTACTTCCAGAACTTCATTAATTCAGACCTCAATCCCAGCGACGTTCGATCAATGTGCTGCCGACTTCAGTTGGACATGAAAGAATTGCTCGCACGAGGAGGTGGACTCTTCGGTTCAGGAGAAATGACAGGATCAATCGGAGTGGTTACTGTTTCTCTCCCGCGAATTGGATATGAATACAAGGGCGACAAAGAAGCTTTTTTGAAACGAGTAGAACACCTGATGTTCTTGGCTCGAACATCATTGGAATTAAAACGAGTAGAGGTTCAGAAATGGATCGATCGCGGACTTTTCCCATACACAAAACGATATCTCGGAAAATTGGACAGCCACTTCTCTACTATTGGTTTGAACGGAATGAACGAAGCCATTCGGAATTTCACAGACGACAAACATAATATTGCCGATGAATGGGGTCAGGAATTTGCTGAAGATGTTCTTGATTTCATGCGAGACAAACTCGTGGAATTCCAAGAAGAAACTGGAAATCTCTACAACCTAGAGGCAACTCCTGCCGAAGGAACAACCTACCGATTTGCTCGTGAGGACAGGAAACGATTTCCAAAAATTCTTCAAGCCGGAACTCCTGAAACGCCATATTATTCCAACTCTTCACAGCTTCCTGTGGAATACACGGCTGATGCTTTTGAAGCGTTAAAATTACAAGACAAATTGCAAAAAAAATACACGGGAGGAACGGTTCTTCACTTGTATATGGGAGAAAGACTTTCTGACGCTGAAGCATGTAAACAATTGGTAAAGAAAGTTCTCACGCAATTCAAATTGCCATACATCACGATCACTCCGACATTCTCCATCTGTCCAAAACACGGATACATCGCTGGAGAGCACGACTATTGTCCCAAATGCGACGCCGAACTTGGCGTTGATATGGAAAAACACGGAGGAAAATCTGATCACGATACCCGAAAGAAATTCGATTCTCGTCGTCAGGAAACGATCCAAAAATCTTCCAAAACATGTGACAAAAAGTGTTCTCATGTGTCATAGGCAAAAAAAAATTTGCCCATCTTGTTCAAAAAAATTATACTTAATTTCCTAACCTTTTTCACCACTATGAGTGATTGCAAATGTACAGCTTCAGACCACAACTCTAACCGCACCAAATGCGAGATTTGGACTCGTGTGATGGGGTATCACCGTCCGGTGAGTCACTTCAACATTGGTAAAAAATCTGAGCACTACTCACGAGAACACTTCCAAGAATGCGTAAGTGCGAACTCTGCGTTTTGTGAGAAGTTTTAATTTTAAACTTTAGGATGTCTAAAAATGCACAGCGTTTTAAGAAAGATATCTTATTTAAAGCTATTAAATGGGGATTCGAACAAGAATCATTCACTCCAGAGCAAATATTTAATGCTCTTTCTTTAGATTGGGAAAAACGATCTTCAATAAACAATCCAAAAGAAAAACTGATTTACTCAAATCTCATAAGAGCAACGAGTCAAAAGAATCTTCATCCTGACAATAGTCCTGAATCAATATTTTACTTTCTTGGTAACCAGGGTGCACACAAGGTGGATGACAGTAGATTCTCCCTGACAACTGAAGCTAAGTTCAAATACATAGACTTTCTTGAATTAGAGCTTGCAAGAAAAAATTCTGAGTCTGCGCAAAAAAATGCACTTTCTGCTCAAAAACATGCACGAACCTCAATTTATATTGCAATTGGAGCATTAGTCGTTTCTGCCATTGGTTCGGTTGCAGCAGTTATAACAATATTTATAAAATGAACGGAATTCTATTGACCACAACCAGTTGTCCCAAATGCCCAGCGATGAAATCTTGGGTCGCGGATAATATTAAATTCGACGTACTTGTAGTTGATGAAAATCATCCTGAATTCACTGACTTATTGGGGAAATACGGCGTAACAACTGCACCGACGTTGATCTTGGAAGAAGATGGAAAGGAAGTCTTCCGTGGGAGTGAAGATTATGAAGTAGAAGAGTTTTTGAACACTTTATAAAATGTCTTTTTACAAACAATACCCTCAACCAGAAATGGAATTCGGAACCAAACTCGTACTTGCTGCGTGTCGCTTTGGAACACCCATTGTTTACATTGGAATACTGTGTTTTCTGTACTTCACAGATCAAGAAAATGCATTGGCTCCCAACTTCACATTGGGAGACATGGATGTTTCCCTCATTCAATTTATTGGAACGCTCTTTTTGATTGTTTATATTCTTACATTATTTGCTTTAGTACCCTTTTTGAAAAAGACTTTGCAAAAAATAGTATATTTGCGCACATATGGGAAAAAAAAGGATGCTATTTGTACCAGCGTAAAAAAAGGATCATTTGTTACCACACAAACACTCTATACCTTCTCCATTCATGGAGTAGAATGCGTTATAAAGGAGGATAACAACAGCAATGCTGTGAGCTGGCTCGGTACAGCAAATACAAAAGAAAATGATGTCGTTCCGATTATTTATAATCCCGAAAATCCAATCGATTGTATTCTTGATGAAGATAAATTTAAGAATAAATGAAAATCGGAGGGATCAACACCCTGACTCTTTTGGATTTTCCCGGGAAAGTCGGAGCCATTGTGTTTACCGCTGGGTGTAATTTTCAATGCGGATACTGTCATAACTCACAGTTTGTGAAAGCTGAGGAGATTGCAAAACTAAAAGGACACTTCATCCCTGAAGAGAAGTTTTTTAACTTCCTCGATACACGAAAAGGAATGCTCGATGGTGTAGTTGTCTCAGGAGGAGAACCAACTATTCATCCTGACTTGCCCGACTTTTTCCGAGAAATACGAAAACGAGGATTTTTGACGAAACTCGATACCAACGGAACGAATCCTGAAATGATTGAGAAGCTTTTGAAAGAGAAATTGCTCGACTATGTCGCGATGGATATCAAAATGCCATTAGATGATTATGAGTCTCTCTCTGGGTTAAAAGTAGATGCTAATTCTATGCGAAAGAGCGTGGAATTGATTAAAAAATCTAATATTGATTACGAATTTCGCACGACGGTAATTGATGAATTCCATGACATAAAAGTATTGAAGAAAATCTTCAAAGACATTGGTTATGTAAAAACGTTCACGATTCAAAACTTCCGACCAGAAAAAACACTCGATCCAAAATTTGGAGCATTTCATGCCTGCACAGAAGAAAAAATTGAAGGATTTAAAAAAATTGCAGAAAAACATGTGGACAAGTTGCAAACACATGTGTAATTTGCGCTCGATGAAAAAATTATTGATCCTTTCCGTTCTCGTTCTTATGCTTGCTGGATGCAGCACTCCTGAGAAAACTCCTGCTGAAGAAGCACAAGTTATTGCCGAAGGAGAAAATGTTGCTGCTGAGATTCAACAGCTTCAATTACAACTTGATAATGGCGAAGTTACTGAAAAATATGCTCAAGAACGCTTGAAACAGATTTTGAAAACTCGACAACAAGAAAATTCTGGAGACACTGAAGCTATTTTAGAAAAAATTGGAAAACAAGATCCTCGACTCGAAGAAGGTATTGCCGAAATGATTAAACGACGCCAAGAAAAAGGAGAACTTCAGTAGAACTTATTTCAACTCCGCGAAGATATCTTTCAGTTTTTTTGCAGACGCCTGCAATTGTGATTGCTCTTCTTTTGTAAGTGGTTTTTCAATAATTTCCTCTACTCCTTTAGCCCCAATTTTTGCGGGAACTCCAATAGCCATTCCTTCAATACCGTACTCTCCATTTAAAACAGCAGATACCGGAAACACTCGCCCCGCATCTAAGAGGACTGCCAATAAAATTTCAACTGTTGCAGCTCCTATACCAAAATAAGTAGCCCCTTTACCCTCTATAATTTCATATGCTGCCATGCGTACCTGTTTTTCTAATTTTTCACGATCTGCAGAAAAAATCTCATCTGCATTATCAACCGTTGACCACGCCACAAATTCAGAATCTCCATGCTCTCCCAAAACATACCCATGAATATTAGCAATATTTCTATCAAATCGTTCTGCTAGTCTCCATCGTAAACGTGATGTATCAAGCAATGTTCCAGTCCCTAAAACTTGCCCATCAGGAAGTCCAAAAATATCCGCCGCAATCTTCGTAAGAATATCTACTGGATTGGAAACCAAAATCACAACCGCTTCTTTCTTCACTTTTCCCAAATCCTTTTTAATTGATTTCAAAATCTCTACATTCCGTCCGAGTAAATCAATTCTTGTCTCTCCTGGGCTCTGTGCCGCTCCAGCTGTTATGACGAATATATCTGCCTCTCGTGTAGTTTTATTCTTCAAATTCCCACTAGAAACCCTCATATCAGGAGAAAAAAGCAATGTATCGCGCAAATCCAAAACCTGTCCTGTTTCGAATTCTTGATTCTGATCTATGAGGAACAACTCTGCAGGAATTTCTTTGTTTACTGCCGCGCTTGCTATATGAGCGCCTACATTTCCAGTTCCGATAATGGCAATTTTTTTCATTTTAACTGAGTGAAAAATTATCAGGAGCAATCAATACGACAAACTCCCCTCTTGTGTTTTCTGTAGTAAAATTTTGTAATGCTTCTGCAATGGTTCCACGAAAAATTTCTTCGTGCATTTTTGTTAATTCTCGCCCTACAACAATGATTCTGTCTTTTGATATCACTTTCTCTAGTTCTGTTAACAAACGAGGAAAACGATGTACTGATTCATAAAAAACTGTCGATAATGCTGCTCCAACCAAATTTTTTAAAATTGTTTGCCGTCCTTTTTTGTGCGGAAGGAATCCTAAAAATGTAAATTTGTCTGCCGGAACACCTGCCACCGATACCAGTGAAATCAATGCACTTGCTCCTGGAATTGGTGAAATTGTAAATCCATGTTTTATCGCTGAACGAACAGCACGAAACCCTGGATCAGAAATTCCCGGTGTTCCTGCATCAGAAACAACCGCTAGGTTTGCTCCATCCTTAAATCCCGCAAACATTGCTTCTATTTTTTCAGGACTCGTCTGCGCGTGACATGACTGAAGCGGTGTATGAATTTTATAGTGGTTGAAAAGAATTTTGGTATGACGCGTGTCCTCAGCAAGAACCAAGTCTGCGTTTTTCAAAACTTCGATCGCACGAAATGTAATATCGGAAAGATTCCCTATTGGGGTGGCAACAATCGAGAGTGTTTTCATTCTGAGGAGATTGTAAGGGAAACGGAAAAATTGTCATCTCAAAGTTTATATCACCCCCTAGTCTTTTGATCTCGTCTTTGTCCCCTCTTACATCAAGAGGGGATTTTTTTTAGTTTTTGTATCGCTTGAAAAATCTTTTCTAAGGCTTGGGGCATGTCATTGATTATTTCAGCATTCCAAAATCGAAGAACTTCAATATCTGCTGTATGTAAAAATTCTGTTCTAATCTTATCATATTCCTGTATATCAGTGTTTGCATGATGCTTTCCATCTAATTCAATAGCCAATTTTAATTTGGGCACATAAAAATCCAAAATATAGGGTCCTATACTATATTGACGGATAAATTTTGCTCCAAGTTTTGATTTTCGAATAACTTCCCATAATTTTCCTTCTGCAAGTGTCGCATTTTTTCGTAACAATCTTCTTCTCTCCAAAAGAACTTTGTCTTGTCTATTCCATTGTTTTTCCATAACAAAAATCTATACCAAAATCTTTCTTTTTCTAGGTAAATTATTAATCAAATATTAATTTCTGTATAAGCCCCTCTTGATGTAAGAGGGGCGCCCCGCAATGCGGGGCGGGTGATATTTGTACGTTCAAAAGAACTTCAAAATGACAAACGTCATTTTTGAATTATACTAAACTCGATGAAAATTCATATTTTACCACCAGCGGTAGCCGATCAAATTGCTGCTGGAGAAGTAGTAGAACGTCCAGCCAGCGTCGTCAAAGAAATGATTGAGAATGCTATCGACGCCAATGCAACACAGATTGATGTATTTATTAAAGATGGAGGGAAAAAATTAATTGAAGTACGAGACAATGGAACGGGAATGGATCCAGAAGATGCCGAAAAATGTGTACTTCGGCATGCCACGAGCAAGATATCAACGATTGACGATGTATTTGCAATACGATCATTTGGGTTTCGTGGAGAAGCTCTGTCTGCGATCTCCGCCATTTCTAACTTTGAGATAGTTACGAAACAGGAAAAAGATGATGCTGGAACATGCGTGAAAGTAGACGCTGGGAAATTGATCTCAAACTCTCCTTCTCCGGCAAATAATGGAACGATCTTTCGCGTGAAAAATTTATTCTTCCCGGTTCCCGCACGACTCGCCCATTTGAAAAATTCTGGAACAGAAATGGCTGCTATCCGTCGTGAATTTGAATCTTTTGCTCTTACTCATCCACATATCGGGTTCAAACTCTTCCGTGATGAAACAGTCGTTCTCGATTTCCCGATCGGGAAACAATTCGATCGTGTGACCAAAGTTCTAGGAGAAGATTCCAGTGCCTTGATACCTGTAGAAGGAAATCTTCCTGCAGCAAAAATTCATGGTTGGGTTCTTCAGCCAGGACGCTGTGGCACAAGTAAGAAGTCCCAACTTCTCTGGGTCAATGGACGACATATCGATGACCATAAGCTGGCTTGGGCGATTCGCGAGGCCTATCACCAGACAGCTGGAATTGAAAAACATTTGTATCCAAAGTTTGCTATATGGATTGAACTCGATCCCCTTCTCGTCGATGTAAATGTTCATCCACGAAAAACTGAGGTAAAATTCAGTGAACCGGGTGATATTTGGAGTGCTATAAAAAACACTGTCACTTCAGGATTACAACGATCTGAACGATCTTCTCTGAGTGCCGGAGGAACGGTCGCACAATTCACAGAAAGCCAAACGCCTCATCGAACTTCTTCATTTCGATCACCTTCCTTTTCAGGAGGACAAAAACGAAGCGCCGCAAATTTCTCTCGTGAACTATTCACACAACCAAAAAGTTTTAGTGACCTCCACGCCGAACGATCTGGAGCTATAGAAGAGGAACCCGCGCCAGTTGGAAAACTCCAACTCGTCGGACAAGTGGCGAAGAAATATATTCTTGCAGAAGCAGAGAATGGTCTCTGGGTGTTCGATCAACATGCACTTCATGAACGCCAACGATTTGAAATGTTTTGGAATGATCGAGAAACTCTTTTAAAAGAAAAACAGACACTTCTGGTTCCTCACACTCCACAACTAGATGAAGAACAGCGTGAGTTATTATTGAAAAAACGCGACCAATTAAACACGCTTGGATTTGAACTTGATGAAAATTTGAACGTGATCGCTATCCCCTCTCTTTTTACAGAAAAAGATCTTGATATGCTTCTCGCAGATCTTTCCGAATGGATAGGAGATGAGCAAATTGGCGAACATACCAGCGATAAGTTATTACGAAAAATACTAGAATACAAGGCCTGCCGAGGATCGGTTATGTTTGGTGATGCTCTGCAACCAGAAGAAATGCAAAAACTCTTAGACGATTTCCAAACCACTCAATGGAGAAATCTTTGCCCACACGGACGACCAAATCATGTCTTCTGGTCTTTTGAGGATTTGGATAAAGAGTTTCATAGATAATTGACAAAACACTAAATATAACGAAAATCCTGCAGTATTTAACCTTTTGCCGATGGACTCTATATCCTATCGGGATACACCTCTTCAAGTGGAATATTTCACAAGTGGTGATCCTATAACAGAAAAACATTTTCATATACTACAAAAGGCAGAACAAGAACTGGGATGTCCTGTTACTCTTTCTCTTGTATTAAATGTTTTAAAAGAAGATCGTCTTTTTAGTGTTTCTGAAAGTTTTGAATTAGCCAAAAAACTTGCCGACCACTTAAACATAACTCTTCCTATAATTCTTTGTTTAGATACAAAGGAAAAAGTTTCCCAACACTTGCGGACAGCGGATATTGTTATTCGTCGACAAGAAAATGATTTAAACAGTTCTTCTCCATATATTCAAAATATGGCACAAAATTACAATGTTTTAGACTTCCCTGAAAAAATTAAATGGATTTCTAATGAACATCCAGAAGAAAGTACTTCCGGAAGACTAAAAGCCCTCGTTTTTGTTTCTTTTCGACACCCTCAAGAAAATATCCGAAAAATTTGCCATGAAAAGGCTTTACAACTTACACCAGCCTTTATGATTACAGCAATTGAAAAGAAAATGAGAGAAAATCCGGATAAAACATTCTTTTTATCAACTAGCCCTGACCTACCAGAATATCTTGAGGATATAAAAAAGGTCGCCAATGCGACCCTTTAATATACTTGATAAAGTGAGAACTAAACCTCAACTCGAACGTAAGCAACAACGTTTGCTCCAAGGTATTCCCCTACTGTCTGCTCAGGATTTTTTACAAATGCCTGGCTTGTCAAAGCACGCTCTGCACAGAATTTTTTGATTTTACCAACGAGAATATTCTCAATGATGTTCTCTGGTTTTCCTGCTTCGAGCAATTCTGCTTTTGCAATCTCTTTTTCTTTTTCAATAAGTGCTGGATCAACCTCCTCTGGGGTTGCCACGAGTGGCGCCATCGCTGTCGCGTGCATTGCTGCATCACGTGCGTGCTCCTCATCACTTCCGTCCAATCCGATCATTGCCGCTACTTTTCGGTTTGAATGAACGTATCCAGAAACAACTGATCCTTCTGAAATAACCTCAACCTGTTCAAGAATAAGATTTTCTCCAATCTCCTGCATTTTGTCAGTTTTGATTGATTCGAAGTATGCTTTGGCTGCCTCTGCACCCTCTGCATTCGCTTTTGCTGCAATCTCTTCTACGAGAGCAACAAATCCTTCGTTTCGAGCCACGAAATCAGTCTCACACAAAAGTTTCACAATTGCTTTTCCTGAGATTGCGATTGCTCCTTCCGCTGTCGTTCGATCAGCTTTTGAAGCAGCTTTCATCTCTCCTCGTTTTCGAAGCAACTCGATTGCTGCCTCCATATCGCCATTTGCCTCTTCCAAAGCATTTTTACAAGCAAGCATCCCCACACTGGTTCGCTGGCGTAAAATTTTCACATCCGCTGCTGAAATAGCCATTTTTTTGAAAATTAAAAATCGGGGCGAGTGTACTCACCCCGATCTAAAAATCAAATTTTCTTAACCTCTTACCAAGTGAATTTTTTAGCAATTGTACTAAAGAATGGTAAATTTGTTTTCTTCCCTGCCGTAGCACTCATCATTCCAAAAATTGCTGTAGCTGTCCAAGCAACTTTTATTACGAGTGTTAAGTACATCAATGGTGCTGATTGCAACAGTGCCGCTAAATTAAATGTTATGGCTGCCGCAACAAAAAACATAAGAGTAACCGCAAGGGCTTGTTTTCCGTGATGCTGACATAACTCTGATTTTGGTTTTAATGCCAATGGAAGCGCACAAAAGAAACCAATATAACCAAGCATTGCAAGCATTTTTTCTCCTGCAGGAAGAGTCATATCTACTACTGGTGCTGCCGTTGGTGCGGAGATAGTAGCATCCGCTGATTCTTGTACTGCGAAGGCTGGCTCCACCATGGGTGCCTCTGAAGTTGGTGTTGTTTCTGACATGTTGGTGTTTATTTATAAACTACGCCAACGATTGTACCAAGTTTTCAAGTAAAAAGCGAATAGAGGTAATTGAGTCATCATTTCCTGGAATAGGAAATCCAATTCCATCAGGATTTGCGTTACTATCTACGACAGCAACAATAGGTACTCCTGCCACTTCAGCTTCTTCAACTGTAAGACGGTTTACCACTGCGTCAAGAACGATAACCACACTTGGTTTTTGTCGCATCTCTCCTACTCCGTGATATAAAATCTCCAATTTATCGAGTTCTTTTTTGTACTGAGAAACTTCTTTCTTCGTATATTTGTTAATCTCTCCTGTCTCGAACTGTGATTTCAAGTTCAAGTAGTGATCGATTCGTTTTCGGATTTCTTTAAAGTTTGTAAGCAAGCCTGGCATCCATTTCTGATCTACATAGTAATGATCAGTTTTCGCTACTAATTCCTGAAGCAATATTGCTGTTTGTGGTTTTGTTCCAACAAAAAGAACTTTCTTGTTCTGTAATTTTTGAGCTGTCAAAAACTTCTTTGCTTGATCAAGACGTTCTGCTGTCTGCTCAAGGTCAAAAACATGCACACCATTCTTTTGTCCGTGCAAAAAGTTTTTCATCTTTGGATTCCATCCAGATGTGCGTCCTCCTAGGTGGAGCTGTGCTTCGAAAAGTGATTTTAAATCTGCCATGTGTGGGAAAATAATAAGTAAATAGTTGTCGCTTCCCGCCGCTCTTAAATCAGATTGGCTTGACGACGCGCGTAATATAGAGATTTTAAGTTTTTTGACAAGCTTTTTGTTATTAAGGATGTTTTCATAAGGAAAAATTTTCACTTCTAAGTATTTTTAAGTACACTGTGTAAGCATAAATGACGAGTAAAATTTCCCCCGATGACGTCAAACACCTCGCTCAGTTAGCGAGATTAAAGATGTCTGCAGAAGAAGCTGCTAAGTTTGCACCCCAACTTGGAGATATCGTTCATTTTTTTGAAGCATTAAAAAAGGTAAATACCAAAAATGTGGTCGAAACTTCTCAAACAACTGGATTAGAAAATATTACACGTGAAGACGCTATTAGTAGATATAAATCCGAGAAATTACTTATTGATTGTTCTTCGCATCCTGTGAAAAAAAATCAGATCTCTATCCCGAATGTTTTGTAATGAATCTTACTAAAAAAACACTCACCGAATTATCTGAACTGTTCCGCAGTGGTGAAGTTAGTTCTCGGGAAATTACAGATGCATTTATTGCGGAAATTGAGGAAAAAGATTCTAAGATTAATGCTTTTGTTACTACTACTTTTGATGTAGCACGAGAAATGGCCGATGTCTCAGATGCACGACAAAAAAATAATGAACTTCTCTCCCCTCTTGATGGGATGCCTATTGCACTCAAAGATGTTGTTTGTACTATTGAATGTCGCACGACGGCTTGTTCTAATATTTTGAAAAATTTTCAATCTCCTTATGACGCAACTGTTTGGAAAAAACTTAAAAGTGCTGGAGCTGTACTTTTGGGAAAAACCAATACGGATGAATTTACCATGGGAGCCAGTACCCAAACTTCTGCCTTCGGGATAACGCGAAATCCACACGATTTGGAGCGAGTTGCTGGAGGAAGTTCTGGAGGTTCTGCCGCAGCAATTGCCGCAAATTTTTGTACTGGAGCTATTGGAACAGAAACAAATGGATCTATCCGTCATCCCTCTCATTTTTGTGGAGTGACTGGATTAAAGGTCTCTTACGGACGCGTTTCTCGTTGGGGAACAATGCCAATGGCAAGCTCTCTAGACGTGGTTGGACCTATTGCCAAAACTGCTGAAGATTGTGCCCTTATGCTGCAAGAAATCGCAGGACATGATGGAAAAGACTCAACTACTCCTGACATTGAAGTGCCAAATTACACTGCAGAAATCCAACATTCTATTCGTGATATGAAAATTGGTATTCCTCGAAATTTCTTTGAAAAAGGAATAGATGAAAATGTTGCACAAGTAATTGCAGCCGCTGAAGCACAACTTCGGGATATGGGAGCAAAAATAATAGATATTGAGCTTCCCCATGCAGAATATGCTGTTGCTGCATATTATATAATTGCCCCAGGAGAAATTTCTTCTAATCAAGCACGATATGATGGGATTCGATTTGGTGAATCTTCAAAAGCAAAAGATGATTTACAAAAAATATATACTGAAACTCGCTCTGAAGGATTTGGAGATGAAGTAAAACGAAGAATTCTCATTGGAACATTTGTTCTGTCTGCAGGATATTCTGATCAATACTACCGACAAGCACAGCGAGTTCGCACTTTAATAAAACAAGATTTTGATAACGCATGGGAAAATGTAGATGCAATTCTTTCCCCTGTGAGCCCAACTCCTGCATTCAAAATAGGAGAAAATCTCGATGATCCTTTGAAAATGTATCTTGAAGATATGTTTCTCGCACCATCATGTCTTGCGGGACAATGTGGAATAGGTTTTCCTGGAGGACAAACCGACTCAGGACTTCCGATTGGAGTACAGATTATCTGTCCGGCAATGAAAGAGGAACGTGCGCTCCGAATCGCTCATCAAATGCAAAAATATAAAACCTAATGACAAAATTATTTCTCGCAGACGGTCAAGAATTTACAGGAACAAGTTTTGGAGCAGAAGGAGATGCCGTAGGAGAAGTAGTTTTTACAACAGGAATGACTGGATATTTGGAGGTTCTTACTGATCCTAGTTATTTTGGACAAATTGTTATTTTCACTTTTCCTCTCATTGGAAATTATGGTGTTCCAAAACCAAAAAATTTTGAAGGATGTAAATTTTGCCCAGGAGTGGATAAAACGTTTGAATCTCCAAAAATCTGGGTCCGTGGTGTAGTAATTGCTGAAGAAAGTTTGAAATATTCTCATTCTACTGCGGCAAAGACTTTTCAAAAATGGCTCAAAGAACAAAACATTCCTGCTATTTCTGGCGTTGACACACGACAGTTAACACAAATTTTACGAGAACACGGAACAATCTTAGGAAAAATTGGAACAACACCTGATAAAAAATATGTTGACGAACTGAATGGGCGATTTGTTCCTTCTGTAAGTCCTGAAGTTATTGAAATCATGGAACCAGAAAACCCTATTGGAAAAACGGTTGCCTTCATAGATTGTGGAGCCAAGAACGGAATTTTTCGAAATTTTTTAAAACGAGGAATACGGGTTATTCGTCTTCCTTTTGACCAAAATCCATTTGAATTAAATGAGAAATTTGATGGAATATTTCTTTCCAATGGTCCTGGAGATCCTGATACGGTTACAGAAACTATTGAAATCGCTCGTGAAGCAATTCATAGGAAAATCCCTACTTTTGGGATCTGTCTTGGATGTCAGATGCTTGGTCTTGCCTCGAATGGGAAAACAAAAAAAATGAAATATGGTCATCGTGGGGTAAATCAGCCTGTACGAGACAAACAGTCTGGGCGGTGCCTCATTACGACTCAGAACCATGGATTTGAAGTTGATGAAAAATCTCTGAGCAAAAATTGGGAGGTTTGGTTTGAAAATTTGAATGATGGAAGTGTTGAAGGTATTCGTCATAAGACATTACCCATCTCTGCTACTCAATTTCACCCAGAAGCGTGTGCTGGTCCAGAAGATGCAGAATATTTGTTTGATGAGTTTGTGAAACAACTTTAAAATCCCTGAATTGCTAATGCAACTCAGGGATTTTGTTTATTTCGGTGGTAGCGACTCATAAGATAATACGAAAAAAGCAAAAGCAGCTCCTCCCAACAAAAACTTAAACAGGTCTTTAATCTCAACTGCGGCATATTTACTACCCAAAATCATCCCACCTGGTCCTTCTATTGGTACTTCGTGGTATAAAGAAGGAATGAGTCCGAGAATTATAATAAATGCTCCTCCGTAGGCGAGCATTGTTTTCCAATTCTTTGTAAACCATCCAGTTGAACGAGATTGTGGTTTTGTAATTTTCGCACACCCTTCAATAAATTCCTCAACCCCCTCTCGAGCTTCTGTTGTTCCACCCAAAGAAATCCGAGCGCTGTATTTACCAATAATTTCTTGAGCGAATACTGTTTTGCCTCCGTTATCGATTCCGTTCACCGTTTCCCCAAGTATTATTTTTTCATTTGGCATAAAACGAGTAGAATCAAACCTAACCCCTTTCCATCCTTCACTAGAAAAGAGGTCTGATCCTATTTTCTTGATGTTAAAGTAAATCTCAGATACTAAATGTTTTTCAAATATTTGTACTGCTTGATGTGCTCCAACGGTGACAATATTTTTTTTGTCCACCGAAGTTAGGATGAAAATGTCCGACAGAACATCTTTCGGAACCATGATTTTATCTGGCTCCCCTTTATTGATGTTTTCATTAATAGCTCCCCATAATAGTGACAGAGCGATTACTTCCACTTCTGCTGCTAGAAGAAGGTTTAATAAACTAGAAGTTGTCCACCAAGAAATCAACACGAGCACAATCAATGCTACAAAAATTGTATTTCTTGCCATTTTCTTCTTGCTTCGCCAAGAATTCCATTTTTCAAAAAAATCTTCCTTTGTCTTTAAAAATACTGTTAATTTTTTCATAATTCTTAAAATTTTGATTAATACTATGTTTAACTCGTTAGTCATACCTCCAATCGCACAACTAACGAGTCAAATGTCGCCACTGCCGAAAAGAACAAATGGCACAATTTTTTCATGAGAAATTATTGCACACGAAGACATAAATAAATCTTTTTGATGGAAGAGTCAATCATCCTCTATAAAACATTTCCCTCTTGAAATTTTTTTCAGTACACTGTTCCCGATATGAAAATCTTACTCCTTGGTTCTGGTGCACTAAAAATTGGTGAAGCTGGGGAATTTGATTATTCAGGATCTCAGGCAATTAAAACATTTAAAAAGGCTGGACACGAAGTCATTCTCATAAATCCAAACATTGCCACTGTCCAAACAGATCCGCAATGGGTTAAGAATGATCCTAATTTTTGTGGAGCAGATACGGTGTATTTTGCACCAGTCACACCCGACTTCGTGGTAAAAATTATTGCCAAAGAAAAACCTGAAGCTCTCGCTCTTTCGTTTGGAGGACAAACGGCATTAAATTGTGGACTCTCTCTGGAAAAATCAGGAATTTTGAAAAAATTTGGCGTAAAGGTTCTTGGAACAGCCGTAAGTGTTATTGAATCAACAGAAGATCGAGAGATTTTTGTGAAGAAACTCAAGGAAATTAATATTCTCACTCCGCGATCAATTGCTGCGTATAACAAAGAAGATGCCATTAAGGCCGCTGAAAAAATTGGTTTCCCGCTTATCATGAGAGCTGGATTTGCACTTGGAGGAAAAGGATCAGGATTCTGTGAACGACGAGAAGATTTCCCCAAAATGATCAAAGATGCCTTTGCCTTCTCTCCTCAAGTTTTGGTGGAAGAAGATTTGCGTGGATGGAAAGAAATCGAATATGAAGTGGTACGCGATGGAGCAGACAACTGTATTACGGTTGTAAATATGGAAAACTTCGATCCCCTGGGAATTCATACCGGGGAATCAATTGTGATTAGCCCTTCTGTTACATTGGCAAATCGTGAATATCAAATGTTACGAACAGTCGCAATAAAAACCATCCGTCATTTGGGAATTGTTGGTGAATGTAATATTCAATATGCACTCAACCCCAATGATGATACTCAGTATCGTGTCATCGAGGTGAATGCTCGACTGAGTCGAAGTTCAGCATTAGCATCAAAAGCTTCTGGGTACCCACTCGCTGCCGTAGCAGCTGAAATTCTCTTAGGGAAAACGCTCCCTGAAA
Organism: uncultured Candidatus Peribacteria bacterium; assembly: GCA_964526665.1. Taxonomy (GTDB): domain Bacteria; phylum Patescibacteriota; class Gracilibacteria; order UBA4473; family UBA4473; genus M50B91. The sequence goes on along the minus strand of CAZGJL010000013.1, from coordinate 3,030 downwards.
TTCCAAATGCGATTACGCTCAAAACCACTGCGTTCTTCGAACCGGCTCTTGATTATGTAGCGTTAAAAATTCCTCGTTGGGATTTGCAGAAATTTCGAAAAGTAAGTCATCAGATTGCCACAGAAATGAAATCTGTTGGTGAAGTTATGGCATTGGGAAGGAATTTTCCTGAAGTAGTCCAAAAGGCTGTCCGTATGCTCGCCATTGGAGCAAATGGTGTCCTACACTCCCCTATTGAGTTTAAAACCGACGAAGAGCTCAAGAGCTCTATTCTAATAGCTTCACCACGCCGACTCTTCGCCGTGTCTCATTCGTTGTATACTGAAACGTTTGATGTAGAACAAATTTGGGAAATGACGAAAATTGATCGCTGGTTTTTGCAACAACTCGATCGCATTGCCGTTTTTGCTCGTGAATTGGATGCAGCAACAGACTTGGACAAAGAATTACTGAGGAAGGCAAAAGTTCTCGGATTCAGTGATGTGGAAATTGCAAAACGCATGAAAAGTTCTGAAAAAGAGGTTCGTGCATTACGAAAGAAGCTTGGAATTATTCCTGTAGCAAAACAGGTGGACACACTTGCTGCTGAATTCCCTGCACAAACAAATTACTTATATACAACGTATTTGGGAGAGAAGATGGATATTGAATAAAAAGATCCCGCTTCCGCGGGACTTTAAATTTTAATACATAACAAACTTTACTATTTTATCATATCTAAAACATATGCCTTTACCTCTCCAAACAACTCCGTAGTAATTTTTTCTATCTCCTCTGTAGTAGCTTTTTTCTTTAATAAAAACTCAACCGTTGTTGCTAAACCCCTATCAAATAATTGATCTAGATCAAACTCTCCAGCGTTCTTTTCATCAAAAAGATGCGGATATTTTTTCATTATATTATCATTCTGTTCTGTCATGTAGGCATATTCTTTAACTTCAGGCATAATTAAAAAAGATTAAATATATTGCTAATATATACGGTTGTTTTTTTTTGTCAACAGCCTGTGCCCCAAAAAAACTATTTACTTCTACAAAAAATCTCGCCGAAACGAGATTCTCAATTTTAATATTTGTGAGTAAAGCTACTCCGCTACTTTCTCTTCTTTCTTCTCTTCAACTTTTTCTTCAGTAGCTACCTCTTCCGCTTTGGGCTCCTCTTTTTTTGGTGCCTCTTCTTTTACTTCCTCTTTGACCGGTGCTGCTTCCTCAGTTTTAGGAGCCTCTTCTTTTGGTTGTTCAAACTTGTTCTCCTTTAGTTTTAAATCAACCTCTTTCAATCGAAGGGCCTTTCCACTTCGGTCTCGCAAGAAGTTCAATTTAGCACGACGTACTTTTTGGGCACGATCTACATCGATCTTCACTATGTTTGGTGAGTGAGATGGAAAAACTTTCTCCACTCCGATTCCTTCTGAAATTTTTCGAACAGTAAATGTTGCATCTACATTGTGTCCAGCATTTACAGCAATAACTGTTCCTTGGAACACCTGTACTCGAGTTTTATTTCCCTCAATAATTTTCTGATGCACCTTAACAATCATTCCTGGACGTAAATCTGGAACGGAAGGTTTGCAAAATTTGCTAGCGAATTTCTGGATCAAAAGTGACATTTTTCCTAAAGTTTATAATCTCGCAAACCGCGAGCCGCGCGTACTTTACTGGAAAACTTACCGAGCGCAAGTTTTTTTCAATCGATTTTAAAGTGCCAATAGGGGCTCTGTGTCTTTTTTCAATTTATTCTTGAGAATAATATTCTCTCGTTCTTCAAAAATAGTTTTTACAAATTTATCCTTAAGCGTCATTCGATAGAGAAAGTCTTCTCGTGGCATAATTGAAAACTTAACTTGTCCGTCAGGAAATTCTGTTTCTATAAATTTTGCTAACGCCTCTTTTTTTATATCTCCTACTATGAACATGTCTACATCTGCTTCTTTTCCAATAAATTGTCCTCCTAGAATTAATATATCAACTCCTCCTAATTTTGAAATTTTCTGAAGCATTGTTACATATGATTTTTCATTCTTACGGATAATAGAAGTCAATTCTGATAAAATTGGACAATGTGGATTCAATCGATAGTATTTTTTTCTATTTCGCTCTGATGATTTGAGCATTCCAATCTTTTCTAAGTTTTCTAACTCTCGTCGTAATGAGTTAATTTGTTCATCAAGAATACGGGTAAGCTCTCGAATAAAAAACTCTTCCTTTGGATTCAATAGAAACTGCCGAAATAACTTCACTCGGGCGCCGGAACCAAAAATCTTTTTGAGCATATTTTTTGCACAGAACTATCTAGTACAAAAAACGTATTCGATTTCGACCTTTTCGTCAAATCTTTTTTGCACAAAATTACATCAACCCGCTTAAATAGGGACTAAAATTGAAACATTTTTTTCAGCACGTTCACAAAAAAAATAATCACTGAACACTTTTTTATATCAATACAATATCACATGAACACTTTTTTTAACAAAAAAAGCCCGCAGAATCGACTTATCCAGCAGATTGCTCATGAAAAACGAGGAAGAGTTGTCCATTATTTATATTTAAAAGACCATGCCAATGAAAAAGATGAGTTCGCCAAGAAGCCGTATGCACAATGATGATTTAGCATTTCGTATACATTCTCTTTTCTAGTAAAAAAGGAGACACAAGGTCTCCTAAATTCATTTCATAAATACTCTTAATATCTAGAAGTCTCCTCCTACATCTTGAGCACGATCTTCTTTTGCTGCTAACGCCAAGGACAGAAAGAACCCCCCCGCTGCTCCAAGACAAAACAATAATGCAAGCGGCCAGAATAAAGACTGACTTCCTCCTCCAAAGAATATACCAATCTGAGCCTTTATTGCGATATTCTGAAAACATACAATCAGCGCAATAAGTGTCGCTACTCCCGAAATCGAAAAAAGTACTTTTTTCATTATCTTCAGGATACCGCTTGCTCAAGGAACTTGTCAATCTTTCGACTCAAAACAGCTTTCTCTAATGCCTGCTCTTTTGAAACATGCTCAGGTGCATGCCCTGCTTC
>CAZGJL010000012.1:0-25808 GCA_964526665.1 uncultured Candidatus Peribacteria bacterium | reverse complement strand
CTTTTTTTAATACGTCTTTCTTTAGTTCTAGTTTTCCTAATCCTTTCTGCAAACTCGCAAGAGCCAGTCCTACATGTCCAAAAACAAGACCAAAATTTCTCTGCAATGTTGAATCAGTGAGATCTCGTTGCCATCGACTTATTGGTAATTCATCAGCAAGTGTTCGAGCAATTCCGCGTGCAAGCTTCAAGTTTCCTTCGGCGTTTTCAAAATCAATGGGATTTACTTTGTGTGGCATAGTCGAACTTCCAACTTCTCCGGCGACGACTTTTTGTCCAAAATATCCCAGAGAAATATATCCCCAGACATCACGACAGAGATCAATAAATACATTTGAAAATCGAGACATTTCGTTCAATAGTGCGGCTTGTCCGTCATGTGACTCAATTTGTGTCGTCATTCCGTTCCACTCAAGTTCGAGTCGCTTCTCTACAAATTCTTGAGAGAGAGCTGCCCAATTCTTTTTTGGAAATGCGGCGATGTGTGCGGCGAAATTCCCCGTAGCTCCAGCGAATTTTCCCCAGATGGGAACAGATTTTGCCGCTTCCATAATTCGTTCTGCTCGGATGAAAAATACACAAAACTCATGTCCAACAGTAGTAGGAGTAGCGGTTTGTCCATGAGTTCGAGAGAGCATTGGAACATTTTTCCATTGTTTTGCTTTTTTCTTCAAATCTTTCAGCACCGTTTCGATTGCTGGTTTCAGTGCACACATTCCTTCATGCAATACAATTCCATAGGCGCATGAATTAATATCTTCACTAGTACATCCAAAATGAATCCAGCTCCAATGAGATTTAGGCGTATGCTTTCGCAAAAACATTTCTACTGCTTTTACATCATGGTTTGTTTTTGCCTCTATTTTTTTGATAGCGGCATATGATTTGTCATCAAATTTTTCAACCACTTTTTCCAATTTTTTTCGCACAGATTTAGAAAGTTCAGGACTGATTTTTTTATCTGCTAAGAATAATAACCATTCAACTTCCACTTCCATTCGTGCTCTCATGAGTCCATATTCAGAAAAGATAGGCGCTAAATAAGAAACTTTATTGGCATAGCGTCCGTCGAGAGGCGAAAGGGAGTGATTCATTTTTTTGGTGTGGGTTGAGACTCAGGTTTTGGTGAGTCGGGAGAAGGTTCTTTTTTTTCTATAACTTCTTCTTTTGCTTCTTCCTTTTTAGGGACACGAGAAGCTTGTGGTGTGAATTTTTTTTGTACCAAATCAACATCAAAAACCTCATATACGTCAGTATCTTCAAATAAAACTTTTACTTTTTGATTCAAAATATCGAGCCCCATGACACGTCCTGTTTTTCCTTCTACCGTAACAGCTTGTTTGATATGTGGGAGATTTCGACGTAATTCTCGATAGAGTCCAACCTCATAGAGAAGACAGCATTTTAGTTTTCCACAAAGACCAAACAGCTTGTTGTTATCGCGGGTCAATAAATTTTGATCTCGGGCAGAATCAAGGGGAACAGACTCGAGTTCTACTTTGAACGTAGAACAACATGTTGGGCGACCACAACGACCGAATCCTCCAAGGATTTTTGCTCGATCACGTGTTCCTACTCGTTGTAAATGAATACGAGCATTTGTTTTTTTAGGAAGAATTTTTAATAAATCACGAAAATCTACTTTTTCTTCTGAGGTAAAAAAGAAGGAAAATGTTTTTCCTGTAAAATCACTACGAGAAGCAAAAAATCGCATAGGGAGTTTCAAGTCTTCTGCGCATTGTTTGGCAATGTTAACTCGTTCTTCCTCTCCTTCCTGTGTTTTGTTCCATCGTGCAATATCTTTTTCCTCGAGTTTTTCAACAAGTGAATATCCGTCATCTGCTTTCGCTCCAGCTACTTCTCGTGAACGAGAAACGACTTGTCCGACGAGCTTGTCGCGGTCATTTTTCAAAAGCACGTAATCGTGCACATCGAATTCTTCTTCCGTAGCAAGTCGTACTAACTGGTGCCGTAGAAGGTCGATAACTTGTACAATTTTCATCGCTCGAATTGTGGCAGATTTCGAGGAAAGGTCAATGTGTTCAACCTTCAACCTTCAATCTACAATCTTCAAATATGGAAAAAATTTGTAGTTTGAAGTTTCTAGATTGCAGTTTGCATCTTATTTTTCTGTCAAATGTAGTGCAAGTCGTTCTAGTGTAAATCGGATATTCATATTTCCCTCGATTGAATTTCTGGCATCAAGAAGAAGTTCTAATGTATATCGTAAATGTCGTAATCCGCGAGCGTGAGCAATGCAAAGATCGAGCCAGGTTATTACGGGCGTACGATCAATTTTTTCTCCTCCACGAGTTTCTTTATCAAGAGTCTCAATTTGTTCAAACTTTGCTAATAAATCACTGCCTTTTAAGAATTGTTGAATATCATCATTCAATTCAAAATCTTTGTCTTCATGGGGAAGCCGAACAAGTGTCACACGAGACAAAACAGTATCGAGAAGGCGATACGGGTTTTCTGTAGTCATAATAAAAAGAGTCCGAGTAGGGGGTTCTTCTAGTAATTTCAATGTCGCATGAACTGCGGCATGAAACGTTCGTTCAAAGTTTTCAAAGACAACAATACGCCAGGGAGCGGTTGGCTTCTGGTGTGCCCAGCGAATCATTCCACGAATAGTTTTGGAATCGGAAGTTTTATCATCTCCGATTTTAAAAGTTCCCTCATCGGGGAGTACGAGTGTGTCGGCATGAAGTCCAGCCTTGAGCTGGTTTATTGACGCACCTTGAATCCGTGCTGCAACTTCAAGTGCAATATCCCAGGAATCCTCACGGCCAGTAAGCAACAGACGTTGAGGAACAACACCTGCAGAAACCCATCGTTCGATTTTTTCAGGGAGTTGCATCTCCGGGAGCGTAGCAGATTTTTTATTTTGGTGAAGACTTGACGTAATCCCCAAAAAGACCTAAAAGGTGAACGTCTGCGTAAAAATGATTTCATTTGAGCGTGGCATGTTGTTTGATAGATCGATTGAGAGCGGTGAGTAATTGGTTGTGCATTTTGCATGAATTCATGAGCAATTATTCACTATAAATTAAAATTAATATTTAAAAAAGAAGGGAAAAAATTATTATGGTAACAGCAAACTTTATTGTTATTTTTACAGGAAATAATCAACAGATATTGAAAAAAATTCTTCAGAAGCTAGGCACAGAAAATGAAAAAATAGTTTCTCTTTGTGAAGCGGCACAAATGCACCCATCTCCTGAAAAAATAATTAATCATGTGACAAAAAAATTTAAGCAATATCCCATAGAAGAAAGAAAACAACACTTTGTTTTGATAGAAGCTTACCCTGGTGGGAATATGGCTATTAGTGGAAATGTTTTTTTTGGTCCCGTGAAAGGAGTTAACTTAAGAATTATAACGTTAGAAAAGTTTCTTTCTGAAAAGATAAGGAATATCCTGGAATTTTATGAAGAAATGTAATCGATCCATCAAGCAAAAAACCTCTACTCACTTGAGCAGAGGTTTTTTATGGTATAGAGTTTTAAGCCGTTATTTTTTAAACTGAATTGGGCAGCAGATTCGTCGGCGAATAAATCGCTGAATTGCCCAGAGAATCAAGAGAATTGGTATCCATATTGGAGCAAATATAATAATTCGAAGTCCGCTATCAAATATATCTTTGAGTGATGAAATGAGGTCATTTACGGAATGTTTCCATGATTTTTTCACCGTCCATTCAGGAGAGCTAAAGTCTCCAATCTGTGGTTCAGGCTGAAGAGAAAGATTCACTGTTGAGAATGCAACATTCACGTCGTTACGTCGAAGTGTTCGTTCGTGGTTCTCGATTTGTTGTTGTACAGATGAAAGTTCTCGATCAATCTGAAGAACGTCAGCAAGATTATCGGTTTTACGATCCATGAGTTCGCGAAGTCGGTCTCGACGGACTTCTAAGTTTTTCAATCGACTTTCGGTATCTATGTATTGAGCAGTAATATCCTGCTCATTAATTGATTCAGATTTTTTTATTCCCAGAGAGATAAGTTCTTCCATAACTTCTGGTAAATTCTGTGCAGGAACGCGAATAGTAAGATTGTATGACAAAACACCCATTCGCACTTCGTATGAGTGAAGATTTGTAATATGTCCCTTGAACAAAGCTATTTTTCGTTCTACATCTTTTCGCGCAGCTTCAGTGTCAGGAACTTCTATCTGCAATGACGCATTACGAACAATCTTTCGATCTTCTGCTTCGGGAGCAAAATCATCAGCAAAAACTGGTTCAGGCATAATCATTCGTTCCATATCTCCTCCGCTACGTCCCATGCTTTTCCTCATCATCGGCATAGATTCACTTTCAGCATGATCCATACTAAAGGAGGCTTGTTCCATCATGACATTCTTTGCAAAATACAAACCTGGCGAATGACTAGGCCAGAGAGCGATTACTCCTGCAACAATAGCAACAGAGAGAATTAAATTTTTTCCGACCCATCGGATCGAACGTTTTACACGAGAACGGAATGAACAATGTTGATTCATTTTAATAGGGATAAAGAGTTCAAAGAAGTTTTACGGAAAATATTTGGAAAAGTCACGAAAATGGAGTTGCGAAGACAAACTTCAATTATCAAACTACAAACTTCAAATGCGGGAAATCACTCCCCGCGCAGGTTGCACCAACTTGGCATGTCACTGGGAAGCTTTTCGAAATTATTAATAAATTCTTCAATATCATCAGCATTTGTTTCTCGAGAACCAAGACCAAAGACAACATTTTTAACTTCTCCCTTGAGGCCAAGTGCCTTGATTTCCATAGCAAGAGGAGCGAATTGTGCGCCACATTGACTATTTCTGTCGAGTACGAGGATTTGGTCAAAGTCTTTTAGTTGCTCTTGGAGAACTTTTACGGGGAAAGGACGGAACATTCGTGGGCGAACAAGGGCGATATCATCGCGATTTTTAACAATTTCTCTTACCGTTCCCGCAATTGCACCAAGACAAACAACGGCAAGTTTCCCATTTCCTTCCTTTGTCACTAATCCACCACCAAGTCGTCCAAATTTTTTCTCAAAATCAGAAAAAACAGTTTCTGCTCGTTCCAAGGCATTGAGTTGTCCCTGAAGCTGTGCATATTTAAATTCTTGATACGTGTCTGGTTTTGCAAACGTTCCAAATGATTTTGGGTTTTTTAAATCAAAAAGGGAATTTCCCGGGACAATATCTCCAATAAACTTTTGCACATCTTTGTCGCTTTCAAGTTGCACTTTTACTGTAGTATGGGTGGTCAAAAAACAATCCATTCCCATCATTAATGGCGTACGAACATTCTTCGCTTCAGCAATAGAAAAGGCGCATAAAGTGAGGTCATATGCTTCTTGGGGGTTTTCAGCAAAGAGCTGAATCCAGCCAGCATCACGAATAGCATACGCATCGTCGTGCGAACAATGGATTGAGAGTGGTGCAGAGAGGGCTCGATTTCCATTTATTGCCACAATAGGCAAACGCATTCCGCTCGCATTCCAGAGAACTTCTGCCATAAGAATCAATCCTTGGCTCGCTGTCGCACTCACTGCGCGTCCTCCAGCAGCAGCGGCACCGACACAAATAGACATAGCAGCGTGTTCTGATTCGGCGCACACGTATTCAGTTTCGACATCTCCATTGGCGACCGCTTTGGAAAAAGATTCTCCGATATAACTCGTTGGAGTAATAGGATAGAATCCAAAAACATCAGGATTTATTTGTCGAAGGGCCTCTGCAACAGCATGATTTCCATCGAGAGATTTTTCCGTACGCGTTGTGATTTTTATATTCATTGTTTAAAATTTTTCATGTTCTGCGGCTGAAACTTCTTCCATAAGGAGAGATTCTTTTTCGGCATTTCCTTGTGCCATTTTATTAGCACTACAGGCGCGAACACAGAGTCCACAGCGCTTACAAGCATCTTGGTCAATACCGATCATTTTTCCCGTTTTATCATGCACAATGGCATCATCTGGGCAGACAGCCCAACATATTCCACACTGAATGCAGTTTTCAGGAACAAAAAGAAGTTTTTGGTCGGGGAGCCAGTTTCCGGGATGATATTCAGCAGAACTTCCTCCAGGAAGTACGGCCGCTTCAGATAAATTTTTCCAAGAATCTCCTTTAGATGGAGGACGAGGGTTAATCATTTTTCCGGTTGTACCAGATACTTCTTTGACTTCCTTATATCCACGATCAAATCCTGTGAGATTTTTGTCCACAATTTTTTGAGGAAATACAGCAGATAAATGTTTTTCGAGCATGAGTCGGATTTTCTTTTTATCCAATTCTAATATTTTTACCAATGCCCCTACAGTAGCTACATTTGGTACATTTCTTCCAACGGTTTCAAATGCGATTTGAGTTGCGGGTATATAAAAGATGGTTCCTCCAAATTTTTTATGAAAGTCGCTCATATCAGTTTTTTCTGTATTAATAATCAAAAATCCAGACTGATTAAGTCCAGAAAGAACATATTCATGAGATAATTCAGCCCCAATGAGAGAGGGTTCCAAGAGAATCACAGCATCAATTTCTCGTGGTTGTGATGAATCATCAATCATTTTCTGTGCAGTGCGATTGAACACCTCTACGGGAGCACCACGCTTTTCGGCTCCAAATGAGGGGAAAGACATGCTTTCATTGCCAAGTCCAATCATTGCTTCAGAAAAAAACTGTGCAGCGCTAACAGCACCTTGCCCAGCACGGGAATGCCATCGGAGAGAAAAGTTTTTTGGAAGATTCATTACTCGAAGTGTACGCTCGTAAAATGTTTTTTCAACCCCTCCAGGACTTGACATTATGGTATATTTCGCGAAAATTGCACCTGATGAGATATGTTCGGATTCTTGCCGAGGCGTGGTCGTTGACTACTTCGACCAAAAAATTAACTTGGTTTGTCTTCGCTCCTAGTGTGGCGTTCATTATAATGTTTATTGCCGAAATTGCGTGGCAGTATGCTTTTGCAGGGGAAGAATTTGGATGGATTGAGCACGGAAAAACATTTGAAATTATTGGAACATCGTTTTCTGCTGTGCAGGATTCTGGATTACTTTGGCTCGTTATCACGTTTGTTATATTGGGATCATTGCTTCTTTTTGTTTTGCAACCATGGATTCATGCCACATTAATCCTTTCTATTCGTCAGAAATTCGAGCAACCGGAACGGCGTCTTTCTCTTCGAAAAAAAGTATTTGAAGGACACACACACTTTATTAAATTGTTAGAGTATCATGCAGTATTGATGCCTTTTTCCTTCCTATCAATAATGTTTTATGCGGTATCTTTTTATCGTTATACCCATGGAGGAGATACATACTTTTCTCTGGTAGTACCGTCTCTGATTATATTGGGAGTCATGTCTATTTTTGCGCATTTCTTCTTAATTTTTATGCCATTTTTTCTTGTATGTGAAAAACAAGAATTTTTTAAATCAATGACACATAGTATTGGATTGGTATTTCTTCATTTTGGAAAAACAGTGAGTCTGTTTTTGGTAATGATTTTGGTGAGTTTGCGCGTAGTAGTAAACGCCTTGGTTATCATTGGTGTTCCGCTGGGGTTGGTCGCGGTGGGAACTTATTTTGCGACATCAAATTTCTATTCAATATTTTTAGCTTTTGCAGGAATTATTTCTCTTTTCCTTATTGCGGGGACAGGATATTTGACCTCTATTTTAGAGGTGTTTGCGATATCTTTTTGGTATCGAGCGTTTCAAGTATTTCGTGCAGCAGATGCAGCGGAAGAAAAAGGAGAAGTGGAGGAATCAATGGAGTCTTCAAAAGAACTTGCTGTTCAGCAACCAAAAGAACAACCTCAGGCACAGCAAACAGTGAAAGTAGTACACGTAGTACATCATGTACAACAGGGACAACCGATGCCAGATCCCACGACGTTTACAGATATTCCAGGGGAAGTGACAGAAATCAAAGAAGAGCCACCAGTACCAACTGAGGAAAAACCAGACGTTGATTCAATATTTCAATAATGAAGAAATGGATCGTTCCAGCAGGAGTATTAGCGCTGTTATGCTTTTTTTTGTTTCGTGAATATCAAGTAGCACGCATTACATCACCACGAATTTTCGTAGAAAGTGAATTAATATTATTTCGTACTCCAAGCGAATATATTTTTGGAATGGGACGAATAGAGTCACCCCGAGCAAAATCTATTATTCGCGGGATGCTTCCGTTTTTTTCTCAAACAGAAGTACGTGATATATGGAGTATCCCAGAGGGAGAAGCGCTCATGGGACCAGATTTTGTGATTCAACGAGTTTCTCCCAATCTCGTTCGGTTAAAGTGTTCTGAGCAAGTGTCGTGGTGGATCGGGAATGATTTTTCAGAAAAAGAGAAAGCAATAGCTGTGGCCGCAGGAGTCCCATTTTCTTCTGATTGGTGGATGATGACAAAGAACCGATTACCAGAATTTTTCTCTCTTCCTTCTCAAGGGATTCTGTACGGAGGAGATCGGTCTCCATCACCAAAAACAATTGCCTTTGCAAAAGAAAAAGAAATCCCGCTCATTTCTATAAAGGAAACAGAAGGATTTATGCTTTCGTATATCTTGGACTCGTGGGAGCTGAAGACGCGTGATTAATCTATATCAGATGGATCTGCTTCTTGTAAAAAGGCAGATGTTTCATCTGCTATTGACTGTTGATCGTTATTACTACCCTGAGGTTGTGTCTTTTCTTTTGCGACCATTTTTTCCTCAATTCTTTTTTGTGTTTCCAAAACGTCTTCTTCGAATTGTTTAGCACATTCATTAAAAGGAGTGGACTTGAGAGCTATTTCGGCAGGGGTTGGCTTTATTTTTTCATCTTTTCGTTGAAGAGACATTTTATAAAGGATTAATTCTATTGAACAATAGAACTAATAAGAAAATAGTCAAGCTCTTGGAATAAATATTTCTCAAATAATCCTTTTTGAGTAGGATGCGGACGTGAAAAAGAAAACATCCTTTGGTATTCGGCAAAAGGTAGCGGCACCGGAATTGGTGGCTCAGTTTTTGCAGGAATTAATAATAGATACGCCGGTTGATATAGAGGCAATGGAAAAGCGGAAACGAGCGTTTTCTGCACGCAATAAATGTGACGTAATTGTGAATCGTGATGTGATCGCTGTGGCGAAGGAGAAGAAGATTGAGCTGTCTTCAGAATTAGAAAAATTATTGGTAAAACGAGCTGTACGAACTATTTCAGGAGTAACACCTATAGGGATTCTTACCAAAGCCTATCCATGTCCAGGGAGATGTGCTTTTTGTCCCACGGAAGCTAAAATGCCGAAGTCGTACTTGTCTTCTCAGCCAGCAGCAGCAAGAGCATTGAGGAATAAATTTCATCCACACAAACAAGTTTCGTCACGTATTGCAGCGCTAGAAGACTCCGGTCATCCTGTTTCAAAATTAGAAATAATCGTAATGGGAGGAACATGGAGTTTTCTTCCGAAGCGATATCAGACGTGGTACATAAAAAATGTATATGATGCGGCAAATAGAGTTAAGTCCAAGAATTTATCAGCCGCAATAAAGGCAAATGAGACGGCGAAAAATAGGATTATTGGGTTAACGCTTGAAACTCGTCCTGACCACATTACACAGGAGGAATTGGAACGAATGAGACAGTATGGATGTACGCGTGTGGAGATTGGAGTGCAGACAGTAGATGATGTCATTTCAGACTTAAATCTACGCGATCAAACAAAAGAGCAGGTGGCCCATGCAACAAAATTAATGCGAGAATTTGGGTTCAAGTTTTGCTATCATTTGATGCCTGGATTATATGGATCAACACCAGAGAAGGATTTGATAATGCTCCGTGAAATATTTGAAAATGCTGACTATAAGCCAGATTTTGTGAAAATTTATCCATGCCAAGTTTTACCTAATTCACTTCTTGCAGATTGGTGGAAAGCGGGGAAATTTGAGCCATTGCATGATGTGGAATTAATAAAACTGCTTTTGAAAATGAAACAATTTGTGCCCGAATGGACACGAATTATGCGATTGTTGAGAGATATTCCAGTAGGAAATATTTTGTCAGGAGCGAAGTTTTCCAACCTCCGTCAGATTCTCAAGCAACAGCCAAAAAAATTGAAAGAGATTTTGGGAGAGGATGAGTTTAACGAAATTTTCCACGGAAAATTCTCGTGGCCGTGCAAGTGCGTGAGATGTCGGGAAGTGGGGTTTCAAACTTCAAATAACAAACTACAAACTTCAGATTTAGAATTGGTAAGACGAGATTATGAGGCGGCAGGCGGAACAGAGACATTTTTATCATTTGAATCTTCTGATAAAAAAACAGTGTTTGCTCTTCTCCGGTTACGAAAACCAGATAAAAGTTTTGCACCAAAATATTTTACGTCAGTGTTTAAAAATGCAGCATTGATTCGAGAGGTTCATTCATATGGTTCAGAAATTACAGTTGGGGATAAAGCGGGAGTCGGGCAGCACCGAGGATTGGGACGGAAGTTAATTGCAGAGGCAGAGAGAATCGCACGTGAAGAATGGGCATTGAAACGAATGACAATTATTGCGGGAGTAGGGACACGCGAATATTATCGAAAATTTGGATATGAGCTGAAATGTACGTATATGACGAAGAAATTAATATAAGAAAAATTCTTAAAATATTTTATTAAGTATTTTTCATTGGTACTCCCGCTAAGAATCGAACTTAGATCTTGGCCTTAGAAGGGCCCTGTTCTATCCATTGAACTACGGGAGCGCGTGCGAATTGTACCAAATATTTTCATTTTTCGCTACCGTTCTATCCGGATTAAAGCCAATTCAATGTAACGCCTAGTTTATCCAAAAGATGTAAATATCCCCAAAAAATCAAAACAAGTACCCCAGCCATAACAATTAAGTGATACAGAAATTGGTGTTTGTGATGGAATTTTCGTTCGTGATGATTTACACAATCAAGTAATTCATCTCCAAAAAGAACAGAGAGAAATGTTCCACCTCCGGAGAGAAGGACAATAAGCCAGTATGGCCAGGGATGAGTTATTATTTTCAAAAAGAGGGACGTTAGTTCAGTTGTCTCGAATACTTCAGGTGAAAAAATTGTAGTAAGAATAGTAATAGCAAGAGCCATTCCCCATACAAATATTTCAGACATCCACATGCGTACACGAAATATTAAACGCAAGGGGAAGTCGATAAGAAATCCTGCGTCAGCTATGGGTGTACATAGCACAAAGAAGCTCCATGTAAGTAAAGAAACAATCCCTCCGGTAACAAATCCATAATGCCAACTCAGCCACGCGAAATAGGCAATAAGTCCCACGAGAAGGAGAAGGAACTTTATGGAAACATGTTTCTTTGTTTCATGTTTTATAAGCTCATGCGGACGTATTTGTTTTGTTAGTTTCATCGTACAAAGTTTGGTTCAAAATAGATTGGACGTCAATGATTGTGCTGCTATTGACTTTTTCGTAAGAATATTTAACTTATGCATGGTTCTTGCTGTATTTCAATGAAATTACTGGCAGGACATCTGATCTTTGAAATCCTAAAAACATTCTCTCGATGGTGAGTTTTTCAGAATCTTAATAGGTTTTGAGTATCTCATTATCGAGGATAATTGAACTAAAATAATAATGTTAAATTTAAAATGGAGGAAAATTGTTATGATTAAAAAAGCATTTAAAGGTTTTATTCTGGCAACTCTGAAGAGTTACCCAGAATTGAAAGATTTGAAAAAGCATCTGATGGTATCAGATGGAATTCCCGAATCGGGAGCTCTAGAATTCAAAATCGGAAAGCAAATATTGCGTATCCGAAAAGATGAGAAAGGTGTCCAGAGTTGTGAATGGAAGGGCATTCTTTACTACGTACAGGTTCCGGGGAAACGTTATTTTGTTGAAGAAAACGAACCATGGATTGAATTTAGTGAAGGAAAAAAATGTCGTGTTACCGAACTATTACTTCATCCGGATGTGGAAATCCTGATTGAGAAACAAATTCCAATGAATTGTTTTTTCTCACTCGAAAATAAATTTGGAAAGGAATTTCACATCACAAAAATTGAAAGGCCAAAGGGAAAAACAATTTCCTTAAAGCTTTTTGGAACGATTATTCCAGACGAACTTTGGAAAAATTTTCAGTATGGAATGACCGATGGAGATATTTTTGTCGCAGCATTTTCGATTCCAGATGCGGAGAAATATTTAGACCAGTTTTTGTACGTAAAAGTTTCTAAAACTGGAGCGATGTCGCCACAGATTTTTCTCATGGGAAAGTTATGGGAGAAAGAGAATTTGAATGCGATTTTATTTCCTGATCCACTGAGACAAAAATCTCCTCTTGAGGCAGATTATAAGGGGAAAGAGGCGCTAGAGTTTTCATATACAGAAGCGAAGGGGGTTATGACAAGAGGATTTAAACTTGATTCTTTATTTGAAAGACAACTTAAGTTCGCTTCTCAGAAAGTTCTTTGCAAAGAACCCCAAATACTACAAGAGCTGATGTCACATCATTCAGTAGTAGTAAGTGAGTTTGAAACTGCGAGAAAAGCAGTTGAAAAGAATTTCCCATATCTCGTGGAATTAATGGACTTTCTTTCTATGGATTCTCCTGCCGAAAACCCAAGATTTCTGCTTGATGGAAAAGTGATTGCTTTTCAAAAAATTAATGAAAGAGTGGAGTTTGTGTGGGACGGAATTCAGCGTGTTATTTCGGATCCTAAAAACATCAAACGAATTTTCGTACAAGAGAATATTCCGATGGTGGAATTCGAAAAGAAGCGTCCAAAAGGTAAACAAATTATGCCATTAGAGGGTTTCCAGTTCGCTCATTTTATTTGGAAAAGTATCAGTGATTTTCAACAAGAAATATTTCCGGGAAAAGGGAAATATACAATGAGGATTCCGATTGTTTCACAAGAAGAAGCTTCTAAAAATGGGATGGATGGGAAAGCCAGAATCAAGTTCCCATTCGTAAAAAAGGAATCAGCATTGGATAAATATCTTGATTCTTGTTTTGTGGAAACCTTGACAGCTACTTTTGTTGCCAAGTTTCGATTGCATTTGTTTGAAAAAAAGATTCTAAACATCAATATGTTTATCCGTGTTATTGGAACAGATGTAAGTGTTTTTTTTCTAGGACATTGTTGGTCTCCTGATGAAGAGGGAGATAAAGTGGAAAGCATTAATGTTTCTCACAAAGGTATTTCCATTAAAGTTCGAAAAGAAAACGGCGGGAAACTCGAAACAGTTCTTTTGAGTCCAGAAGAAAATCAAAATGATTTTGCTCGGGCAATTTGCAAGAAAGCGCGGAAATATCAAGAAAATAAAAAAGGGATTGATATTCAGGCTATGGCGAAACAATTGGAGGAAAAATTTAAATGCACCGTTACAGTGGCTTGTTGCGAATGGGAATAGTTTGTTTTTAGGAATTTCAGAAATTAGAAAGAGTCCAGACCCTTGTGTCCGGACTCTTTTTATGTCTCAAATTTTATTAATTCCGTATTTTTCCCGTACTTCCAAGCACATCAATCTTGTGTTCCACCATCTTTTGAATCTCCTCGTGCAGAGTTTCTTGTGAAAGGTTTTTGACGTCAACAGTTTCTAGATAAACGGTCGCGAAATCCCGTTATTGAAGTTATAAGAGATATATTATTATTAATTTTAAACAGGAGAAAAGTATTATGACAAAAAAATTAAAGAAAAGAGTATTGACTCGAAACAGGGAACACATAAAGTAAAATTGTTTTTAAATCCCCCTAAAAAATGGAAACATTACATGATATTGCAGGCCGAATGGTAGCATCAGGAAAAGGAGTTTTGGCGGCAGACGAAAGTACAGGAACCTGTACTAAACGATTCGATTCTGTAGGCATTGACCCAACGGAAGAAAACCGACGTCAGTATCGGCAACTGCTTTTGACAACAGAAGGACTAGAGAATCATATTGGAGGAGTTATTTTGTATGATGAAACTCTTCGGCAAAAAACAGATGACGGAGTACTGTTTCCGCAAGTATTAGCAGAAAAAGGAATTGTCCCAGGAATCAAAGTAGATATGGGACTCAAAGATTTGGACGGATGTCCGGGAGAAAAATACACATCAGGACTGGAAGGATTGGGCGATCGATTAAAAGAATACTACGAATTGGGAGCACGATTTGCAAAATGGAGAGCAGTGATTGTTATTGATGAAGCAGCAGGATTGCCAACAGATATGGCACTTCAAACAAACGCCGAAGGATTGGCAAAATATGCGTTGGCGTGTCAGGAGGCAGGACTTGTTCCCATTGTAGAACCAGAAACATTGATCAACGGATCATATGATTTGGAAGTTTCACGAGCGGTGTGTACCAAAGCATGGACACTTGTGTTTGAAGAATTGCAGAAACATAATGTTCAATTGGACGGAATGGTGTTGAAACCTTCAATGGTTATCGCAGGGCAGGATTGTCCAAACCAAGCAACAGTTGAGGCGGTTGCAGATGCAACGATTGAGACACTGAAAAAATGTGTACCAGCAGCAGTTCCAGGTATTGCATTTTTATCTGGAGGACAGACAGAGTTGCAGGCTACGGAAAATTTACACGCAATGAACGCGCGACACAAAGATGCTCCATGGCGGGTGACTTTTTCCTATGGACGTGCGTTGCAGAATTCAGCGTTGCATTTATTCGCAAAAGGAGAAAAAGATGCTGCGCAAGCATCATTGTTGCACCGTGCAACCATGAATGGAAATGCATCTAATGGCGTGTATGATACCGGGAATGAATAGGATTCTTTGAAGAAGTAAAAAAAAGCGAAGTCGTATGATTTCGCTTTTTTTGTTTAAAATTAAAACTTCAAAATTTGTAGATTGCAGTCTGAAGATTGAAGTTTGACCTAGTGGTCCATTAATTTTTCAATCTCTGTTTGTGAAACACGTCGTGGCATAGCAGCTCTCCAAGCTTTAATTCGTTTTCGTAGTCGGAATACTTTCCACCAAGCTCCAAGAAGTTCGGTTTCAAAAATCAAAATATAGAGGAAAATCTTAAAATTATACCATCGGGTTGCGCTTTGAGTCCCTACGGAAAATCCAGGAGAGAAGTTTTTGCTCAACAAGATTCGGTGATTCAAAAACGACTGTCGATTAACAGTACTCGATTTTTTTAATCGATTTTTTATCAAGGCCATTGCACTTGTTCCGCGAACAGAAATAGTGCGATCGTGATAAGCAATAGCAAGAGGTGCAAGTGCAGCTTTCCAGCCAGCCCATTGTAATCGGTATGACAAATCAACATCTTCTTTGTACATGAACATTGATTCATCGAAATACTCTTGCTCACCATTATCATTCTCAAAAGCAACATCACGAAGAGCTTCTCGACGATAGAGCGCCGCAGCCCCAGAAATACCAAAAACCTTTTGTTCACTATCAAATTGACCGCAGTCTATTTCTCCTTGTCCAATATCTTCAAATCTATGAGAACGCAAAATTCGGATTCCGACAGTATCGATAAAGTTTGTTTTCCCCTCAGAAGAAGATCCTGCTTGGAAGGTATCAAAATCCCAGAATTTTAATTTTCCACCAGCTGATCCATAGATTGGTTTTTCTTGAATAGCAGCAATAAGTTCGGATAAGAAACTTGGCTCGAATAACATATCAACATTTGCACAAGCGTAAAATTCGCTTTCAGTTTTGCGTAAAATTTCATTATGTCCACGAGCAAATCCAATATTTTTATTTGATTCAATAATTTCTACGTCAGGAAATTTATCAGTGATGATTGAAACAGTTTCATCACCAGAATCATTGTCAAAAACAACAACTTTACAATTCTCATGTGTTTGAGCCAATAATGACTGAATACATGGAACTATGTATTTTTCAGAATCATGAACAACAACACCAATCGTAACTGTTGCGGCTAAATTTTCAGGAACGCTTACAGTAGCTCGTTCGGCACGACGGAGTTGAACCCGCTCAGGATCAAAGGCTTCTTGAGCCAATATTGAAGCCTCAAGTAAACTTTCATGTGTTCCGGCATCGCACCACATTCCATGTACTGCGGAAGCAGAAAGTTCTCCATTTTTTAGATACAATTTATTAACATCTGTAATCTCTAATTCGCCTCTATCGGAGGGTCGAATCTCTCGAATCATATCGAATACTTTTGCATCGTACAGAAAGAATCCTGTTTGTACGGTGTTAGATTTTGGAAGCGTTGGTTTTTCTTCAATTGATCGAACAATTCCTACTTCATCTACTTCCACCACTCCAAATCGTTCGGGATCATCTACTTGTTTAATAAAAATTCGAGCTCCTGAGCGAAAATTCATCACATCTTCAGAAAAATCAGATTCAAAAATATTATCAGCCAATATCATGGCAACAGAATCACTACCAGCAAAACTTTCGGCTAAACTTAAGGCTTGAGCAATTCCACCAGATCCATCTTGTATCTTGAAGGTTAGATTTACGCCAAGTTCCTTTCCAGAACCCATTAATCGTAAAAAATCTCCTGCATTTGCAGCGCTAGTAATAATAAGAATATCGCGGACTCCAGAATCTTTTAATGTTTGAATAGGATAATAAACCATCGGCCGGTCAAAAACCGGTAATAGATGCTTATTTGTTACTTTTGTACTGGGGAATAACCGGGATCCGGCACCGCCAGCGAGAATAATACCTTTCATCTTGTCTATTTTTCAAGAAATCGCGTGAAAGTCAACTTTTCATTGAGAAATTTCCTTTTTGCGATGGGGATGGTACAATTTTATCAAAATTACGCAAAAAAATGAAATTTTGGCAATATGCAGTAGGGGGTATGTCAGCATTGCTGATCTTTGCAGCAGTTATTATCGGTGACAATATGCAGTTTTCTGAGCGAAGCACTTTTTCTCAAAATCCATTTTTGCTTATGGGAACGTCTCGTGCTTCTTTTGGAGGAGAGATAGAATTTTTGCCTTCTGGGGAAATGTTTTGGGTTGATGAGGATTCAGAAACAATTGGAACAGACAGAGAAAGAAGATTGATACAGGGGATTGCGGCAGTAGGAGGAACTTTTTTTCAAACCCCAGAAGATTCTGCCCTCACCAATAAATTATGGTTTGGGAATGCGGAATTACATTTTGAGGGAGCAACAGCATTAGTTCAGATGGACATTGATGGAAAAGCAACTGTTTTGTCAGGAGGAGGTTCAGTAGAACTTTTCTTTGATGGAGAAAGAAACTCTTTTATCTTGCCGGCACATTCGCGTATTACCTTTGATACAAAAAAACCAATAGTATTCGATCCTTATGAGGAATATTACGATCTTCAAAAGAAATTTGCGCTCGAGTCAATTACAACAGGGAAACTGGTTACAAAATTATGGCAAGCAGAGCAAGCACTTGCAGAATGGCGTTCACAATTTGGTCATTTTGCGTGGAATTTACCGATCTTGTGGGATTCTGAAAGCGGAGCCTTTTTGCAGTTCTTAGAAAGTATTACCCTGGGATTGCCACCAGCAAAGCGGGCGGATCGAATATTTCAAGAAAGCACCCAATTACTGAGAAACGCTCATGGAAAAATAGATGAACCTGAGGTAGAAAATATTTTAAAAGAATTTCGAGAAAAAGTTTTAGATAAACCTTCATGGAAATCAGTAGCAACAGAGAGTGACAGATTTCATAAAGAATGGTTATGGTTTGAATTTGCACAAAAGATATGGTTACCAGTTGTTTCTCCAGAGGCAAGTCAACAGAAATTCTCAGCCCTATGGAGCAAGGATCGGAATGTATTGCGTGAACAAATGCGTGCGGCGATGCTCCTTTCTCACAATGAACGATGGTTTCGCACAGAAGAACAGCTTTCAAAATTTATAAAAGAATTTAAATCAACAGCATTTACAGAAGAAGATTTGGTTCAGATTACTCGCCTTCGTCGTGAAATGACGGGATTATTGGATGCATTTCCGGATTATCAATCATTACCAAAAATTAAAACGTGGACGACGATTGTAAGAGAGGAACAGAAATATCTTTCTTCTCGGGTTCAAGAGAGATTTTCAGAAGAAATTGCACATGCAATCGTGCGGTTTGTCTCTAAATTTATAGTAAAAGAATCAGGAGTTGATATCACAAAGGAACTTAATGGATTATGGTTTGAACTTAAATTATCAGAAAATAAAGAGCTTGTGTTTTCAGAAGCGGAATTAACAACAATTGAACAGATTAATTTAATTGGAGTTTCAGGAATGACACCAGAGCAAGCACAAAAAGCATTAGATCAAAAACAAGCACAAGAGTTGATTGACGCTCAATTAGCGGAATTGACTTCCAAAGAAGGAGAGGAAAAGGAAGAGAAGAAAGTTATCGTAGGTATTGCAAATGCAAAAAAATTATGGGAATTTCTTGCCAGTAAAAAAATAAAACTTGATATCACGGCCTTTCGTACAAAACGTACAGAGACATCTCTTGCGACACGTTTTGCAAATACAGAAACGGGAAAACGAAAAATAGAAGGAGTATTTGATTATCATGCACAACAGTTCATTACATTAACTCTTGGAGAAGAAACAATAGCAAGATTATCTGCACACAGATTGGAGCATTGGATTAAAACCATTGGCGGAAAATTTGAATCAGAAGAAGAGGAAGAAGTAAAAAAAGAAATAAATGAGATTCTTCAGACGACACCACAGGCGGTTTTAGGAAAGAAGTTAGTACAAGAATTATTGAGATCCTTTTCTGTGCAAGTAAAACGAAGCCAATTAGAAATGAAAGATAAAGCATATCAAAGGTGTGCCATTTCACGTGCAAGCTATAAAGGAGCATTTATTGATGCGGAATATAATCTTCTGACACAGTCCTTTTCACGTATTTCTGTACAAAAGGGAGAACAATTTGTTTCAACCTCAGGAATGGTTTCATCAGATAAATTTGTTTTAAAGCTCAATGCATTGCTCGCAACTATTACCGACAAAGATTGACGGATGAGTGGATTTTTTTACACTACGCACGTCTTATGATTGCTACAGCTATAAATCCCGTTTCTCGCATCTTTCAGCGATTGTTTAACTCTTCGTTCGCGTTTCAGATTTTTAGCCTCGCGATGCTGATGGTTTTGTTGTTGGGATTTCGACCAAATTATTTTACGTCGATGTATCAACCATTTGGAGAAGATATATGGGAAGAGTCATTTACAGGATATTCAATTACCGAAACAGGATTTATTGATAATTTTGCGGGAGTTTCAACTGCTGGATTGCGTGAAATTTTGGTAGAAGATGAAAATGGAAACGTAATAGTAAAATTAGAACCAAAGAAACGATCTAAAATAGTACAATACACAGTGAAATCAGGAGAAACTATTTTTGATATTGCTCATAAATTCGGCGTAAAAGTAACCACATTAAATTGGGCGAATAAATTAACTTCTCGCCAAAACTTACGTGTAGGGCAAATGTTACGTATTCCTCCAACAGATGGGGTATTTTATGCAGTTCAAAATGGAGATTCTCTTGTGGATATTGCAAAGAATTACAATATCGATATAGAAAAAATTCAAGCGTATAACACAGTAAAAATAGAAGGAACGTTGTCAGTAGGACAAGAATTATTTATTCCTGGAGTGCAAAAAATATGGGTACAGAGAACAGCTCCAGTAACGGGAACAGAAGTAGCCAGTACGGGACTCGGGTCTATTGGATTCAAGCTTCGTCGTCCAACACAGGGAACGCTAACACAAGGATATCATAAACGACATTTTGCGATTGATATTGCAAACAGAATGAATACGCCTATTTACGCATCAGCAAGTGGAGTAGTAATAAAATCGGATGATGGATGGAATTATGGATATGGGAAATATATTGTTATTGATCATGGAAATGAAATTCAAACACTTTATGCACATAATAATGTTCGAAAAGTTGAAATAGGAGAGGAAGTAAAGACGGGACAATTGATTGCTCTCATGGGAAATACGGGAAATGTGTGGGGTCCAACAGGAATCCATTTGCACTATGAAGTTCGTATTAGAGGAAGAAAGGTAAATCCATTTAATTACTTTTAGAAAGAGAGCTTTCATTAGATATTCATCGGGGTTTGGTAGTATCTGTGGATGGTAAAAGTATTTACTTCTTTGCGTCCATCAGAACAGTTTCGTGGAGGATTGATCTGTTTCCTTTTTGGACTTTTTATTCCAGTGGGATCATCTTTCCCAATTATAGCGCTTATTGGATGCTTAATTCTTGTTGCAGCAGGAATATTTAAAAAATTCGGGCTCGTGTGTTTTGGTATAGTATTTATTGCATCAAGTTGGACAGCATGGCGATCAGAATTTGATTTTCGTCATGACTCATTGGTTCTTAATACGGGAAGAGAAATAGAGATTTCGGGAATAGTGCGGACGCCTCCTGATGTACGTGAAAATTCGGTACGAGCATTTGTTCATAGCGACGAAGGGGATTTTTTACTTATATTGCCCTACACCGAACATATTCAATATGGGGATGATATTTTTTTGCGTGGGACCATTACATCTCCACGAAATTTTAGAGATTTTGATTACAGAAGGTATTTGCGTAGGTGGGGAGCACAAACGATTATAAAAAATCCACAAGTATTTGAAATTCGTTCCTCAGGGAAGGGAAATAAGATAGTTCGTGTGGCACAAAGTTTTCGTTCCTTTCTTGAAAAAAATGTACGTCGTTCTTTACCCGAACCGCATGCAACAATTGCTGTGGGCGTGATTTTGGGAGTAAAATCATCACTTCCCGAGTGGACACAAAGTGATTTTAAAAATTCGGGATTACAACACTTACTTGTCGTATCTGGTTCAAATGTGGCAATCGTTTTAGCTCTTGTTGCATTATTACTGGCTCGCTTTGGTCGGTATGCAGTCTTTATTGGATCGATAAGTGCGCTAGGATTTTTTGTTCTCTTAGTTGGCCCAGATGCTCCGGTTTTACGAGCAGCGGTAATGGGTGGAGTAGTAGGAATTGCAGCGGCATTAGGACGATTTTCTGATGCGAGAACACTTGTATTATTATCGGCGGGAATTATCGGATTTATTCAACCAACAATAGTGAGAGATGATGTAGGATTTCACCTAAGTTTTGCTGCGACCATTGGAATTGTGTTGGGAACTCCGATTTTATTGAATTATTTTTCGAAAATTTCAAAAAGGAAATCATGGAATGTGATAGCCCTCATTCTCGCGGTTTCTTTTGCCGCACAAATCGCAGTACTTCCTATTTTAGGACGGTCATTTGGGACATTCCCGATAGCAGGAGTTTTGGCTAATATATTCGCAGAACCGTTAGTTCCACTTGCGATGGGAGCGGGGATGATTACGGCAATATGTGGATGGTTACCATTATTCATTGCTCGAGCGTTAGCAGTCCCTGCATTTATTACGATTGAGATGTTATTGTTGGTGGCATATTTTTTTGGTCAAATCCCTCCGATTCAAATTGTTCCATGGGTAACGACGGGAGCGAGTATTTTATTAGGAGGATTCTCGATATGGGGATTGTTATCGAGATCTTTTGCAGAGCGGTGGTTGGTGAGAGTTGGGGGTGGAAAAGAAGAAGAATTACAAAAAGTAGTGTACGCAAAAGGGAGAGGACAGAGTTCTTGTAAACAGTAAACAAGAATTATGTATTTTTCTGTTTTGGAAAACTTTTAACAACGAGAAACCCTAATATTAAGGCGATGAATCCAAAAATTCCCCACAATAGATACGGTGAATTTTCTGTGGTTCGGTTTTCTTCAGTATCACATTTATCTCCAACTTTATCCAAGTCCTGATCTTGTTGTTGAGGATTATGGATAAACGGGCAATTATCTTCATAAGACAATATGGCGTCGAGGTCAGGATCTTCACATAAATCGCCTCGTCCATTTTTGTCGATATCCGTATTCTGAGAATCTTTTATTTTGGGACAAAGATCAATTGCGTCACTCAATCCATCGCCATCAAAATCTTTATTGAAAGAGTTATTGTCTTGAGATGAAGGCATATCAAAAAGAGGCGTCTTATTATCTACATGAAGGGGTTGATAGACTTCAGGACTGAAATATTGGTGCCCAAAATGAGCATGAGAATACAATGTGTATGGTTGTCCTTCTTCAGCAAAAAATATTAATTCATCTTTTTTGAGAACTTCCTCTTGCGAGAGAAGTTGTATTTCATTTATACGAAGAAAATGAGGGGTATCGAAAGATACTTCAATGCGAGTGACAAAAATTTTGGAAAAGGAAAGTCGAGACGAAAAGGGGATTGAATCCAAAAGGGGAAGGAGTTTCCCGTCTCCAAAATCAGCCCTTACACTCATTTTCGAGGGAGGAAGGACATTATTATCTAGCCGTATAAGAATCCCCGATATTTCTGATTTTTTTGGAAAAGAGAAAGTAGCTGTTTTTGCCCCTTCTTGAACAGGAGAGAAAGTGAATGATGTTTTGAAATCACCATCAATAAGGGCGTTTTTACTTCCTTCAAATTCAGAGGAAACAGAAGCAACCAGGTAGTTTTTTTGTTGAATTTTTTCATCTTTCTTATTCCAAGAGTGAGAAATAACAGTTCCTTCTTGATTTAAAAGCACAGTGTTTTGTCCATAATCAGCAGCAGACTGGAATCGAACTACCTTTGCCGTCGTGATGCCAGAAATCGGAATAATAGTTTTTCTTTCAAAACGAGAGAAGTCATCTGTTTGTGCAGAGACGAATCCGGTAATCAAAAGCCCACAAATGAGGAAGAAATATTTCATGTTATTTTTTTGAGTTTTTTTGATACCAAAAGGAGACAAAGAGAAGTCCTGCACCGAGTATCCCAAAGGCAAAGAATTTGACCCACGTTGCGAGTCCCCATATATCAAAAAGGTACCATTTTCCAATTAAAAAACAAAAAACACCAATTCCGAAATATCGAAAATGAGGCCAATGATTTTTGATTCCAAGAGAGAGTAGTAATATTCCCCAAATAGTCCAAATAGCTGAGAGAAATGGTTCTTCGAGAAAAATCATCCCCCACAACAGGATCCCCATGCAAGAAAAAGAAAGAGAGAGAATAGTGGTTACTATCTGATAATTTTTAGAAGTAATTATTTTGTCTGAGGAAATAAAATATGTGGTAAGGGCAGAGAAATTTCCAACAAGAATCAAAAGAAGTGATAGAAATGAGTTTAATTTCGAAATATCGGGATCGGAAATAAAATAAGAAAATAAGACTACGTTTACAATTCCTAAAAAAATAAATCCGAGAAGACGAGAGATATTCTTTTTTGTTTTGAGCACAGAATATGTAACTCCTACTCCGAAGAGAATAGGGATAATAAAAAGTAAAAATTCATTTTCTGGGAAGAAGTTATTCCATAAAGAAAATGTGTTACTCAATGTATCGAAGCTCCAATGTAGCACAATAATAGAGGCAAAAATGAAAGCAATAATGCGCCAGGCAGTATCAAAATCTTTGTGGAAGTTTTTGCGCAGAGAAAAGATAAGTCCAGAAATTAATCCTGCTGCGGCAAGAGTACTCTCTCCGATGGAGTTAAGTTGAAACATCAAGAGGAAGGCGATACCGAGGGCGACACAACCAAATAAGTGAAAGAGTAATTCTTTTGTTTTTTGAGCAGCAAAGCAAAAGAAGGCTCCTTCAACAAGAAAAGCAAGGAGAAGAACGAAGGGACTTTCTGCTCCAATTTCCCATCCTGTAGCAAAAAGAATCATTGCTAACGTTGCACCGAGGAACAGTTTTTGAAATATTTCGAGAGAATATTTTTTTACCCATTCGGCGCACCCAAAGAAGAGGAATCCCTGAGCAAGAACAAAGAATCCAAGATGGTTCCAGTTTTGTCCACGGAAAATAAAATAGGCGAGTAGATTCGCGGCGAGGACAGAAGAGATAAGAAGTAGTACATCAAAAATATCATACGAAGATGGTTTTGATATTTCCTGAGAAATTTTTTCTCGAATACAACGAACAATTCCTCCGCTTCCGAGGAGATAGTGCATTCCAAAAATGAAACACAAGAAAAGAGTCGGCTGGCTCAGGAGAGATCCTTTCCCTAAAATTTGTATCTCAAACGCCGTTATTCCAACGAACAGAACACCAAGAATTTCTGGCCATTTTTTTTGTGTAGATATCCAAAATCCAGCAAACGCAAGAACAAACAAAAAGGTAAGTATCCCAACAGAACTCATATCAGGAGACTGGATGAGGATTGGTGCCAAGAGTCCACCAACAACAGAAAAATTTCCTAATACTCGAGAATCATATCGAAGAGAGAGCAGTATTCCTACTCCGACTTCTACAATATAAGCAACAAAGCTTTGTTCTGGAGAGAGAAATCCATAGACATTTCGTGCGACAAATGTTGTCACAATTAATCCACAAATTCCTACAGAAGAGAGGAAAAAAAAGAATTTTGGGTATTTGGAACGCAGTATTTCACCAGCAACAAGAAACAAAAGACTCACAATTATACCAATCGCGATTTGTCCTGTTGGACCAATATATCCATTAGAAAATGCCCATACGGAGAGAAAGATAAGTGCGAGAACGATAGAAACTACTCCTAATATTGAAAAAAACTTTCTTCCAAGAAAATCTTCTAAGGAAAACGAAATATGTTTCTCGGGAGGTTCTTTTTTTTCAACAATTTTTGGGATAGGAATTTCATTAATTGATGTGACTATTTCTGTATCAGGTACGACTTGAGGATGCTGAGATGCGGGCAAGAGAGATGTTAAATGTTTAATTTGCGAAGAAAGTGAAAAATTCCAAATGATAAGACCTATAATGGGGCCAAAAACAAAAAGAACCAGTAATATTGTTTCAATCATATTGAGATGTTATTTTTTATATTGTGCCGGTTGTTTCTCAGAAACTCAAATAATTTCTTCGTATTGAAAATGAAGAAAATAAAAAACCTGTTATACTCCTCTTGATGAAACGTTGTACGCTTTTCCTCGATCAAGGTGAAATGCTCGGTGGAGCAGAACGCTTTTTGCTCGACTTTTTCCCAACAATTTCTGCTGCTGAAACGCGGCGAGTAAACCCTATTATCGTTGGAGCAGTATCCAGGGAATATCGTGCAGGGCTTCCCAAAAATACAGAAGTCCGATTATTTCAATGGCCAAGCGTGAGAGGAAATAAAATTTTAGCAATGGGGCGGCTTTTTTTGGCGGCAAAAAAATTAAAACAGTTAGCGCGAGTTGAGCATGCTACACAAGTTTTTGCGAATACACCGCGAACAATGTTTGTGGCATATTTAGCAAAAAAGTTCTTCCGAATGCCAGCGAAGATGATTGTTATGATTCATGATTTTACTATTCCCAAGAGACTTTTATCCAAAATATTACGTACAGCCGATATCATTGTTGTGAACTCTATTCAGACACGGAAATACGCCTTAACGCAGTTGCCTAAGGCGCAGCAATCAAAGTTGCGAATCGTAGAAAATGGTGTTGATTTTTCTCGTGTTCCAGAAACGGAACCGGTCACAGCACTTTCAAAAGTACTCATGATTGGACGGATTGATCCAAGAAAAGGACAGATGTTTGCGGCTGAAGCAGCAGCAAAATTACCAAAATTACATTTTCGAATAGTAGGATCACCATTTCCGGGTGATCAGCGAACAATGGATTATGATTGTGATATCCGAGGGTTTGTCCGTCAGAATAAATTGGAGAACGTAGAATTTATTCCCGAGGTTTCAGATCCTTTTGTGGAAATGGAAAAGGCAGATTTAGTTCTTGCGCTCCCTACAGAACCAGAGACATTTGGTCGGATTGTTACAGAGGCGCTTGCCTGTGGGAGACTGGTTGTGGGTTTTGATCGCACGGGGCCGGGAGATATTTTGCGGCAATTTGAAAAAACAGAAAAATTA
>CAZGJL010000011.1:0-29269 GCA_964526665.1 uncultured Candidatus Peribacteria bacterium | reverse complement strand
TCATTTTTTTCAAAATAGAAATAGCAGCCATTGATTCTTTGGTTACATAATCTCCACTCGCTACGAACACAACATCAGGATTGACGTCACTTGCGAAATCCCAGGTCATAATACCCTTAGCAACCTGTTTTCGTGCTTCTGAAAGAGAAAGCCATTTGTAGTTTTCCTTTTTCCCCACAACAATCATATTTAATCGATCGCGACTCTGGAGAGTTTTTTTCAACGTAACAAGCATTGAGTTTGCATCTGGCGGAAAATACGCACGTATAAGTTCGCCATCTTTTTCTAACATAGAAGAAATAAAGGAAGGGTTTTGATGTGAAAACCCATTGTGATCCTGTCGTTCCAATAAAGAAGTAAGAATAACATTCATTCCCGGAAGAGGTTTTCTCCATGAAACTTCCTGGCTCGCTTTTAAGAATTTTACATATTGATCAGCCATTGAAGCGATTACTTGTACAAATGCTTCATATGACACAAACACTCCATGACGCCCGGTTACATTATATCCGTGTTGCATTCCGAAGAGAGAGTGCTCGGAGAGCATTTCCAGTACTCGTCCAGAGCGGGCCATATCTTTGTCCCATTCTTCAATCGGCCATTGCCAAGCACGAGTCGTGTGTTTGAATACGGCATCAATTTTATTTGAATATGTTTCATCGGGACTAAATACTCGAAAGTTTACCGGATTTCGTTTCACGGCCTCAGCCAATAGATTTCCTCCAACTTTCATAGAACTGAATGTTTCTTTTCCTCGAGATCGTCCTCCGACAGAGAGCGTACTCAAATGAGGAAGATCAAGGGTATGGATTTGTGTACCCCCAAGGGCAATAGGATTACTTCCTGGAGCCTTTGCTTTTTTGGGCAAGAGAGTACGAATTTCTTTACAGAATTGAAAAGGACGCTTTTTTTCCACGAGTTCATCAAAATGGTATGATTTAAGCCATTTTTCTAAGCTTTTGCGCGCTTCCACATCAGTTTTCGCATGGGCGTGTATCACTTGGTGTGCGAGACAGTTTCCCTCAAGTTTTTGGTCTCCATCAAAAGCAGTTCCACTCCATCCTTTTGGTGTTCGCATGGCAATCATTGGCCAGCGCGGACATTCCACATCTTCTCCAGATCGTGCACGATCTTGAATCTCTTGAATTTGATGATTGGCCCTGTCCATCGCATTTGCCATTTGCTGATGAATATCTTCCTTTTTCTCACTATCAACAATAATGGGGTTATATCCGAGACCTCGGAAATAATCATTAATCTCAGTGTCACTCATACGTCCAAAGAAAGTAGGTCCAGAAATTTTATATCCATTAATGTGAAGCACCGGAAGTACCGCTCCATTTTCTGCAGGATTTATTAATTTATTGATTTGCCATGCTGCAGCAAGGGGACCAGTTTCAGCCTCTCCATCACCAATAAGACAAGCAAGAATTAAATCAGGATTATCTAAGATTGCTCCGTATGAAACAGAAAGAGAGTATCCCAATTCTCCTCCTTCGAGGATAGCTCCCGGCGCAGCAGGATTTGCATGACTCGGATATCCATATGGGGCAGAAAATTTTGAACAAATTTCTTTAATTCCTTGTTTAGAGTAAGGGATTTGTTTTGGGTAAAACCGTGTCAGAGATTTTTCCATAAACAGGTTTGCCTGAATCGCAGGAAACCCATGTCCAGGACCTACGACTACCATCATGTCAGAATTATGCAGAGCAATAGATCTATACACATGTGCATACAAAAAATTGATCCCTGGACAAGTTCCCCAGTGCCCAAGAAGACGAGGTTTTATATCAGTCGATTTGAGCGGTTTTTCTAATAAAATATTATCGTGTAAATATATTTGTGAGGCAGAAAGATAATTTGTAGCACGACAAAATTTCCGCAAAGCCTCCACTTCTATAGGGGAAAGTATATTAAACATTCTTGTTTGTATGAATTTGATTAAATTCTATTGTTTCTTTTTGACCAGAGCAAAACTTTTCCCAAGAATGAGTTACGTCACATAATCTTATAAAAAATGAAAAAACCTGTTTGGATTACAAATTTCAAAAACTATGAACAATCTATTGGGCAACATGCTGTAGATTTAGCAAAAATACATCAACAGGTAGCAGATGAAACAGGAAAATCGATTGCAGTAGCAGTGAGCCCCTTGGATATTTATCGTGTGTCACAAGAAGTTTCTATCCCGGTATTAAGTCAGAGTATGGATCCTGTTGATTTTGGAAAAAACACGGGTTCAATTTTGCCTCAAGGAATCAAACGAGCAGGAGGTGCGGGATCATTAATTAATCATTCTGAAGACAGGGTGGAGCATCAGATTTTGGAAGAAACAGCTGGTTTTGCACAAAAATCAGGACTTATTCGTATCGTGTGCGCAGAGTCACCAGAGGAAGTAGAGCAATTAGCAGACTTGGATCCAGATTTTATTGCATTTGAACCACCAGAATTAATTGGTTCCACAACAGCATCCGTTGCGACAACTCACCCAGAATCAATTAAAAAATCAGTAGAACTTGCTCGAGGGATTCCTCTTCTTGTAGGAGCTGGAGTGAGCAGCGTAGAAGATGTAAAAATATCGCTTGAGCTTGGTGCGGTAGGTTTTCTGGCGGCAACAGTTATCGTGAAAGCAGAGAATCCGCTCGAAAAATTACGGGAATTGATAGGTGCAATGGAATAAAAACCGATTAAAGAAACTTTATCGTCGTCTTAATACTCCTGAAAAATATGTTGCGTGAGGAGAGCTTTTCCTTGAAAAAGAGAAATTTCTAAATGGCTGCAAAAGAGAAGACCATGATGTCGACTGTTCTTCTCCAGCAATTAAGAGCTGAGAAAAATCAAGAAGAGAACGAAGTTTGTTGAAATTCACATATCCAAAACTTTCGGCAGAGGCAAAATCAAAGAGAACACTTTGACGAAAATCTTCATTTTGAGCTAAATTTGAATTTTCTGTACTAAAGGCACGCATTACATTTGCTACACCTCGTTCATGTGATGAAAAAATAAGTTGTCCATCCATGAATCCATATGAAAATTTTCGTGTTGATGTAGCGGTGTTGCTGACAGGAGAGGTAGCAGTGAAGTATGTACGCTCATTCTCTGTTTTTTTGCGAATTTCTACAGCACGGGGGTCAATAGCTACGAGTTCTTCTCTCACACTTCCATCAGCGAGCATTTTCTCTACAATTTCTGTAGCAACCTGACTCTGAGCCGATCGAATTACATGGTGAAGGATTTGTGCATTCTTTTCCATATCAGCACCTCCAAACCCGGTGATTAATGTGAAATGAGGTGTAGGAGAAGCAGCATCTTCAAAATCAAAAATTAACGCATATTGGTTATGCATTTGAGAAAGAAAATCTTCTTCGAAATCAAACTCTGCTCCAAAAATGCTACGGAATTCAGCACGCAGGAGTCCATCGAATACAACAGAGAACTGAGGATGGAGTTCCGATAAAAAACTTCGTGTATGGATAAATTTTGAATAAAGATCATTTCCATTCATGAAAAACAACGTATCACGAGGTGAAAATTGTGCCATTTGAGGTAACAATT
Source organism: uncultured Candidatus Peribacteria bacterium (assembly GCA_964526665.1). GTDB lineage: Bacteria > Patescibacteriota > Gracilibacteria > UBA4473 > UBA4473 > M50B91. The sequence goes on along the minus strand of CAZGJL010000011.1, from coordinate 25,714 downwards.
CATGAGGAGTATTAGAAAACTGTTCAGCAGCGAATACGCTATCTATTGTTACAAATTTTGCATCAAGCAAAGTGCGGTCTTTTTCAAAGTTAAGAGTCAATCCCATAGCAGGAATGGTTTCTGCGAGAGCACGCAAAAGAGGTTCTTGTGCGACATATTGTTCTCCTAAAAATTCAGCATTGAGAAGATCACCACTTTTTGCAAAAGCAATGATGTCTGCCTGTAAGGGGAAATCTTGTGCACATTCAATGTAATGAGGACTTGCTGCTATTGGGATTTCAGAAAGAGCAACAGTTAATGATTCGACAGAGCTTCCAATGAGAAGCCAGTTATCCACAAATTTAAAGGCGAGAGGTGAGGAGAAGGCAGGTGTTTCTACTGTAATATCATGTTCAGTTTGTTCCACAAGGGATTCATCAGGGAGAGTGAGTTGAGTAAGAAAGAACTCTGCTTTCGCTCGATTTCGATATCGTGCAGCAAAAATAAACTCATTATTTGGTAATAAAGCCATTCCTGCACGTTTTCCAATCCATGGTGTTACATTTTTTGTTGTAGCCCGGGGAAGATATTGAGCCAAGACATCCTCTACAGAAGTCGAGAGGTCAGTCTCTATAAAAGTTTCTTTCCATCGAGAAAGGGAAGTTTCATCAAGCGAAAACTCAATAAACATTGATGTGGATGCAGGGAAAATTTGTGCGAGTTTCGCAGTTGGTTGACTGAAGAAGTGCCATAACACACCAGCAATTCCTGCGGCAAAAAGAAAAGCTCCAAAAAGGAAAAGGCCTTTTCGTGGAATTCTGGTTTTGTTTTTTCTTAACTCATTCATCGGGCAGAATTGTTTCAAAAAAGGGACTCAAAATCAAGTTGACTTTTTTTTCTTCAAAATTAGACTGCACGTGCTCTTTTTAAGCGATGTCGGGGTATAGCTCAGTTGGTAGAGTGCGCGGTTTGGGACCGTGAGGCCGCAGGTTCGAGTCCTGCTATCCCGACCATTTAAGAAAAGTGCAGTTTTCAAATGTTTCGATACTTTTTTTGGACTACGCTTGTGTTTATTCTCAGTATTGGGGTGTTTGTCTTTACTCTTACGCAACTTGATCCGCTTGGGGCACAGGCTTTTATTGCTGTGTCACTTTTTTTTATATCTTTATTGGGAATGTCTTGGACCGTTCTCACCTATATATTCTTTTTTGGATCAGAACTGATTATTGGAAAAAATTTAAAGGAAAGAACCTTTCAATGTGCACTACGACGAGGATTGATTATGTCTATTTTTATAGTGGCGATAGTAGCTTTACGGTTATTTAACCTTCTTGGATGGATAGAAGGAATCCTATTGGCCCTATTTTTACTTTTGCTGGAGTTGATTTTTTCGACTGATTCCGAGAAACTTTTATTGAAATAAATTTAAAAAATTACAGATGAGAAGAACCAAAATCGTATCTACCCTTGGGCCTGCCTCACATACACTCGAGGTTATTGAAGGGTTAGCACGCGTGGGAGCAAATGTGTTTCGTTTGAACTTTTCACATGGAGATCATAAAGAACATGGTCATCGTATTGAGCAAATTCGTCGATTAGAAGAGAAAACGGGGAAAAGATATCCAATTATTTTGGACACAAAAGGTCCAGATATTCGCACAGAAGATATTGATGAGAAAATTTCTGTAGAGAAAGGAGACACTTTTACATGGACGATTGATCCAAAGAATGTTTTTGCTCAGACAGGAAAAAACAAAGTAAGTCATCCAGGATTTATTAATGATGTAGAAGAAGGGGACAATATAGTGGTTGACTCAGGGGCTTTTACGATGAAGGTTCTCAAAACAACAGATAGGGATGTTATTTGTCATGTGAACGAGGATGGAAAAATTGGCTCGCGTCGACATTTGAATTTACCAGGAAAGAAAATTTCTCTTCCCACTATTACAAAGAAAGACTGGAAAGATATTGAGTTCGGAGTAGAGCATGATGTGGATTTTTGTGCTCTTTCATTTGCAAGTAGTGTCACAGATATTGAGGAACTTCGTGCATATTTGAAAAAGAAGAAATCAAAAATGAAAATCATTCCTAAGATTGAAAATGTAATTGCGGTTCAGAATTTAGAAGCCATTATCGCTGCTGCAGATGGAGTAATGGTTGCACGAGGAGACCTCGGAGTAGAAATTCCTTTTGAGCAGGTTCCAAAAGTGCAATATGAATGTATTAAATTAGCAGCGAAACATAGAAAAATGACCATTGTTGCTACAGAAATGTTGGATTCAATGATTACTACTCCAACTCCTACACGAGCGGAAGTTGCAGATGTTGCCAACGCAGTGTTTCAGCGTTCAGATGCAACAATGCTTTCAGGAGAAACAGCAAATGGAGAGTTTCCTCGTGAATCAGTAATAGCGATGGCAAAAATCGCAATAGAGAGTGAAAAAAACATGTTTAGATTGAAGCCATTACGAATACTGCCTATAAGCACAGTAAGAGAAACAATGGCACACACCGTGGCACAAATGCCAGCAGAATTATCAGATGTAGCTGGGATTGTTATTTTAACTCATTCAGGAGACACAGCCGTCTATGTATCGGAATTCCGACCAGCGGTACCTATTTTTGCTTTTACGAACAGCTTGCAGACATGCAGACAACTAGGACTGCTTTGGGGAACAGAAGCAGATGAGATTAAATTTTATGACAAAGATCCAGAACGATCTGTACAATCAGCATTGAAAAAATTACGTGAGGCACATCCTGAATTTATTGGAAAACGTATAATTGTTAATTCGGGGGTATTAGTAAAAGGAGAATTTTGCTTAACGGTGCAGATTCGAGAGTTGTAGATTTTATATTAAATACAAAAAACCCTCGCCAATGGTGAGAGTTTTTTTGAAGAAGCATTTTTAGCTGCATCCTCCTCCACAACATCCGCCTCCGTCTTTTGTTTCATCAGTCATTTTTTTCAAATGTTAAGAATGAATTCATTGTGAGGAAAGAAGAAAGAATCGTCAAAAGTTTTACCGGAAGGAGTGGCTCAAAACTGTATGGTTTCAGCATCTATCCATTGGATGTCTTCACGTCCACGCCACCAGGTGAGCTGTCGCTTTGCATAATTCCTATTTCGTTTTTGATTGAGAAGAAGAGCTTCTTCTTGTGTGGTTTTCCCCTCTATCCATGCAGCAATTTCCTGATATCCAAAACTCGTAAGTGTTGAACGAGAAAGAGGTTGTTTTAGGAGTTTCTGGGTCTCTTCAATCATTCCTTTTTCAAACATTTGTATAGATCGTAGATCTAATCGTTTATAAAGCTTTTCTCTCTCCCAGTGCATTCCAATTTTTAAAACAGGCCAACGTGGTATATCGCGTTGAGTAGATTTCATATCTGGATCATCAGTAAAAACATAATTTTCGCTTATCGCATCGAGCCAGAGCATTGTTCCTCCGCAGAGAAGAGGAATATTTCCGCGAGACTGAATTTCTTCAATTTTTTCAAAAGCATATTGTTGAAATTGAACGACAGAATATGTTTCCTCCGGATCAGCAATATCAAGTCCATAATGTGGAACCCCCCGCATTTCTTTTTCAGTAATTTTCGCTGAAGAAATATCACAGCCACGAAATATTTGTCGAGAATCAACGCTTATTACTTCACATTTTTTTCCAAGATTCTTTTCCACCCATTTCGAAATATAAATAGAAAATCCGGTTTTCCCACTAGCGGTAGGACCCACTATTTCAAGAACTCCTGAAGGATTTTCTTTCAAAAAAGAAAGGGTGTTTTGTTCTATATCGGCTTGTGAAAAAAGGTTCATCGAGTCAGAATGTAGCAGGTTTGTTCCCGTAGTTCAATGGAAGAATACCTCCCTCCTAAGGAGAAGATCCAGGTTCGGTTCCTGGCGGGAACACCAATAAAAAAAACAACATGACTTCAATAATATTTTTAGTTCTCGGTGTGATGTTTATCCTGATTGGTTTAGGACTTCGTCCACTCGTGAAAGACTTTGGGACAACTTTTGCAGGATTAGGGGTTATATATATTTTGAACGCAGGAATAGGATGGTGGCTTGCATGGACATCTCATTTGCAGCTTTGGATTGCCGGGGGCGCATTAATTGCATTTACAATAATTACAGCTGTGTGGCAGCTGATGATGAAGTTCAAAGAGATCAATAAAAAAGAGGGAAGTACAAAGAAAAAAGAATAATTAGTTTTTCTTACTCACCCTTAATAGGTATTTCAAAAGGAATATTTTCTGGTGCTTGGGGTACCGGGTCGGCTTTTTGTAATATTGGCTGATCTGTCTCTTCTTGCTGTAAGGCAAGTTCATCAAGGGTTATTTTTCGAATATCAGTTTTTTCCATTCGTAATCGTCGCTCTTGCCAGTCTGCAACAGTTCTGAGTACATGAGACTGAATCTCTGCTACAGATTTCTTAGGAAGAATGAGGTTGAATCCATGAGGAACGTTTATAATATTTCCTTCAAAAGAGTCGGATAAAGCAAAAAGATCAATTTCATTTCCTGTACGGATTTGAATAAGAGCATCTTCTTCTTTTTCAATAAAAGTAATAACAATATCGGCACCATTAATGTGTCGAAGCAGTTGTCCAGCCCATCCATCAAGATCATCAAAAGTAGTTTCTGTGAGCTCGAAATCAGAACCAGTCAGGTTTGTCCATGCCATTTGGTGTTTCGGGTCAAGCTGAAGGTTTCCCAGTAATCGACCAAGGACACGAAGGTTTGCGAAAGATTTTTGTTTAAATAAATATTCAATAACTTCAGACTGATTAGCTCCTCGTGACTGCAGATCAGCAGCAAGTTCAAGCGCTCGTGCACTCGTATTGGAAGCCAAAAAACTATCGGTTGCCGCCAAAACTCCAGAGAGAAGCATTGTTGAAAGATTTTCATCAAGATATTTTTCGAATTCTGGTTCAGTTTTTATTAGATCAGTGAGGATCTCACATACTGAGCTCGCCGAAGCATCAACAAGATTTACACGACCAAAGAATTCATTTGCGGGAGATACTGATATATTAACAACAGGAGTATCGGCAAAAAGTTTCGAGTGATCAGTGAATAGTTTTCCACAATCTTCAAGACTATCTGCTCCAAGTACAACAATTACATCAAACCTTTCAGTATGTCGTCGAAAGGTTAATTCTGAGGGATCAATGATACCTTCTGTTTGAAGAACCAAGTCAACAACTTCTTCGTGTTCAGTTGCATGAACATTTTTTATTTTTACAGACTTGGTAGGAATAGAAATAATAAAATCACCTTCGGTTCCCAACGTTTGTGATACGGAATCAGCGTTAGAAAGGAACTGTAATTGTTGAGGTACTTTATCAGGAGCTACTGCAATAGAAGTTTTTCCTGATTTTTTCAAAACAGTATGAAGTGCGAGTACCCCCGCAGCGGCATCAGAATCCCAACGTTGTGGGCCAATAATGAGAATTTCATTTGCTTGCTTGAGTAATCCGAGAACTTGTTTTTGTGGTGATTTCTGCATGTTTTTTTGATGCGAGAGGAGATAGTACAAGATTATCAATAAAATGTCAATAGGGTTTTGTCAAGAAAGAGGAGTGTTGCAGAGGAGTTCATTCGATTTTTCATTGAGAAAAAATAAGGCTTCGGTTACTATCACCGCGTATTTAAACTTACGATAATGCTTGATCTCAAAGCCATCCGTCAAAATCCAGAAGACTTTACTCAGCGTTTGGCGCGCAAGGGAGTAGATTCATCTCTTATCGTAGAACTTTTGGAAGCCGATGAGCGACGTCGTTCACTTCAGACGCAGGGAGATGGTTTGAAATCAAAGCAAAATGAGGCTTCTAAGAAAATTCCTCAGATGCAAGGGGCTGAAAAAAATAAGTTATTAGAATCTATGAAACTTCTCTCAGAAGAAAAGAAAAAACTAGATCAAGAGCAGAATGATGCAGAGGAATCGGTGAACATAATTTTGCAAAAACTTCCTAATCCGCCATATGAAAGTGCGCCGGATGGTCATTCTGATGAAGAGAATGTGGTGATTCGTACGGAAGGGGAGAAACCCGTATTTACTTTTCCCCCGCGTGATCACGCAGAAATTGCTGAAGCTTTGGATCTACTTGATATGGAACGAGCAGCAAAAGTATCAGGAGCTCGTTTTTATTACATGAAAAATGAGTTGGCAATGTTACAGAGAGCGTTGATATTTTGGGCTTTTACAGAAGTACAAAAGAAAGGATTCACCCCAATGATTCCCCCTTTTATGGTTCGAGAAGAGGCAATGAAGGGAACAGGTTTTTTGTCTGGTGCAGATGCGAATGAAATTTATAAAGTGAATCCAGGAGAGGATAACTTGTTCCTTATCGGAACGTCTGAGGTGCCGATGGTTTCCTATCATGCAGATGATGTCTTGGACCTTTCAGAACCGAAGATGTATGTCTCATATTCACCTTGTTTCCGTCGTGAAGCAGGTTCATACGGGAAGGATACGAGCGGAATTTTCCGAGTACATCAGTTTGAAAAAGTTGAGATGGTAATCTTTTGCAAACCAGAGGATACAGATCGATTGCATGAATTAATTCGAGAAGTGGAAGAGGAATTACTTCAGAAATTAGAATTACCCTATCAGGTAGTGAATGTGTGTTGTGGAGATTTAGGAATTTCTGCTGCCAAGAAGTACGACTTAGAAGCGTGGCTTCCACATCAAGAAAAATATCGCGAGATGACATCAACCTCTATTTGTACAGATTTTCAGGCACGTCGTTTGAATATTCGGTATCGAGACGGGGATAATAAATTGCAATTTGTTCACATATTAAATGGAACAGCGGTAAGTTCTCGTCCTTTGGTGGGGATTCTAGAAAATTTCCAACAAAAGGATGGTTCGGTAATTATTCCAGAAGTACTCAGACCATTATGTGGATTCGATAAAATTGTTCCAAAGAAATGAAAACAGTTCTTATCACTGGTGCCAGCAAAGGGATTGGACGAGCGACGGTTGAGAAATTTCTATCAGAAGGGTGGAAAGTATTTGGGGTGGCTCGAACGTTTATAGATCCAATTGTTCACGAAAATTTTGAAGAAGTTCTCTTTGATTTATCTCAAATATCAAATATTCCATCCTTAGTTGAGCAGGTGAAGGTGATTGATGTTTTGGTGAATAACGCGGGGGTTATGAATGTTGAACGTGATGTAGAGATTGCAATAAATATGATTGCTCCTGTGGAGTTGGCATTAGCTTTTGAGTCACAGATGCCACAGGGAGGGAGAGTTATTTCGGTAGCTTCGATTGCAGGTAAAACAGGTCATCCAGACGTATGGTATGGAGCGACAAAAGCAGCAGTTATAAACGCTACAAAATCTTTAGCAAAAAAGTTTACAGGAAAGATTATTTGTAATGCTGTGGCACCGGGTCCAGTAGATACAGAAATGTTGAATCAAATCCCAGAGGAACGCAAAAAACAATTATGTGATAATGCTGCGACAGGTCGTATTGCACGCCCAGAAGAAGTCGCCCAGACTATTTATTGGTTAGCAGTGGAATCTCCTGAACAAATTAATGGAGAGACCATTAATGTAAATGGAGGGATTTAAAAAAGGAGTTCTATTGATTCAAAAACTCGACAAAAGCCTCAAGATTGATTGTTTTTGTCATAGGAATACTATCAATGTCCTCTGTGAAAGTGAGAATTCCGTTTTCGATATTTGCATTAAGAATGGGATGCGTGGAGAGAACATTTTCAAAAGTTTCATCTACAGAACTATATAAAACTAACCCCGTGTCACCAGATTCGATAGTGAATGAGTCGAGTGTTGGGATTTCAGGAACAACTTCTTCACTCGTAAAAAGAGAGCAACCAACAAGAAGGAAAGGGGCGAGACCGAGAAGAAGTTTTTTCATTTGTTTAAGTTTGCCACCGGATGGGAGCTTTGCCAAGTTTTTCTAAATATTCGTTTGTTTGTTTGAAATGGTTGCAGCCAAAAAACCCATTATTTGCACTAAAAGGAGATGGGTGTGCTGCCTCAAGAACAAGGTGTTTTGAAGTATCGATAAGTGATTTTTTTGCTCGGGCATGTCGTCCCCATAATAAAAAGACAACATTTTCTTTTTCACGAGAGATAGTTTTTATAGTGGCATCAGTAAACTCTTCCCACCCTTTCCCCGTATGGCTCATTGGTTCATGAGCACGAACAGTAAGAGTGGTATTTATTAATAAAATGCCTTGTCGTGCCCATTTTTCTAAATTTCCATGATTTGGTATTTCAAACTCGGGATATTCTGACTTTAGTTCCTTGAACATATTCTGGAGTGACGGAGGTGTTTTAGCGCCCTTTACAACGGAAAAACAGAGACCGTGGGCTGTCGGTACATTTTTTCCTTCAACGGCTGATATGGAGTGGTAGGGGTCTTGTCCGAGGATCACAACGTTCACAGTATTAAGTGGGCACAGATCAAAAGCAGAAAACATTTGGTTTCCTAGTGGATAGATATCTTTTCCTGCTTGGACTTCTTCTCGGATAAAATGAGTCAGATTTCCCCAATATTCTTTTTCAAACTCTGGAGCGAGAATAGATTTCCAGCCTGGTTCAATTTGTACGTCTGTCATCAAAAAGAAATGTCGCAAAAAAAAGTGAAATAATCAAGTGTTCGTAAAACTTGACACAATTCATATATAATGTAAGAATAGAAGGAGTTCTTTGACAGTTCGTTTTCGGAAGCAGCCACTCAGGTTTTTCTCGTATTTTCGGTGAAGAATCTGGATTCCCTGCTTCCAAATAAAGTGAAGGTGGAATAAGAATCTTGAATGTATATCAAGCATTTAGAACTCTTATTCTATTTATTCACATTTAATTAATCAAAAAGAGTACATTATGAGAAAAATTAGTTTGGTAGTATTAGTAGTAATGGTTAGCTTTTCCCTATTTTTTGTAGGATGTAGCAGAGAACCAGTTAATTCAGAGGACATCGGCTCAATGAGAGTTCCAAGTCAGAGTACACAAGAATTTGTTAATAATGTTGACCATTGGATGTCTAATCAGGAAGTTTCTGAACTTTCTGAGGAAGATTTCTTGGAGTACATTTATTCTCAAAATCCAGATTTAGATTTGGATGTCAGGAGAGAGCTTCTCCTCTATGGAATAATTAACAGAGGGGAAAAAATTTCATTGTGCTATCTTTATTTTGACGATGAAGGTACCTGTAGCATGCAGGATTCGGTTGGACAGTATACTGAAGTGAAATTTGCCAATAAATTTGTGGTAGAGATTTGTCATGAGGATGGATCATTAGGCTGGATGTCTTTAGCCTGTTTAAATGGAATGTTAGACATTTCAAGTGACCCAGTAATTTGGGGAGATGCCCGTATGCAATTCACAATTGGAGAAGGAAAAGGCCTTTCGTACTATCTTCATGATAATTATTGGAGTGTGCGAGTTGCTGAAACGTTTGGTCTTCATGTCTACGAAGGTCGTGGGTATAACGAAAGAATCGATTATGATCGCGCAAGAGAATTAGCTGATTTGTCGGATACAATCCAGACAACTGTAAAAGTACGTCCAGGATGGAAATTTATTTTGGACAGACTAGACATGCAGATTTGTATTGATGGGAACTGGATGACTCCAGCCCAATTTAAGGAAAAGTATGTAGAACCTTATCAGTAAAAGATTGATTTGGTGAGCAGGGAGAAGCACTCAGATATTTATCTGAGTGCTTTTCATATATTTAAATTTCTACTTTTCTCTACTTACTTTCTTTTCGAGACGCGAGCAAAGCTGCTCAGAACAAACCTCGTGAATTTTTTCGAAGAGATGTGGTATTTTTTCTTTGTCTACCGCAGAAAAAGCAACGCGAAGCCAGTCATCTATAGCAATAATTCCAATATCATGCTTATCAAGTAATGTTTGACGTACTTGTTCTCCATTAATTCCTTTCTGTAGCTCTAGACATAAAAAATATCCAGAATTAGCAGGAAGAGGATTGAAGCAATCAGTATATTTTTCAGAGTTTTTCGTGAGCACTTTTTGAGATGTTTCAAATCGTTCTCGTAGAATTTTTTTCGCAGCAGATTTGTCTTGATCGTGACGGGGGTGATTCAATAAGTTTAAAATAGATTCCTGAGAAGGACGACATCCATTTGAGGCATTGGCACGAATTGCTCCAATGATTTTGTTTTCTAGTACAGCGATATCTTGAGACGTCAGAGCTTTTCCTCCAATCGTAATAAACCCAACACGAAGTCCCCAAGCAAATTCTTCTTTTGTGGCTCCGTCAATCTTCACGGTAATAATATTGTCATGAGCATTGGCTAATTTTGCAAACAGTGATTCAGGAGCAATATCGTCCGCATAATTGAGTCCAAAATAAGCGTCATCACAGAGAACAATAACCTTATTTCCAGCTTCTGCAGAACGAATCATTGTTTCTACAATTTGGTCTTGTTCTTCAAGCGTAGGAGAGTATCCAGTGGGATTATTAGGAACATTGAAAATAAAAAACTTTTTTCCAATAGGTTCTTCTAGGGCCAGACGTTCAATACCTTTTGTGTTGTATCGGTTTCCATCAAAAGTAGGAAAGGTTTTTAGTTTTACCTTTAATCCCATCTCGCACATAAGTTCATAGTTATCCCAATATTTATCAGCTAAAATAGCATGATCTCCTGGAGCCAGAAATAATTGTCCAGCAATGTTAATCCCATGAGTGAGGCCATTTGTCACAATAGGAAGTGTGGTTGGAGCATTTCCGAGAGAAGGATTTTTTTTATGTATTTCTTGCAGCCATACTTCACGCAAATCTTTTAATCCAGGCGTTGGTGCATAATTAAAGGAATTGGTTTCTATACGAAAAGATTCCTTCAGTGAGGGGAGTGTCATAAGTGTTCCATCATCATTATACGCAACCCCTGCAGTGGCATTGATTGATTTCCCTGTGGCATCTCCAGCTTGAGCTACAATTCCGTTTGGGAAATAGAGATCTTTTCCATGAGAAGATAAATTTTCATTGAGGATTGAGTTATCTGGAATTTTCATAAGAGAGGCATAAAAAAATCCCTCCAATAATGAAGGGATTTTAGAATAAATACAAAATTTAGAATTTTCGGTAATCTATCAAATTTTTCCACGACACCAAAAGTGGTGCGGCGATGAAAATTGATGAATAGGTTCCAACAACGATTCCAATCGTCAAAGCAAGGATGAAGTAGAAGATTGAATCTGCTCCAAAAATGAGCAAGAAAACAAGAGGGAAAAGAGTAGAAATAGAAGTGTTAATTGATCGACGTAATGTTTGTTTTACAGATTTTTCTACTACATCTTCGAATGTTTCTTTCGACTTTTGCTTATTCAAATTTTCACGCACACGGTCAAGAATAACAATCGTATCATTTACAGAGAACCCAAGTGTTGCGAGCAATGCAGTGATGAATTGAAGATCAAGCTCAACATCTACAAAAGCTCCAAGAATAGTAAATACTCCAACAATAATCAGAATATCATGGAATAGTGCGATAATTGCAGATCCTCCAAAACGCAAAGGATTCACCGTTTTAGGTATTTTTCGAAAGGCAAATGCTACGAAGAGAATAATGGCAAAAAGAGCCAATCCAATAGCCAGAAAGGTTTCATTTTGAAAGTGTTGTCCGATAGAGCTACTCACACGGCGGAATGAAACTACTTCAAATTCTCCAATAGTATTTGTAACGTTTTCTGAAAGAGCTTCAAAGGTAGATTCTTCTAATTCTTCAAGTGTTATCAAAAAATTATTATCTCCAGCGGATTGAATGAGAGCATCCTTCCCCAGTACTTCACTCGTACTAAAGAATTTAGTAAGTTGTTCGGTTGTTACGGGTTGCTCAGTGGTAAACTGAACGTTCCAACGAAGTCCTCCGAGGAAATCCAGTCCGAGATTAAATCCAAAGACTGCTACAAGAGCAAGAGAAAGGGCTATGAGTCCCGCTGACATTGTGAGCCATGTTTTTCGATGTCGTGTAATATTGAATTTCATTTTTTTGAAGAGTTAGAAACTCCAAACAAAGCTGGATGATTTAAGAATTTAAATTTCAATGAAAGGCGTAATAAATTTCGTGAAAGGATAACGGCAGAGAACATTGATAGAAGAGTTCCTACAATAAGAGTAACGGCAAATCCGCGAATCATAGCGCTTCCTAGGTTGTACAAAATCAAACAAGTAATCAATGTTGTGATATTAGAATCACGAATAGCAGACCAAGCTCTATCAAATCCAAGGTCAACTGATTCGCGCAGAGATCGACCAGTTCGTAATTCTTCTTGTAATCGTTCAAATATTAAGATATTTCCATCTACAGCAAGTCCAATAGATAAAGCAAGTCCGGCCATTCCTGCAAGAGAAACAACAACGGGTCCTCCAAAAGAAGCTGGCCAAATTTTCAAGATAAAAAGATATAATCCTACATAGAGGATCAGTGCAATGGCTGCAATAACTCCAGCGAATCGATAGGATATAATCATAAAGATTAGTGTTGCGGCAAGACCAAGTGCTCCCGCTCGAATACTTTTTTGAAATTGGTCTGCTCCCATAGAGGGCTCGATAGTAAGTTGCCCAGCTAATTTTACTGGAGCATCAATAGCTCCTAGATTTAGTCCATCAGATAATTCTTTGGCACTTTCAAAGGTAAAGCTTCCAGAGATTTGAGCGGAGGTTCCAATAATTTTTTGTCGTACAGTAGGAGTAGTAATCCATTCTCCTCCAACTTTAATTCCAAGTCGACATACTCCACCATTACAGCTTCGTGAGGCTACATCTTCTGTGATATCAGCAAACATTTCGCCTCCTTCTGTATTGAAGAGTAAATTTACAATAGGTTGTCCAATCTCATCATATCCTACGATCGAGCTTTCCATCTGTGCTCCACCAAGATCTGTTTTTCTCCATCCGAGCTCGCTTCGATCCCATCCTAGGAGTTCATATCCAACACGTGGTTCAGAAGAAGTCTCAGTATGTTCTGGAGTGAGAGCAAGAATTTCAATTACATGAAATCCAAACTCAGTTTCAACAACAGAATCCAGGAGACCAACTTCTGCTGTATCCGCAAAAATGGCTGCATCAAAAGCAGGTACCATACTTCCTGGTTTAAAAGTGCCAAGATTTCCGCCAGATTCTTGAGCAGCACCTTCAGTTGAAAACTCTTTTGCAAGATCTCCAAAAGAATCAGTACCTTCTGTTTGTAAACGTTGTAACATTTGTTCTGCTTCAGTACGAGCAGTTGTTTCATCTGCATATTTCACATCATCGGCTGCACGAGTTGCACCAGGAAATCCAAAAAGGATGTGGCGAGCTTCAGCCTCAGCGGGGATAGTTTTTTCTCTATCCTCATTTTTATTACTCGTGACATAAGCAATAGCAATAAGTGGTCGTGGAGGATTTTGGACTTGTAATTGTCCTGCCTCATTAACTGTATATTCAAGCTCAGTTTGTGTTTCTAGTAACGTAGGTAAAATAGTTCCTACGCGAGCAGCAAGAAGAGCATCTTTTAGCGCTGGATCATGGATCTCATCAGTCCATCGCGGTTCAAATACTTGATGAATAATCGTTTTCTCATCAGCAAGTTCTTCTACTCTTCGAGTCCAATTAGAAGCATTAATAGTTCGTTGTTCCTGTTGAATCAGAGAACGAGTAGCTGCCTCAAGAGAAGGATCTTCAGCAAAAAACTCAAGACGATTATCACGTTCAGCATCATCTTTTGCTTGATCTACATTTGAACTGGGTGGCATTTGAATAAGTACGTGTTGCTCATTATTAATTTGAGATCGTTTTACGACGATTTCGCCAACTCCTGCAGGATTTACACGTTTTTCAAGTGCATCTCGAACAGACTCTGCAATAGAATCAGGATTTACATCATTCTGAGGATCATCATCATTATTTTGTGCGATGGCATCAGATAAATCGATTTTATAATCGAGTTCAGTACCACCAGCCAAATCAAGACCAAGCGTTACATGATACTCTTTCATTTTTGAGCTAAACCAGTCGTCACCCCATGAGGATTCAGGAATAGCAAAGAGCACTGCAATCAGAGCACAACCTCCTATGAGTGCGATACGAGACCAACTTTGTTTATTCATGTAAAACAAGAAAAATTCGTGCAAACACTACCTAGTTGTGTTTTTTTGTCAAAACTCGGTTTTATAAAATTAGAATATTGTTTGAAAGGAGGTTGACTAACATCCATACTTGCACTAAAGTGTAAATGTATTTAATTATTTCAAAATGCCAACTAAAAAAATTTTACAAAGACGAAAAGGATTTGGAGAAAATGAGCATGGCATTACTAGTAATAGCGAACATCATAATAATGCTTCTAATATGACAGAAGCAATGAAGGGAGACATTAGGGCAATTCTTAATATTCCAGACTGGGAAGCCAAAGCAACGAGCTGGAAAGTAAAATTTTTATTAAGAAAAGTGGGAATATCTCCAACAAAAAATAAAATAACAGGAAAATATGAGTTTGATCCGAGACTTAATATTATGAGCATTCCTATTGAAGAATATGACCAAGAATATGCACAGATTAAGAAAGAGGATATTTAAAAGTTGAGGAAATATATTGACTTTTAAGTTGTTTTGTCCTAAGAAGGTCTTACTTTCAGAGTGGAAGTAGCGGTCATAGTGACACACTGCTTTCTGAGATGAAGGTATTGTGTATTGGTCGTTCTTTGCAAATTTATTAAAAAGGAAGAAATGAAAAAAACAGTAGTTTTTGCTGTAGTACTTACATTACTTACAGGAGTGGCATTAATAGCATATTTCATGCCAGAAATAATGCCCGAAGGAATGAAAAGCTTCTCCCTCAATGCTAAAACAGCACTAATTTGTATTGGCGTATTGGCGGGATCATTCTGGCTTTTGGTCTTATCTCTTTATTCAAGAGAGAAACCAAAAATAGCATAATCCAATCACAATTTAACCCATAAGACCTCTTCGGAGGTCTTTTTTTAAAATAACGACATATTCTCTTCTACTGATTCACTCATTTCAATTCCGAGTTCGGCACAAATTTTTTCTTCATCCCAGACTTTAATATCGAGTTCTTCAGCTTTCTTTAATTTTGAGCCAGCTTTTTCTCCTGCGAGCAGGACATCACAATTTTTAGAAATAGCGGATAATATTTTTCCGCCGTTATCTGTAATAATCTTTTTGAGTTCATCGCGACCAAAGCTTGTAAAACTTCCAGTAATGACGAATTTTATGCCATTAAGTTTGCCATCACCTTTTTCTTTTGGCCAAACAAGTGAGATTTTTGCATCAGTAAATCTTTGCCAAATAGTTTCAGTGATTTCAGAATGAAGCCAGTCATAAAACTGTTTTGCTACCTTTTCTCCTACACCATCAACATTTTGTAATTCCTCTAACTCTATATCCTTTGCCATAACCAAAAATTCACGAAGTTCTACTTCGCCTAGTTTTTGTTGGAAGAAATTAGCAAGCATTTTCGAATTCTCACTTCCGATAAGTCGAATGCCGAGTCCAGTAAAAATTTCTGCAAGCAAGAGTTTTTTTCGTACTTCGAGAGACATCATTAGGTTTTCTACTTTTTTAAATTTAAATCCAGGAAGTTGAATAAGATCGAATTGATCAAGATGCCAAAAATCAGCAGGGGAGTGGATGAGTCCAAGTTCGAGCATTGCGTCGATAGTGCTTTCTCCCAGGCCATCAATTTTTAAGCTTTTTGCAAAATGAATAAGAGATTCACGATGTCGTGCAGGACAAGATTCATTATCACATCGAGCAACAATTTCTCCTCGGTCTAGTTTTTTTCCACATTCAGGACAGTTGTCTGGAAAAATTATTTCTGTTTCACTTCCATCACGGAGATTCTCGATTGGTTCAAGAATTTCAGGGATGATGTCGCCAGCTTTTCGGATGATAACCGTATCACCTATTTTCACGGCCTTTCTCTCCATTTCTCCAGCATTATGAAGTGTAGCTCGGCTCACAGTAGATCCATCGATTTCAAGGGGCTCGAGTATTCCTACGGGGGTTATGGCGCCCGTGCGTCCGACTTGGAACTGCACATCGAGTAATTTGGTGTATTTTTCTGTTGCAGGAAATTTCCATGCGACGGCATATTTCGCCGCTTTCGCCGTGTATCCCATACGTTTTCTGAGATCGAAATTGTGTATTTTAATAACAATTCCATCGATGTCGTACCAGAGCTTTTCTCGTGTGTCAGAGGCAGAGATCTGTTCACAAAATTTGATCACATCTTTTATGTTATTGAATGTTTCGAATTCTGACTCGTGAGGCAGGTTTAATTGATCAAGAAAATTGAACAACGATTCCTGGGAAACAACTTTTTTAGCTACTTCTTTATCATGTTTTCCTATTTCATAGAGGAATACTTGAAGATTTCTTTTGGCAGCAATAGTGGGATCAAGTTGTCGTACGGTACCAGCGGCTAAGTTTCTCGCATTAGCAAACTCATCGGTTTCGGTTTTGAGAATCTTTTGAAAATTTTTCTTAGAAATAAAACACTCACCAGAGACTTCTAGATCAAGTGGTTCTGAGAGTTGGAGGGGAATATTCTGGCACGTTCGAATCGAATGAGTGATATCTTCTCCCACAAATCCATCTCCACGAGAAACGGCTTTTACTAATTTTCCTTTCTCATACCAAAGGGTGACGTTGATTCCATCAATTTTAAGTTCACAGGAATACTGAACAGTTTTGGTGTTCAGGAATCGTTTTACTTTTTCATCAAACTCCCGTACTTCCTCAGCATTGAAGACATCAGAGAGAGAGAATTTTCGGCTGATATGTTCCACTTTTGGTAATTTTCCATCCAGAGGAGCTCCCACTCGTTGAGTAGGGGAGTCTGGAGTAATGAGTTTTGGGAATTGAGATTCAAGCGCAATGAGCTCCTGTTTCATCTGATCTCGCACAGATTCGGGGACAATCTCACGATTTTCATTGAAATACGCACTGATTGCCGCGGATAATTCATTCCGCAGCTTTACTACTCGTTGCTGTGCGTCTTTCAGTTGCATTTTCGTCCTGGAAATGGTACACTTTCCTGAACTTTTTGAAAATGTTTGGACGATTCTCTCGAAAACATTGGAAACGAAATAAGGCGCGAAATCGCCAAAGTCCTTTTGGTGGAACGGTGAAGTCTATGGAAGAAATAGACGCACTCAGTCAGCGTATTTCCAAACATGAACTTGCGGAATCTCACGAAGCAGATGCGATGTTGCATTCTGAGTGGGAAAAGGTTGAAAAAAAGCATAAAAACTGATATAATTACAAGATGGTTACATTACACTCACTTACTCCAGAACAAGAAAAGCACATGAAAATTGTGCAAAAATTGCGAATATTGAAGGAGTTTAACCGCCGTCTAGCAGAGCGTGTGAGTGAATTAAAGAATAAACAAGCATAATGCCACATGAGAAATTGCAACCACTAGATGATTTACTGAATAATTCAGCGGTGGATTTGAGTGTTCTTAAAAAGACAACTCACGCAGAATTAAAGGAGTCGGGAGACGCGGCAGCATTAGCAGCAGTGGCAAAGCTTGATGCTGCTCTCACAGCAACAAAAGAAAATATTAAAGATAATTTAGGGATTATTCCGGAAACGGATGTCATTATGATACTTGATGACGTTATAAAAGAAATTGGTGGTTCGCGAGAAGCATTGATGCAGGGATTGGGGCTTAAGGGAATTGCCGACAATAGTGAATTTATAAATTTAGATGAAGATGCTGTTATTTCCGAAGCAGAATTACTAGGAGGAGGAAGTGCAGGAAACGAGGAAGGAGAGGAAAGTAATGATGGATTCAATAAAGATGTAGAAAGTTTGATTAATGAATATTGGGATGAAATTAAAACCATTCCATCAATTGATAAACTTGAGGAATTTCTTCTTGTGAAAATGGAAGAGGCTTTGACAGAGCTTGAGAATAAATATAACGAGAAAGAAGAGATAAAAACAAATCCTTCAGCTCATTCAGATTTTGTTGGAGGAGGGCAGTCCTCTCTGCTAGGTGGTCTAGGAGGAGGCCTGGGAGAAATGCTTTCTTCTGAAGGAACAGACACACCATTGAGTAAATTTTATAAAGCAATTTTGTATAAAAGTTCTGTAAATGAAAAAGCATTGTTTCATAATGGAAAATTCGACAGGATACTTGCGAAAGGGGTACTAGAAACACAAATAGGTATCCTGATTGGAGAAATGGAAAAACCGGGTTCAAAAACATTTGAACAGTATAAGACCAAACTTACTCCGGTGGAACCTGGTACACCAGCAGCAGAAAAAAGAGAAGCGGACCTGATAGAAGGGGTTCCTGAAAATTTTCGAAGAAGTAGCTTTGAAGACAATTATCACAAATATATTCAAACCTGTATTAAAAACAAAAAACCAGCGAAATCTTTTGATGAATGGCTTGTTGAAAGACCTAAGCCAGGAGGTATTATGGGAATGCTTGATCAAATTAAAGTATTGTTTGCTAGTTCTGGATTAGGGAAATGGTTAAAAGATATTTTTGGAGAAGATAGTTGGATAACCAATTTATTTGGAGGGGAAGAAGCAACAGAAGATGCAGAAGATGCAGCCTTTGATAAACAAAAAGATACAGCAGATGGGTACTCAAATCGAAAAGCCTACGAGATTATGAAAGATCAAATAAAAATAAAAGAATTATCTGATCCAAAAAAATGGGGAGGTGTTTTTATTGCAGGATTTACGGGATTAACAGTCGAGGCATTGCAAACAAAGATTTCAGGTCTTGATGATTCCAAAAAAGTGGTTTTGGGAAATGTTCTTAATGCTACAGATGGAACAATACTTGCTATGGCAAGAAAGAAAGACTTTGATTTGCCTCTTTTGACCAAATTAAATGGAATTACAGGAGACATAGAACACAAGGTTGGAGAAAGTTCTTTTACTCTAACAAATGATCCAAGCAACACACCTTATACTATTACGGTAAATGGAATTACGAAGGCAGTATCTGATGCAGCAAGTCTCGTGGAAGAGACGGAAGGACTCGAGGATTATGAAGATAAAATTGATGATATAAACAAGATAAGTAACTGGTCAGATGAAGC
Organism: uncultured Candidatus Peribacteria bacterium; assembly: GCA_964526665.1. Lineage (GTDB taxonomy): Bacteria > Patescibacteriota > Gracilibacteria > UBA4473 > UBA4473 > M50B91. The sequence goes on along the minus strand of CAZGJL010000011.1, from coordinate 6,658 downwards.
ATTTAATGGAGAGAAAAAACTTGATAATTTGCAACCAGCGTTGAAAGGATTATTGAGCTTGAAGGCTGACTATTGGAAGGATGGATTTAAACTAACAAAGGATAATGTTGATAAATTTCTTAAGGCAATGGCAAGAACAGGATCAATGATATATACATCGAATTTTGAAAATAGAGAAGATGTTTTTGTAGAAAGTGATGATTCGTTTTCTGTAAAAAGAGATGGATGGTTCAATTATTTTGGAAAGGATAAAACATATACATCAGTAAAAGATTTCTTTGAGACACTATAAAATGACAGACGCAACATTAATTTCGGGTGGTACAACTACAGCAGTAGTTACTACAGACTTGACGACTATTCGTACTCCGAAGACAGGGAAGATGCTGAAAGATTTTGAAGTTCCTGAGAAATTTCTGGCAGAATATCCAGAGCTTGTGGAGATGATTCTTCTATCAGAATCAATGAATGATGGAGAGCGTCAGTATTGGTTCAATCTGTCTGAAGTGATGAATGCCGAGCAAACTGAAAAATTGCGTGGAATTTTGACTCGAGAGAGAGCTAAGTTATCAGAGATTGAGGCAAAATATGGTCCTACACAACCGAAATTAACGGATGCAGAAATTGCAGAACGAAATGTAGAAATAAAAGAAGAACGTGCCCAGCAACAAGCGGCATTGCGTCAGCGTGAGGCTGCGGAAGAGGCACAGGAAGATGATGAAGCTATTTTGGCAGAGTGGGACAGTTAAAACTACAAACTACAAATAAAAGAATTCTAACGTTGAAGACTGAAGTTTCAGTTTCTTTTAAACTTTTCTTGTAGTGCCAATAGAGGAAACACGAAAACAGCTCGCCAAATACGGTTTGCTCGAGTTTTGGGTTCTTGTATTAATCTCCAGAGCCATTCAATTCCTACGCGTTGTGCAAATTTTGGTGCGCGTTTTACTTTACCGGCCCAGAAGTCGAAGGTTCCACCAATTCCAATACCAATGCGAAGAGAGGGAATTTCTGCGTGATATTTATCAATCCATTTTTCTTGTGCTGGAGCGCCATAAGCGACGAGGATAGCATCTGGTTGAGCGATTTTTACTTCTTCAAGTAATTCGTTGGGATTTCCTTCGGCAAATCCAGCAATTTTTAAATTGGGGTAATTTTTCCTCATTGTTTCTGCCGCCTTTTGTACAACGTTGCGACCGCCCAGAAAGAATATCGATTTGCTTTCTTGAGCACAAATCTTGCACAATATTTTGGCAACCTGTACGCCACTAATACGTTCTATTTTTTTTCCATGAAGAAATCGACTTAAAACCTGAATACCAACGCCATCACAAATATTTAATTCTGCTTTATTGAGAAGATTGAGGAACTCAGAATCATTTTTTGCCGATACAAGGAATTCAGGATTGACTGTTGTGACATGACAAAACTTGCTTCCGTTCAGTTTTTCAGCGAATATTCGTTCGAGGTTTTTGGACGAAAATGAATCGATTCGAACGCCGAGAAGTTTAAATTCCACGAATACAGGATGTCAAAAGTTTTTGAAAAAATCAACGATTCCTTCATTTGTTCGGTTTGTGGACATGAAAATCCGCCCGCAAAGAAAACTTGTAGGAATCATTGTAGAAATTGTCTGTCTTCTCAGCATGTAGATAATTTACCAGGAGATCGTGCTTGTGATTGTCACGGGATTTTGATGCCTATTGGGCTAGAGTATAAAGGTGGAGAACCGCAACAAATCGTATTTCGGTGTAAAAAATGTGAAAAATTAGGACGCAATAAAATAGCATTAGACGACAATCGAGCAGTATTACTGGAATTAGCCGGAAAACCAGTTCCAGAATTTTAATGGGGATTGTCCTTGTGTTTTTTTCATTCTTATGTTATACTGTCTTAACAACTTGGAATTGAGCAATCAAAGAAAAGTTGTGAAGCACTTGTTCTTTTACACTGTTTATCATTTCATTTTCGGTTCAATCGTTGCGATACTTTTGAATCTATCGAAGAAAGAATTTCTTCCCCAGTGTTATATTTATTTGGGAAAATATTGAATCCGCTTTCATGACATGAAGCGCTCAGTGGTAAGTATTTTGTAGTGATGCAAAAGAAAAAACTACCTCAAGGTTTTCGTCTCAGGTACCTAGAAAGGACGTTAAATATCATTAATACGCTACCGCCGAATCAAAATTCGCTTCGGTTGATGATACATCAGGAATTTTTATTGAATTAAATCTCTGAGTTGGATCAGACTGTCCAATAGCAAAAAAAAGGCTGTCATGAATACCTATTAAGTTTTCAGCAATGTGAACTTCGTAATGCTCATGATGAAAAGGAAATAAATTTTATAGATAAGAATCAGACCCCAGGTACTTGTAAAACAAAAACAAAAATTCTCCTATTACGGTTGTGCGTAATGGGATGTTTTTTTTATGCCTGAAAATCGCTGAAACACTTGTAAAAAAGGTGGTTTTGGGGTAGAATATTGAGATGAAAAGTTTATATCAGTTCAATGCAATTTCTTCTGGAGCATTTTTGTTCAGAGGAGGGGGTATTGAAAATAAGGAAGCAACCTCAACAAATACGGAACAAAACAAATCTTCAGAAAAATTAACAGAAAAACAAACAAAAAAATTAGATAAGCAGCAGAAAATTCGTGTAAATGACGAAATTATTAATAAAGCTATTGAGGCAGTTGAGGGAGCAGCGATATCATTTGGATATGTAGGAAGCGAAGAAAGTATGCTTTCAACAGGAAGAGCAGAGGGGATAGATTTTCCGGAAGGATTTGAGGGGATTCCTGCTTCAGCTTTTTTAAAACGATCACCAGCAACAGTATTATATTCCCTTTTTGTTGATAGCAATGGGGTAGTGAATTTTCATGGAAATAGCTCTGCAAAAATGCGTATTGGAGCAGGGGATATCTTTGGTTCAGATCAAGAGTTTATAAAAATAAATGGAGTTGTGGGACAGCGATCTATTGATCCTAAATTTCACGGAAGTAAAGTGGGATATGTAACAAAAAAGGGAAAGTATTTACCTATTACTGGTGGAGAAACCATCTCAACCGACGTGTCAGGAGAAGAAAAAGTAGGATTCGGAACTACAGCAATTATGAAAACTGAGAGCTATGAGAGAAAAGATAAAGATGGAACGGTAATAGATACTTTGTATGGAGAAGCTGCATATCAAGCTCAATTTTTGGACGAGGTAGGAGATGTAGAAGAATATGAAAAACTCGATTGGGAAGAAAAAGTGCAAAAAAGTGATGAAAAGGCATTAAATGCTAAAGTAGATTTATCTCGTTTATCTGGGGGAAATGAAAAAATGGGAAGAACAATAGGGCGTATTCTCGCACACAAAGACGAATATCTTTATATTCAAGCAGAAACGGGAGTTCCTTGGATGTTAGTTGCAGCTATTCATACACGAGAATCAAGTAATAAATTTAATACATATTTACATAATGGAGAGTTGTTAGGGAAACCGACCACATTGGTTCCAAAAGGAATTTTCTTTGAAAAAGGGCAATGGAAAGAAGCAGCTGTAGATGCAATTCAAAGAATAAAAAGTTCAAATAATGAATTCTCTTCTCTTAATCCAAATTCGAGCCTAGGAGAAATGGCATTATTTGCTGAAAGTTATAATGGATTGGGATATCGAAATCGTGACTTACCAAGTCCATATGTTTATTCTGGAACAGATCGATATACCAAAGGAAAGTATGTTGCAGACGGTGTATTTGATGGATCTGTTGTAGATCAACAATTGGGAGTTATGCCAATAATTTTGGCATTGAGGGGATATGAATAATCTTGAACACATTTCTTGAAACATAGGTCATAGAGCGGACTGCCAGATTGTTATACTTTAGAACATTTTTTTGGCACGGCGCAACCACTTTTTACGACAAACCGCTTGCCAAGAGAGGAAACCTGAGCTTAAACTGCCGGCGAAGCTATTTTTTAACCCCTATTAAAATGGCATACTCAAAAGGTGATCTCGTAGCAGACATGGCCGCAGCAGCAGGTATTACTAAAAAAGCAGGAGCAGACGCTCTTGAAGCATTGCTTGGAGCAATCTCAGGAGAGCTTAAGAAAGGAGGATCAGTTACATTGACTGGATTCGGAACTTTCAAAGTTTCAGCACGTGCAGCACGAACAGGTGTTAACCCACAGACTGGTGCAGCAATCAAAATTCCAGCACGAAATGTTCCTACATTCAAAGCTGGTAAAGGTCTACGAGAGACAGTTCGATAATTCGAATTTAATAAAAAAAACTCGTCCTGATGGGCGAGTTTTTTTATTGTTTAATTTTTAGAGATTATTTCTTGTGATTTGATTGAGGATTGTTGGAATGCTGAGGACGGTGTGGTTGTTTTGTATGTTCATTTCCATTTAATCCAAAATTCTGTGTGAGATCTTGTAATTCTTTAAGCATTGTCACGTAGGCATCTCCTTTACTCTTGAGAAGATTTTTCTCTTCTTGGATTTTTGTTTCCAGTCCAGCAATTTCTGTTTGAAGCCGTTTAACATTTCCCTTATGGGATTCTACGAATGCAACAATATCATTTTTAACTTGTCCTACGGATTGCATAGGATCGTTTGTGGCATTTGTTGAATTAGAACTTGATGGAGTGACTTCTGGTGTAGAAGGCTTTTTAGGTTTGATTTCTATTTCTTTCTTCTCCTCTTTTTTAGGTTCTTCCTTTTTTTCCTCAGGTTTAGAATCTTCTTTAGGAGTAACAGGAGGAACAGAAAAAGGACTTGTTGCCGGTACTACAGGAGCAGGCGTATCTTCTTTTTTTACCTCTTCTTTCTTTTCCTCAGGTTTAAAATCTTCTTTAGGAGTAACAGTAGGAAGAGAAAAAGGACTTGCTGCTGGTACTACAGGAGCAGGCGTATTTTCTTTTTTAGGTTCTTCTTTCTTTTCCTCAGGTTTAAAATCTTCTTTAGGAGTAACAGTAGGAAGAGAAAAAGGACTTGCTGCTGGTACTACAGGAGCAGGCGTATTTTCTTTTTTAGGTTCTTCTTTCTTTTCCTCAGGTTTAGAATCTTCTTTAGGAGTAACAGTAGGAACAGCAAAAGGATTTGCTGGTGCTGTCACAGCAGGTTTCTCTGCAAGCTTTGCTTCTTTTACTTCGGGTGTAGGAATTTCCTTAATCTCATTTTTAGGAGTTTCTTCAGCCAGAATATCAATTTCGGGTTCTTTTGCTACTACTACTTCTTTTTTTACTTCTACAGGAGCAGGAACATCAATCTTTTCGGTTGAAGAACCTTCGTCTGTCATAAGTTCAGTAAGCGGCTTCGCTTTTGCTACAGAAGGAACTGGATCTGCTGTAACAGCAGCATCATCAGTATTACTTGTGTTTTGCATTCCAGCAGGATCTGCAGGAGTAGCAGAATCATCTGAGCCGAGTCCGAAATTGAAATTAACCATTTGTTTGTGTGGGTTTTGTGCCAAAAAAGTTCTTTAGAAAAAGTTGACTTTTTATGACCTTTTCGCCAAATTGTACAGGAATTTCTGCCTTTGAGCAAGTTTTTTTTCTCGCGAATGACTGAAACAAATATCTTATCTCGGCTTAAAGCGTTATCCACGCAAGCACGGGAAATTTTTTCTACCATAAAAACACAAGAGCAGTTAGCTGACTTTGAAATTCAGTTTCTTTCGAAGAAATCAGAGATTGGACAAATTTCTAAAAATTTGAAGACTTGTTCTCCAGAAGAAAAACGAGAAATCGGTCAGGCATTAGCAGGTTTTCGTTCAGAATTTGTAGAGGCATTTACAGAAAAGAAAGAAATACTAGAAGCAGTGATTTTAAATGAAAAATTGAAGGAAGAGAAAATAGATGTAACACAGAAATTTCCGGTGAAACATGGGTCAATGCATCCAATTAGTCATGTTCAAAGACAAGTAGAACAGATTTTTACCAGTATGGGGTTTGAAATAGCAGATGGTCCAGAAATTGAGTCAGAGTGGCATAATTTTGATGCATTAAATATTCCGGCATCACATCCAGCAAGAGATATGCAGGATACATTTTGGATTTCAAAAAAATCAGAAAATCCTGATGAAAATTTTGTTTTGCGCACGCAAACATCAGATGTTCAAATTCGAAAAATGCGTGAACATGGTGCACCAATTAGACTTATTGCTCCGGGACGTGCATTCCGGAATGAGGATGTCGATGCGACACATGATGCCGTTTTCTACCAAGTAGAAGGGCTTTTAATTGATAAAAACATTTCTTTGGCTCATTTAAAAGGGACAATTGAGACGATGCTTTCACAGCTTTTTGAGTGTGAAACGACTGTTCGTCTTCGCCCTGGATATTTTCCATTTGTGGAGCCTGGATTTGAAGTAGATTTTAGCTGCGCGTTGTGTGGCGGACAGGGATGCAAGACCTGTAAAAATACCGGATGGATCGAGTTTATGGGCGCGGGAATGGTTCACCCAAACGTGCTAAAAAATTGTGATATTGATTCAACGGAATTTAGTGGTTTTGCATTTGGGTTTGGATTAACGCGATTAGCAATGATGAAGTATGGGATTGGTGATATCCGATTATTATCTTCCCCAAAAATAGAATTTTTGTCCCAATTTTAATGTCAGAAAAAAAAGCGAAAACAGCAAAAAAAACTGCATCTAAAAAAGCAGTAAAGAA
>CAZGJL010000010.1:0-31797 GCA_964526665.1 uncultured Candidatus Peribacteria bacterium | reverse complement strand
TCTTCAAAAATTTCCACCAGCGCAGGAGTATCAGCATTAAAGAAAATTGTTTTACTGCATGATTCTGCAAGTTCAAATTTTGCGGCTCTCAATTTTGCGGCATTTCCAAAAAGCACTACATGTTGTGCGTTCAATCCGGTGAGAATTCCCGTATGTGGTTTCACGAAGTCACAAATCTGACGAATTTCTCCTTTTTTGTAAGCTCCCATCTCACAGACAAAAAATTTCTTTTTTGGTCCAGTTGTAGGATCTGTGAAAAACCTGTGGTTTCTGTGAACAAGTCGTGCAATGGAAATTTCATTGTTCTCATTTCCGGGATTTGTAAGTACGGCATCTGCTCCGTATTTTGCTCGAAGTAAGTGAACCAATATTTTTTTTGTGGAACTTTTTCCGTAGCTTCCAGTAATTCCTATACAGGTAACATTGTGTCCTTCAGCAATTATTTTTCCTGCTTTGGTAAAAAGAGATCGTTTTCTTAGCCAAACAGGAAGTGCGGAAATTTTTATGGCAAGAGGAACAGTAAACCATAACGTTCGTTCCCAAATTATAAGTGCTTTTGTCCAGTTCCATCCCCAGCGCCAGTTTTCAATATTTACAAAAACTTCATGGAGTCCAATAACAATTCCAATAGAAAGAAGAATAAAAATTCCAGTGATAATAATGACCCGACCGGATATTTTTGGACGAGGAAATAATCCAGGAAATGCCCAGAAATTTAGCAAATTAATGCGTCCATCATGAGTACGGAAATTGGCGATCATGCGATCAAATCTATATTCCCGAAGTTGCCATGATTGAAGCCACCAGCTAGCAGTTCTCACCCCCAGGGCAATGATACCAAGTCCAATAAGCAATTCCCATTCATTCATTTTTTGAGAAAAGTATTAATTTTATTAACACATTTTGCTGCATGTGTACGATGAATTCCATGACGTCCATCTTCGAAAACATGGAGCGTGGCATTCTTTAGTTTTTCTTGAAATACGTTTGCGGACTTGAGAGAAGTATATCCATCTTTTTTTCCCCAAAGAAGTAACACCTTGTTTTCAATTTTATGTAATTTGTTTTGAACGCACGATTCTTGAAGTGTTTTTTCTAAAGTCTTTTTTAGTGCGACAGGACAATGTGCCCAGTCTCGTGCTCCAAATACTTTTCCTGTGATTTTATTCCAAACTTTTGTAGGAACTATTTTTTTGAGAGGCATTACAAGGGGTTTCAGCTTTGTTGCTGCGCGTTGTTTGAATTCAGGAGGCCATTTGATCCCAGCAGCTCCATGAAGGACGATTTTTCCGTCAAAGTCTGAATGTTTCTCCAAGAATCGAATAATTACTCGGCATCCAAAAGAATGTCCAATGAGTGTAGGATTTTTAAGACGAAAAACAGTCAGAAGTTCCTCGAGCCATTTGGCATACTGTGAAGTATTCCATCCAGTTAGGGGTGGGGGAGAGCTTTCTCCAAATCCCGGTAAATCGATAGTAATGACCGTTGCGTCTGTTTTTTTTGCCAATTTGGGTGCCATTTGATCCCAGCTTTCAGCACTTCCTCCCCATCCATGAAGACAGAGGATTTTATTTTTTCCTGTTCCGTGTTTTACGAAGTGGGTTTTTATTCCTGCGATGGTTTTGAATTCTGATTTCATCGCCAATATTTTTGCAGAATTTTGTAAAAAAGCGAGTTGTTTTGTTGTAACGCCCCCTAGGCATTTGGATCTGTTTTCGTCCCCCTCTTACACCAAGAGGGGGAGAATAAAAAATAAAAGACAAGTTATATTCCCTCTCTTAATGTAAGAGAGGGTTAGGGAGCGTTATATTAAAATTGCCTTTTCCTATACTTTCGCTATCTTCCGGGCGATGAAATTTACTGCAGGAGACGTTCTCGAACTAGAAATCATAGATCTCGCATTTGGTGGGGAAGGTGTGGCACGCCATGATGGAATGGTGGTTTTTGTTAATGGCGGTATCACTGGTCAAACAGTGAAAGCTAAAATAAAACGCGTGAAACGTAGATTTATAGAAGCGGTTTCTATTGAAGTGCTCAAGCGTTCTGATTTAGAAATTGAGCCAGAGTTTCAACTTATTCCAGGAGCTCCTTGGGAAACTTTACCCGTGGATAAACAACGAGAAATCAAAAAAGGTCAGGTGTTTGAACTTTTTTCTAAGTTTGCAAAGCTTGATCTGACGCCAATGTTTGACGAATTCATTCCGTCACCAAAAGATTGGTGGTATCGAAACAAAATGGATTTTTCTTTTGGAACAGATGCTGAGGGAAAGTTTGCATTAGGATCAAAGAAGCGTGGACAGTTTCAAATTGTAGAAAGTTTAGAGTCTCCATGTGGAATATTTGATGAGCAGTTTGAAAAACTTGTCCCGGTGATCCGTGAATGGTGTGAAGCAACAGGATTGGCACCAAATGACGGACAGGGTGGGGGATTCTTCGAGTCGCTCATGGTGCGTCGTTCAGTTGCAGAAGATAAATTCTTGGTAGAAATTGTGGTTTCAGGCTCAGATAAGAAATTTAATGCAACCGCTTTTGGTGCATTGATTCAAGAAAATTTAGGAGAGCGTTTTGGAGGGATCTATTGTTCCCAAAAAATCCGTGAAGAAGGGCGATCTACTCGTTTGGTGCCGACCTTTATCAATGGAGAAGAGAAGTTGAGTGAAAAGTTGTGTGGATTGGAATTCGAGATTTCTCGTGATGCGTTCTTTCAGCCCAATCCTTATTCAGCAGAAAAATTATACGAAAAAGCAGTTGAGCTTGTTGACCTCCAAGAAGAGGAGTCAGCGTTAGACTTGTTTTGTGGAACCGGAACTATTGCTCAGATTTTGGCAAAAAAATATCCAAAATCTCGTGTAGTCGGAGTTGAAATTGTAGAGTCAGCAGTTGAGGACGCGAAGGCAAATGCCGAGCGAAATGGTTTGAAAAATGTAACGTTTGCATGTGCGGATGTACGGAAGTGGCTCAAGGAGCATTTCCATTCAGCGGTAAAAGAAACCAGCAAAGAGGTGATCCTGGTAGATCCACCACGCTCAGGAATTGTAAGAAAATCACTCGAGAGAATTATTGGACGTGCTCCAAGTAGAATTGTTTATGTGTCATGTAACCCAGCGACTTTGGCGCGGGATACGGAGATTCTTATGGACGGGGGGTATCGAATTGATACGTTTGCACTGGTAGATCAGTTTCCTCATACAGCTCATGTGGAGGCGGTGGCGAGGTTTGTGAAGGTTTAGAAAGAAGGGACAAGGCCTGCCTTGTCCGTACAAAATATTAATTTCCCCTGTTTGAGATAGTGAGAGAGTTTAAGTGTTTTTCTCTTAATCCTTCCAGTTTGTGTCTAAGTTGTCTTGAAATTTTTTTTCTTCGCAGTATCGATTATTGAAAGCAGCTGGATTGAAAAGGAATTCGTCGATAAGGTTCCAATAACAATCAGGTTCTGTTTTCTTCCAAAGATATGTCATTTTTTTCCAAAGGCCTGTTTCTTTTGGTTGCCTGTTTTCTTGAAAATTGTGGGAAGAAGGATTATTTACTGGCTGGTTTTGTTCAAGCGCTTCTTTAATGGCTTGTATTTGCGACTGATCATTATCTTTTGCCGCGCCTTCCTCATATGTATCTAAATTAATTCTCGGTAAAATCATTGCTGCTTCCGTTCCCTCCTTTTGGATTTCAAGAGAAGATAGAGAAATATGTTCAAATTTATTCATAATCAGTATTATTATCTTTAATTAGGTTTTAACAATATTTTTTTATTATGCAAGCTTTTTATTAAAGTTTGCTCTCGTGGATCAGTTTTCTTATACGGCTCATGTGGTTGCGGTGGCGAGGTTTGTGAAGAAATAAAAATTGTTTCACAGACATTGACTTATTTTCTAGAAAGTGTTTTTATGTTTTCCGATGAAGCTCCAAGAAGTTCCTGTCGTAAAAAATCCAATATCTCCCTATAAATTAGCGTTGGAAACGGCGGAAAAAATGGGGGAGTTTGATATAAAAAAGGATGATTATATAGAGTGGACGAACAAAGCAGAAGAACTGATAGGAGAGGATGTTGTCGGTTTTTTTGATACAAAAGTACGGACATGGTGTACACAATCTGCATCACAAGAACATATAGACTCTATTTTGGCGAAGCTGTATCGGCTTCAACGAATGAATACCGAGGAAGATTCTAATTCTAATATTCGTTTGGAGATTACCCATAAAATTCATTTATTGTGGTTAACGGAGAAACGATTGCGTGAAGAAGTACAAAAAAGGGGAATGGGGCAAATGTTTTTATTGGGAGGAGTAATTGTTGGTTTATCGGCGCTTACTCTTGGAAAGGTAGGAATGGAAAATGCACAAAATGTTCAGTTCCCGATGTATGAGCTACAAGTAGAAGATTTGCCAGAATCTTTGCAAGGAGTATCGATAGTTCATCTTTCAGACTTACATGCTAAGGATGGATTTATTGGAAATCCTATAAATCCAGAAAGTTTATTAGAAATGAACGAAGAATTAAGGACTCTTTTTGCTGAGAATCATCTTGATTTAGAAAAAGTCATAGTCACTATTACAGGAGATTGTTTTACTGAAGGTGCCTCTGATGAAGAAATTAGTAATATTTCAGAAGAATTAGGAAATTTTCCAGGGAAAAAGTTTTTTGTTTTAGGAAATCATGATGTGTATCATGAGAAGACAAAATTTATAGTCTCAGAGTTAGAAAAAAATAAAGTTACTCATGTAGATTTTTCAGGGGTAAAGGAAGGGGAGATAGAAATAATGGGATTACCTGATGCCACTACACAGGTAGGGTTATATACCCCAGAGGTTTTTTCACAAATAAAGAAAGAACCAGAAGGAGCGTTAAGAATATTATTGAATCATGACCTGAGTTCAGTGGACTCTCTCCTGATAGCAATGAAGAATACCTTAGTTTTATCGGGGCACACGCATGGAGGACAAATAGATATTTTGCCAGAACAATGGAGAGATTGGTTACACGAAATGATAGGGTTTGATTATCGAGCACGAATTTTTTCAGGAATGGAACAGATTAACAGGAACACTGTGGCTGGGGTTTCAAATGGAGCAGGAGTTCATACACTTCCTGTACGGTTCAATGCGCAAGCAGAAGTTCCGATCATTGTTTTGGAGGCTTTACAAGAACCCGTCGTGGAGGAATCAAAAAATAGTGTTCGAAAAAATATAAAAGAGGTATTTACCTTTCGGAATAATTAAATAAGAAAAGAAGGGCCACACGTGTGACCCTTGTTTTAAATACAGCTTCAAATTTAAGCTACATTTCTGCCTGAATAATTTACTTTCAACCGGTTTTGCATCATCAAGTTATTAGTCCATACATTTGTCAGAAGAGAATTTCGTACATCAGTATTTTCCTTACTTACAGTAGTTGATTTCCATTGTGTCATTTCAGTTACCTTGGCATCTTGGACATCATTTGAAGTTATTGCATTTTCATTACAGCATATCATCACGGGGTCGATTGCTTTCATCATCGTACCGTCAGATTGCATCATAGATTTATTCATACATAGATTTTCCGCTTGCGTAGTCCACATATTGGTAAGTGCTTCGGTATCATCTTGTATATCCATATTTTTCATCACAGCAGCAGCAAGTGCGGGAGTAGTAGTTACAATATCTTCAGTCGCACTTGTTGGGATTTTCATTACCTGCAGATTCCTTTCGTTGGTTGCATCAGCAGAGCTTTGTATGTCAGTGGTTTCAGTTATCAGTACATCCATATTTTCCATAGCAGCATTTGACTTCCATTGTGTCAGAATAGCATTTCCATCTTCGGTATCATTATTTGCTGTAGTAGGAGTAGCAGTAGTTACAATATCTTCAGTCGCACTTGTTGGGATTTTCATTACCGCGATATTCCTTTCATTGGTTGCATCAGCGATTGAGAAGTTCGTTGTTTCAGTTATCAGTACATCATTTTCTATAGCAGCATTTGACTTCCATTGCGTTATTGCAGTAAGTGCGTCGTAGTTGTCATTATTTGCTGTAGTAGTAGTTACAATATTTTCAACCGGACTTGTTGTTCCGATTTTCATTACCTGCATGTTCCTTTCGTTGGTTACACAATGGCTTCGTAAGTTTGCTGTTTCCGTTGTATTGTTTTCGCATATCGACTTCATCATCATAACATCGTTCCGAAGAGGAGTGGCAGTATAAATAGATACATCCGTCCCTGAATTTGTATTTTTTTCAGCTTCAATATTATTTTTTACCACAATCATGCTTGTTATAATATTATTGCTTACCGGCTCAACATTCATTTGAGTTTCAATAACTAGCTCTGTTGTTAAGTTTTCAAATACTATTGCCTTATCATCATAATTTTTTTGACTGGTTGTAGCATTTAAACTTGTTGTAATTGTGAGTAAGAGAATCATCACAAGTACGCTTAATAATTGCATTAGTTCTCGTTTTTGTTAACAAAACTTGATTTTTAAGAATAGTCTTGCCCGTAGGGGTTGGGTGACAATGTCCAACCTAAAATTGTTTAATACTTTTTTTTGTTAAGATTTTCCTCCTTTTTTAGTTTATAAATATACTATCTGTAAACACAGAACGTCAAAAACCTCCCATAATTACAGACAATATATTCTCAAAATGTAGCGTAATTTCAAAGAGCTGCAGACTCGTGCATCGAGAAAAACGATAAAAGAAAAATATCCTTTTCTTCTTTCTACAGAATGGAGTCATGGATATTCTGCATTCATTTTTGAAATACGTCAATTAATCTGAAAAATCAGAGCCAGTTGTAAAAACCAGAAACTTTTGTATTCTCTTCGTAAGAAATAACGTAATAAGATGATTTCAATAGGTTTGATTATTATTTTTGGAGTTGTGTTGATGGGAATTGCTGCAGCGGTAGCAATATCTGCTCATAAAAAAGAAAAATGAAAACCCTTCTGGTCGGAAACTTCGGGGCGCGGAATGTGGGAGATGAGATGATTCTCGCTTCGGCTCTCGAACGCTGTCCTGATGCCATCGTGATGAGTGCAGATAGTTCATTTAGTCAGCGATTTCAGGAGAAGAAGTTTCAAACAGTACTTCCATTTCCAACAGGATTTCGAAGTTGGATTCGTTTTCTTTCTCATCCAGAAGGAACATTGCGCGAACGAAAAGGAACGGTTGATAGAATTATCTTTCCGGGTGGGGGATTGTTGGCGATTAAGGACCGTGCGTGGTGGATTTGGGGAAGTACTATCGTCGGACTACGAAAAATGTTCCCAGAGGCTCGTATGGAAATGGAAGCACAGGGAATCGATGTCCCTAAGAATGATTGGCAGAAATTTTGGCTTAACAGAGTTATTGTAGCGATGAATTCTATTACAGTTCGAGATGAAGCAAGTGCGGAAGTGATATATTCTTTTGGATCTCGGGCAGAAGTAGTCGGGGATGCAGTGGAAAATTTCCTCAAAGACATCTCTTTGGAGAAAGAGAGAAAATTTCAAACTACAAACTACAAACTACAGACTTCAAAAAAGGAATTCGTTTTGGTAAATGCTCGAGCAAAATTTACAGGAGAATGGCCCAAAGCTGACATATTCATTGCAATGGAGCCAAATGATGCGCGATGGGTTCCGGAAGACTTTCCAGGAAAAGTTTTTTTTCCAGATACCGTGAGAGAGGCTTTAGAAGTCTTTGGGTCGGCAAAGGTCGTCATTGGTCAACGATTGCATTTTCTCATCATGGCGAAGGCGTGTGGGTGTTCTGAGATACGAACGCTGGGAGATCCTTATGCAGAGAAAGTGAAGAATTGGCTGGAGAGGCAGGAGTGATTGGGATGATGGGGCACTTCGTGATGCTCATTTCACTCGCATTCGAACCCACGGGGTTCAACCCTTATATTGTTACGCAATTAAAATTAAAAAATACTCCACAAGGGAGTATCTCTCAATTTTATCGTGGGGCGGATGATGGGGCTCGAACCCACGGCCAGCGGAACCACAATCCACTGCTCTACCACTGAGCTACATCCGCCGTAGCGGAAATAAAGTACTTTTTTTCTGGAAAAAATCAAATTTTATGCGACAATTTTGTCGTGAAAAAGATGAAAATTGGAATCGATGCGCGAATGTTTTCGGACGCATTTACTGGTATTGGACGGTATAATTTTGAGCTAACAAAACGATTTTTCGCATTAAAGCCAGACATAGAGTGGGTTTTGTTTTTGAATGAACCAGAGTTTTCTCAATTTGATTTTCTTCGAAATGTAAAAAAAGTATGTGTAAATGCTCCCCACTATTCTTTGGCAGAGCAAACGAAATTTTTATTATTATTGCATAAAGAAAAATGTGACTTGATATGGTTCACACATTTCAATAGACCGCTCTTTTATTTCAAACCATGTGTTGTAACAATTCATGATACGACTTTGTCTTTTTATCCTGGGAAAAAAATGGGGCAATGGTGGAGAAAACTGGCATATAAGCTTGTCATTACAATGGCGGTTCGTATTGCAAGAACAGTTATTACGGTTTCGAAAAACACACGTAATGATGTGATAAAATTATTTCATGTTTCTCCTAAAAAAGTTATTCCAGTGTGGAATGGGTTGTCTACAGACTTTTATCAATGTACAGAGGCAGAACATGGAGAAGTAAAAGCAAAGTTTCAGTTGCCTAAGGAATTCCTCCTTTATACAGGAGTATGGCGTGAACATAAGAATCTGGTGCGTTTGTTGCAAGCCTTTGATATCGTTAAGAAATCGCATCCGGACGTACAGTTAGTAATTACGGGAAAACGAGATCCACATTATCCAGAGGTTTTGGAGACGGTTCGCACTCTTGGCTTATCGGAATCAGTACGATTTGTAGGATTGGTGAAATTTTCAGATTTACGAAAGCTTTATTCTGCAGCAACGGCGTATGTGTTTCCTTCTTTATATGAAGGATTTGGATTACCACCACTAGAATCAATGGCCGCCGGAACACCGGTTATTGCTTCGAATTCTTCAGCTATTCCTGAAGTGTGTGGAGAGGCAACGGAATACTTTGATCCAGAAAATGTAAAAGAAATGGCAGAGAAAATTTCTTTTGTCTTAAAGAATGACAGTCGGAGAAAAGAACTCATAGAAAAGGGGTTTAAAAGAATAAAAGAATTTAGTTGGGATAAAACAGCAGAGGAGACATTGAAAATTTTACTAGAGGCTGTACACTTGAAAAAAAAGTGAAAAAAATACTATTGGTACTCGGGTTTTCTCTCATCGGAGCAATTACTCCGGTTTATGCAGAGTTGCCAGAAAAAGTACGAGATAATTTGTCAGATATTATAAAAGATTATTGTCATAGCTCTATAGAGTATTTGATAGAGGATACTATGGGGACACGGGATGCAGATAATAAAAAGTGGTTGGAAGAGGAAGGCGGAAAGGCGTACGAGTTCCATAAAACACTTGGATGTATATTTGATAGTGCTCTTAAAGAACTAACAGAAAAACAAAAGCTAATTGCCGAGAAGGCGTTTGGTAAAGGTGTGCCACTTCCTATAAAAACATTTGTATTAGGAGAGGATTGTGAGTCTCTTCGTCTTGAACTAATACAGACAAATCAGGTGACAAATGGATTTGAATCAAAATGTGAAAAGAGTGAGACATCAGAAATTTCACGATCATATTCTGCTTGCAGAGTAGCAGAGACAGTTTTGCAAGAATGGTGTGGATATGACATGTTTTTGTATGCGAAACAACAAGACGAAAAGTCCTTTCTTGATAGTTCTACATCAGCAAAGACCTCTAATGAAGGGGCAGATAGTTTTCGTAGCGAAAAAAATAGAATAGAAGAGGAACGTGCACGTGTAGAGAGAACAATATTTGCAACACTTAATTGGTATCAGGAGTTAGAAAGTGCCGTAACTCAGGATTCCTGGTTAGTGGCAATAAAAGTTCAATTAGAAAAGATAAGTAACCAATGGGCGGGGATGCGTTTTGCATTAGGAACCTTTGTTGATAAGTTTTTGAACGCTTCTATTCCCCCCAAATAATGAAAAAAATACTTTTGATTATGGGATGCGTCTTTCTATCGACAACGGTTTTTGGCGCACCTATTCCGGGGGTGGATCATTTTTCTTATTGGAATGATTTTGAAGGAATGTTTGATGAAATTTATATTGATACACAAGAGTTGGATGTAACAGCTATCTGTGAACGAGTTTTGGAATGGCCAAATTTTTCGGATGAAGGAAAATTAATTTTTTCACTTGAAGATTGTGAAGAGTTGGCAGGATCAGATGTATCAAGTTTTGTGAATGCACATTCAAAATCCTTAAAACAAACGGAAGAGCTAAGTAATGCGTTTGCGGTTAAGTATTCTTTTGAAAAACAATTGTGGCAAGAGGAACATGATTTGCAACGCCAAGTCGCACTTTCTTATATTTGGAATGATGGAGATGGAGGAGCAAACCCTGAAAACAAAAAACCAGTACCAAAAGAACGAACTTCACCCATAGATTTAGTTTTTCGTTGGAATGAAATAGATGATATTCTTTTTGGAGAGTTGGCGGAATATCCTAATTTTTTAGCTTTTAAAGAGAGTAAAGATAAAATCTCTACTCCATGGCCGGCGGAACCAGCAGCCGAACTGTGGTTCAATCAACAACAGGAAGTATTTGACTATGATCCTTTTCGCAATTATTCAGATAATGAAATATCAATCACCGGTGGATATGAAGGATTGGCACGTATGTTTGAAGAAAAACTAAATGCTTATTCTTTAATTTCTGGAAAAATGACAACACAAACATTTGATGCTCCATTTACGGGATCTTATGTTCCAAATGGAATAGGAATGCATGTCGATGGAGCGACAGCACCAGCAGTATCACCAGATGTTCCAGCACAAATAACTGTACGGGGAGAAGTACCAATGAAAGAATTTGATGGGATTTTTCCTTTATTTTTCCGTCAGCAATCTACTTCAGAGTTAAGAGAGTCTTTTAATCATCTATCAAATCGTATTTCAGATTCATTACACGAAACATTTATAACACGGGTAGATGATAATAATAGAGACCTTATGGAGAAAGTAGATAGCTTATTACGGGAACTGGCAGAGACACGTGATACAGATGCAGGATTGGAGGAATTCATTCCTTTACAAAAATTCAATACCACACTTGACGTATGGATTGATATTTTGAATTTGTGGAAACAAGTAAATGAAGAATTTGTTACTCATCCTACTTACTAATGAAACGATTTATAACCGTTTGCATTGGAGTAATCATGATAACAGGATGTTCATGGAAAGATGATTTGCAAACAAATTTATTTTCTGATGTCTGGGAAGATCATACTACAGAAATCAATTGGTTTTTTTCTTCAAACGTCTTACAAGAGGAGGCGAAGAGCACATTTACAGATTGGGTAGAAAACTTTGAAAACAAGAAATCAAATTTTATTCGTATAGAACCAACAAAAGAATATACTATTCTTTCAAAAGCAGAGGCCTTACAAAATGAAAATAATTTTTTTCTTCTTGTTAAGGTTGTTACAGCAGAAATGGTACAAAAGGATGGAGATGATTATGCAACTAATTTTTTTCGTATTATAAAAGAAGGAGAACCTGTTATGGAGAAGGGTATTTTTCTGCGAGGAATGCATATAGAAGAAAAAAACAAAGAGGGGGAATACGAATATGAAAAAGAAGAAAAGTTTGTATTGGTTAATAGTCAGGGGGTTTTGCAACAGTTTGGAACCCTTTCAAAAAAGAATTTAAAAGAGCATGAAAATAGACATGAGAATGATTTTTTTGTTTCAAGACAATCACAGGGAAAAACTATTATTGCTGGTATAAATTTATCTCGAAATGTAGATCAATATGGATTCGCATTAGAGAGACTTCAGGCTATTGAGGTATTACAAAGGGAAATAATGGGCCTTTTATTTAATGTCTGTATGAAACAGAAAACAGTTGTTCCGTGTTATTAAATTAAAGATTCTTTCCGTGACATTTTTTGAATTTCTTTTCACTTCCACATGGACACGGATCGTTTCTTCCGATTCCTTCGTATTTTTGTCCGAGTTTTTCAGCAACAACAGAATGGCCTCCTCCCGTATGTAGAGATTCAAATTTTTGTGGGCGTTGTCCGATAGCTCCATATTCTCCCGTGTCGAGTCCTTGTTCTATTTCTTCAGCATTCGTCTGTGCATTGGAATAATCAGCAGTTTTGAGTTCCATTGGCTTATCAAACTGTACACGGAATAAATTATTAATAGCCGTTCGTCGGACATTTAATAATAATTGTTCAAACATGATATAGGCTTCGCGTTTGTATTCCATAACAGGATCACGTTGTGCATATCCAGAGAGAGATACACGGTCACGAAGTGAAGTCATGTCATTTATATGTGCAAGCCAGAGATCATCAACTGCACGAAGCATTACGTATTTAATGACTTCATCACGTTGTTCGGAGGGGTACGTTGTGAGTTTTTGTTCCCAACGTTCCATAAGCTGTGCCGTCAACCAATTTGCCAACTCTATTCGATCATCAAAGTTCTCAGTATCAGAGAGTTTTATAGGCATTTCTGCACTAACCCAGATACTATTGAGTGTTTTTACTAATTCACCGTCATCCCAGTTACTATCGCGTTGTGGACGAGGACAATAGCTTTCACATAATGAAATAATTAAGTTTTGTGCCGTGCTAGAAATTTCTTCATCAATGTTTTCTGTTTGTAATACGCTTTTTCGTCGAGCATACATTTTTTCTCGATGAACATTCATTACATCATCGTACTGCACCACATGTTTACGAGCATCGAAGTGAAAGGATTCAATTTTTTTCTGTGCATTCTCTACTGATTTAGAAATCATTTTATTTTCAATAGCTTCAGATTCTTCAATTCCGAGTTTTTCCATCATTCCAGCCATACGTTCTCCTCCAAATCTACGCATTAATTCATCAGTCATTGAAACGAAGAATTGAGTGAACCCAGCATCTCCTTGACGTCCAGAACGTCCACGAAGCTGATTATCAATTCGTCGTGATTCGTGTCGTTCAGTTCCAAGAATAGCAAGCCCACCAAGATCAATAACTCCTTCTCCTAATTTAATATCCGTTCCTCGTCCAGCCATATTAGTGGCAATGGTGACGGCTCCTTTTTGTCCAGCAAGCGACACGATTTCAGCTTCTCTCTCATGTTGTTTGGCATTCAATACTTCGTGAGGAACTCCCTTATTTTTGAGCGCAATAGAAAGTGCTTCAGATTTTTCAATTGAAATTGTTCCAACGAGGACTGGTTGTCCAGTTTCATTTAATCGAGCTACTTCATTTACAAGCGCGGTATATTTTCCGCGTTCATTTTTGAATATTTTGTCGGAGAAATCTTTTCGTCGAAGAGGACGATTGGTCGGTATAACAAGTGTATCGAGTGCATATATTTTTGCGAATTCTTCAGCTTCTGTTTCAGCAGTTCCGGTCATTCCTGATAATTTGTCGTAGAGACGGAAATAGTTTTGAAAAGTTATAGTAGCAAGCGTTTTTGATTCACGTTGAATATCTACTTTTTCTTTTGCTTCGAGTGCTTGATGTAAGCCATCAGAGTACCGGCGTCCAGGCATAAGACGTCCCGTGAATTCATCAACAATAATTACTTGACCATCATTTACGACATAATCACGATCTTTTTCAAAAATAGCCCGTGCTTTCAATGCATTTTCAATATGATGTACTTCATCAAATCCTGCATCAGTATAAATATTCGATATATTGAGTGTTTTTTCTAATTTGGTAATTCCCTGTGGAGTAAGGGACACAACCTTCATTTTTTCATCAATATCAAAATCGGTATCTATTTGAAGTCCGGGAACAAGTTGTGCATAACGCGTATATTTTTCAGTACTTTCTTCAGCTGGAGCAGAGATTATAAGCGGTGTTCGTGCTTCATCAATGAGAATGGAATCCACCTCATCGACGATAGCAAAATGTAACTCTTTTTGAACCAAATCTTCAGTTCGTTGTGCCATATTGTCTCGCAGGTAATCAAACCCAAACTCATTATTTGTTCCATAAGTAATATCAGAACTATAGGCTATCTGTCGTTCTTCAGGAGTTTTTCCGTGTACGATTACGTTTACAGTAAGTTCACAAAATTCATACAGGGGAGCCATCCATTCGGCGTCACGTTGGGCAAGGTAATCATTTACAGTGATGACATGCACTCCTTTCCCAGTAAGGGCATTCAAGATAACAGGAAGAGTACACACAAGTGTTTTTCCTTCCCCCGTTTTCATTTCTGCAACATTTCCTTGATGAAGAATCATTCCTCCAACCAACTGAACATCGTAGGGGATCATACCCCATTCCTCGTCTTTTTCACGCACTTCAAAAGACTTTCCGAACAATCGTCGTGCGGCATTTTTTACCCCAGCAAAAACTTCAGGAAGAAATTCATCAACTCTTTCCGGTTCTCCAGTAAGAATCGTTTTCCAATTTGAAAATTTTTCTTTTAATTCTGTATCAGTGAGAGTTTGGAATTCTTCTTCTAAAGCATTTATCGCAGGAACCTTTGAGAGACATTGTTTTATAACGCGCTCATTATGACTTCCGAAAAATTTCTCAAACAATTTTTGTAAATCCATAGTGTTGTAATATTTCGCCTGGAATTTTAGTATATAGTGTGAAAGTTGCAAGAAGGTTTATTTATTGACAAAATCGCAATAAATTGCTAAAACTGTCAAGAATTTTATTATAGTTATGATAGAAAACAATACGTTACCAGAAAACATTGAAAAGGGAGTGATTCCTGAGGAGATTGTTAATCAAATGAGAGAAGGACATTACTGGGGTGTTCCTCTTGTTTTTATGGCAGACAAAATTGGATTTAAACCAGAAGTAGGGAAATCAATAAAAATGACAGTATTACCTAACAAAAGGTTCTCCATCCCATCAGCGGGAGCAATTCATTACGAAGTAAGGACGGACCCAGAGAATGAAAATAAAAAAACATTTGTCTGCTTGGACAAAGAAATAGGAGATGTTGTTGAATTTGAGCAAATAGAAAATCATACCCCGTTCCCACCATCAACAAAAGGTGAAGATGCGGTATCAAAAGAGGAATCTATTCTTTTAGAGAAAAAAACACTTCCACATAAAGAAACCTGGAATAGGGTAGAAGAAGGAATAGCCGCCAAAGTCTTACAAACAGGCGACTTTGATATTCTTATGAGGCGTCTTCTCGGGTTACCTTCTAAAGATTATAAGAAAGTGAAATATCCAGCAGGTTCTTTGCCCGTAGACCCAAAGAAGCATGAAGAATTTCTAGAACAATTCAAACACAAAATGTTTGGTCTTATAGAGATAGTTTCACAAAATTCAGCGGCAGCAACTTTTGGGGAAAACGAGATGGCAGGAATGTTTAATACTATGACCTTCACACCATTTGTGAATGAAGAAGATATGGATTTTAAAGTTATTGATGTTAAGTTTTTGGTGAAACCAATAGATAGAAAGGAAAGGAATTGGAATGTGGTTATTGTGGCGGAGAATGCAAAGGGGCCGATTTTTTCTCTTGAGATGGAATGTGCTGTTTCTACGAAAAAAGGATTAGACAAAATGTTAGAAGTGACCAAAAAGCTGCTAGAGGAAAAGAAAGAGAAAGCGAAAGTGCAAGAAACACAGAAGAAAACAAGGAAGGGGCTTTTAGATGTAATAAATTTTGGAAAAGAACAACCACTTGAAAAGATGCCTAGCAAAGAAGAAATGGATAAGGGTCTGGAAGAATTGATAGAATTAGGTATTGCAAGGAAATTAAATGAGGCAAATCCTGAGCAAGGCGTTTATTTTGATATAGTAGAAATTAATTGTCAGGGGAAAGGAGACCTTAGGAACAACAATTTTATTAGAGGATTGGCTATTGCGAGAGAGAAAACATTTCGAAAAACAGGAGAGGGAACAGGGAACTCCTTGGATTGGGATTCTATAGATGAGTATGTACGTCAGACTATTACGTGGGACCCAGAAGAAAAAATGATTGTTTCTGGTTCACGAATGGCCGTTCCCGATGAAACACTCGGTAAACCAACTTTTTTCAAAAATTTATATGATACAGAGGAGGATTTTGAAAGAAGTATTTTAGAAAAAAGTGCTGAACTGGGGAGAACCTTTTTAAATGGAGACTATTTACAGCATTTAAGAAAAGAGAAAAACACAACTAAAATGAGGCCGGCCGCAGGCTCGATTTTTACGGGTGTATTAAAACAATTTGATACATTAGTTGAAGAAGGACATAAATTGAAATATATGAATGGAGCAGTAAGTATTGATGAAAGATATTCAGAACAATCATTATGTAGATATGCGGCACTGTATACGCACTTTTTTCCAGCAAATAAAATGTTTGATCCCTCACTGGTAAAACCCAAAGAAGGAATATCTGGCGTAAAGGCAACTATTTCTGAATTTACAGATGAAAAATGGGTTGATTTGGCGAATTTTTCTAAGTCAGAGAAACAATTAAAAAGTTTTTTGAGTGAAGAAGCGACAAAAAATAGAGCACAACATCCAAAATTAATGGGACAATATCCTGCGTTTGTAGGTAGTCAAGAAGGTGCTTGTGCTTACTTTAATCCAGTGATAAATGATGAAAGATCGGGGTGTATGGAAATAGGACTGGTATTAGATATTTCAAAGGTACCACTTGATGTAGAACAAAAATATTCTCCAAAGGGAAAGGATCTTACGAAGGAGGAATCCGTTGCTGGAAAAGTTGCTCACTTCTAAAGAAAGGTCTTTTCCTTAAGAGCACTTGAAGTTTTCTATGAAATTTGATATAATATCTCAATTTCGTGGTATAATTCCCATGAAAACAAAAACTCATTCCAAAATAAATGGACATAGAACAACTCGTTTCCGGAGCCGTGTCGCAAGGCGCGTCTGATATTCACCTTAATGTAGGGATTGTTCCACACTATCGTATTATGGGAACAATTGTTCCACAGGGAGAAGAAATAATCACTGATGATTTTTTACAGGGTTTTTTGGAAGCTACTTTGCCTGATAATCATAAGGAATCACTCAAAGAACACCGACAAACAGATTTTGTAATGAAAAGTACAGTCGGGGTTCGTCTTCGTGGAAACGCGTTTTATCAAGAAGGAGGACTTTCTGTAGTATTGCGTGTGATTACACAAGATATCCGTACATTGGATACACTTGGATTTCCGGATTTTGTCATAGAGAAGATTAAAGGATTTAAAAATGGAATTGTTCTTGTTGTAGGAGCAACAGGACAGGGTAAATCAACAACACTAGCTTCTATTTTACAAAACTTGGTGAATGATAAAGCACAACATGCAATTACCATTGAAGACCCAATTGAATATATTTTACCAAATGGAAAATCTTTGGTACAACAACGAGAAGTTGGACGAGATGTAGTTGATTTTAGAGCAGGAATTAAAGCAGCACTTCGTGAAGATCCAGATATTTTGATGGTAGGAGAAATGAGAGACTATGAAACGATTTCTGCAGCATTAACTATGGCTGAAACAGGACATACTATTTTTTCAACACTTCACACAAGTGATGGAACACAGACAATTAGCCGAATTATTGATGTATTCCCACCAGAACAACAAGATCAGATTCGTTCTCAACTTGCAAATGCATTGAGAATGATTGTTGCACAGCGTTTAATTCCAACAACAGATGGGAAATTAGTGCTTGCATATGAGGTTTTGACAAATAATTATGCGATTCAAAACTATATTCGTCAGAACAAAATTTTCCAAATCCCGAGTGCCTTACAGACAGATGCATCTGGAGAAATGGTTCAATTTGAACAATCTTTGGCAGGACTCGTTCTTGGGCAACAGATTACACCAGAAGTTGCAAAAGAATATGCGAAAGATAAAGAACAATTAAAAGCTATTTTGGCAGCGAATGGAGTGAAATAGGATATAAAAAGAGAAAAAGTTTAGAAGACGTAATCATGTGATTACGTCTTCTTTTTGAGTGGGATTTTTTTTAAATTCAGGTACACTTTAGTCAATGACCCCCGACACAAAGTTTGTAAATCTCCATACTCATTCGTGGTACTCAATTCTTGAGGCAACGATGTCGCCGGGACAAATTTTTAAGAGAGCAAAAGAACTAGATTGTCCGGCGGTCGCTCTTGCAGACACTGGAGCAGGATATGGATTAGTTGAGATGTTTCAGTCAGCAAAAGGAACAGGAGTAAAACCTATTTTGGGTGCAGAACTTTCTGTTGCAACAGATTCTCGATTCGAAAAAAGAGCGGGAATAGACGGGAGAGAAGGACATCTTGTTTTACTGGTAAAAAATCACGTCGGATGGAAAAACTTATTAGTTCTTCTTTCAAAAGCATCGCTTGAAGGGATGTATTATAAGCCACGAGTAGATTGGGAATTATTGGAGAAATATTCAGAAGGACTTGTGGTTTTATCGGGAGGAACAGCAGGATTAGTTGGGCGATCATTTCGTGATTTAGGAGAAGAACAAGCAAAAAAAACATTACAGAAAATAAAAAAGGTGTTTGGCGAAGAAAATGTATTTCTTGAATTTATTGCACGAGATTATCCGGAGCAACAAGAGTTAAATGCTTTTTTTGTTACTCTTGCAGCAGAAACAAAAACTCAGACAGTAGCTTCCTCTGATGCACGATATGCTTTGGCCGAAGACGAAGAAGCATGTGACACGCTTGTTTGTATTGGTAAAAATCAACAAGTAAATGATCCGGGGAGATTTAAATTTGCAGAACGAAACTGGTTCAAAACATGGAGTGAGATTTGTTTGGATTTAACAAATGTTCCACCAGATATTTTGGAACAATCTAGAAAAAATACGTTAGCGATCGCAGATTTGATTGATCTAAAATTAGAATTTAACCAGAGTTTGTTGCCACATTTTTCTGTTCCAGAGGGCGAGACGGAAGCTTCTTATTTACGGAAAAAATGTGAAGAAAAAATTTCAACATGGTATCCAAAAGCAGATAAAGAATATAAAAAAACAATCCAAGATCGGCTGAATTATGAACTTTCTATCATTGGGAGTATGGGATTCGAGGCATACTTTTTAATTGTGCAAGATTTTATAGATTTCGCACGAGAAAATGGTATCGCTGTTGGTCCAGGACGTGGTTCGGCAGCAGGATCATTGGTTTCCTATTTACTTCAAATTACAACAATTGACCCCTTGGGATACGAACTTCTTTTTGAGCGATTTCTGAATCCAGAGCGAATATCGTTGCCCGATATTGATATTGATTTCTCTGATGAAAGACGTCATGAGGTGATGCAGTATGTGACAGAAAAATATGGAGCAGAAAAAGTTTCGAAGGTATGCACCTTTGGAACGCTCGCAGCAAAGGCGGCTATTAAAGATGTTGGGCGGGCACAGGGAGTTCCGTATTCAGAAATGAATGCTTTTACGAAACTGTTACCAACGCGTCCGGGATTAACCCTGAATGATGCATTAGATTTTCCTGATTTTAAAACAAAGATGGAAGCGAATCCGGCTTTGAAAAAGGTATTTGAAGTCGCAAAAAAATTAGAGGGATGTGTTCGTCATGTTGGAGTACATGCTTGCGCAGTGATTATTGGACAGAATGATTTGCAAGAGAATTCGCCATTACAATGGGCACCAGGAGCGGATGAAATAAAGATTACCCAGTTTCCTTATCAGCAACTTGAGTCTATTGGACTTTTGAAGATGGATTTTTTGGGATTACGAAACCTTTCTATTATTGAGAGAGCTGTTCAGCATATTAAACAAACGAGTGGAAAAGAAATTGATTTATCGAAAATCCCTATTGATGATGTATTGACGTTTGAAAAAGTGTTTGCGACAGGGGAAACAACAGGAGTATTTCAGTTTGAGTCAGCAGGGATGCGACGATATTTAAAAGAGCTAAAACCAACAGAATTTGAGGATTTGGTGGCGATGAATGCACTATATCGTCCAGGTCCAATGGAATACATACCTACGTATATTGCAGGGAAACACGGAACAGAAGAAGTGAATTTTCTAGACCCAGTATTAGAACCTATTTTGAAAAAAACATATGGAATTGCTGTATACCAGGAGCAAATTATGCGAATTGCTCAAGATTTTGCAGGATTTTCTTTGGGACAAGCTGATATTCTTCGAAAAGCAATTGGAAAGAAAAAAATTAAATTGTTGGAAGAACAACGTATTAAATTTCTGGAAGGATCCGCACAAATGAAGCGAGATAAAAAAACAGCGGAAAAAATGTTTGATGATATTATTGTTCCGTTTGCGGGATATGGATTCAATCGTTCTCATGCCGTGTGTTACGCTCGCATTGCTTATGAAACAGCTTATTTGAGGGCGCATTATCCGGAAGAATTTATGGCAGCAATGATGACAACAGATAGAAATAATACAGATCGTATTGTTATGGAAATGAATGAGTGTAATACCATGGAGATTGAAATATTGCCGCCTTCTGTAAATGAGTCCGGATCACACTTTACTGTTATTACGACAGCAGAGCAGCCAACATTAGACGGGGAAATAAGTTCCAAAAAAATTCGGTTTGGATTATCTGCGATAAAAGGATTGGGAGAAGAAACAGTGAATCAAATAATGGCAGAACGTTCTGCGGGTGAAGAATTTACATCATTACAAAATTTTGCAGAGAGAGTTCCAGCGAAGTTAGTGAATAAAAAAACTTTAGAGGCACTTGGGTTTTCAGGAGCATTTGATACCTTTGGAAATAGAAAAGCGGTAGTGGAATCACTGGATGATTTGTCTACCTTTGCACGAGAGTTCCAAACCCAAAAGGAAGCAGGCCAAATGGGGCTTTTTGGTGGATCGGATGCATCAGCTGTCGAGTTTACTCTTCGTGATGGAGAGGCAACGAAGGAGGATATTTTGAAATGGGAACGAGAATCTCTGGGATTGTATGTTTCCGAACACCCTTTGAAGGGAATGTCTCGATACTTTGAAAAATTTGGAAAACTAATTCACTCCATAAGTGAGTCAGATTTTGGGAAGAACGTTACGCTGCATGGACTTGTGACCGATGTACGAAAAATTCTAACTCGGCGAGGAAAAAATATGGCGATTTTGACCCTAGAAGACACAAGTGGAAAGATGGAAATAGCAGTGTTCCCAATGATTTTTGATAAAATTGCAGCGGCTGTTTTTGAGCAAGATGCATTTGTTCGTGTTCGGGGAAAAATAGAGGAACGAGACGGCGCTTTTAACTGTATTGCTGATGAAATACGAGTAGGTGATTTAGCAAAAATTCAGAAAGTACATCTTTTTTCAGATGCTGATGAAAAACAGGAAGAAGTATTTGAATTCATTATTCCTTCTCATGCAACAACGGGACAAGTAGAAGAGGTAAAAAAATTAATTAGTGAACGAAAATCGGAGGCTGGATATGCGCGCGAGGTAGTTTTGAAACTGGGAGAAAGTATAGTAAGGGTTCCATTTTTAGTAGATGTTTCTTCTCACTTAAAAATAGAATTTGATAAAATATTTACAAAATAAGTTACTTTCTTTAGATTTCACCGTATAAGAGTTTGTAGTTTTTAATTTTCGGAAATGAAAATAGCTTTATCGGCATCGGCGTTTGTACTGGGAATACTTCTTGTTGGATCAGGACACGCAATGGCTGTGTCAACAGATTCTTCTGGAATTCGTTATGAAATTCGTAATTATCAAAGTGATGAGGAGGAAGTGCGAGAAACAGAAGAACATCGTTTTGAAGAGAGAGACATGTTCATGTTGCGCGATGGAAACCATGAGGAGGAAGTGCGAGAAAGAGAAGAACATCGTTTTGAAGAGAGAGACCTGTTCATGTTGCGCGATGAGAAATATGAGGAGGAAGTGCGAGAAGAAGAGGAACGTCGTAGAATCGATAGAGATGGAGATGGGAGATGGGATGAAGAATGGGACAGGGATAGGGAAGACAGAGGAGATAATGACTTGAGAGAATTAGAACAAAAGTTAGAGGGAATTTCCAGTAGAATAAGAGAATTAAAACAAGAGGCGGAAGAGTTGCATGAATTAATTGCGAAAAAAAGAGAACACTCGATTCTCGATAGGCATGATGATATACACTGTACGCAAGAGGCGGCTCCAGTATGTGCCCTTATGCCACTTAATTGTAAAAAAGGAATGAACTGTGCGGCAGTTATGCCATTCCCTAAAACATTTTCAAATAGTTGTGAAGCAAAGAAAAATAGAGCAAAGATATTATATAATGGTGTTTGCAGGGGAGAAGAAAGTGTGTCACCACGAGAAGATATGATGTGTACTATGGAATATGCACCAGTGTGCGGAGAGATAAGCGTGCAATGTATAACAACGCCATGTGAGAGCATTAAACAAACATATTCTAATAGCTGCAATGCTAAAATGAATAATGCACACGTGTTATATGAAGGGAAATGTAAGAACTTCCCTCCAACAACTGATCCAAATCCAAGAGACGATGAAATGATTTGTACACGAGAATACGCACCAGTATGTGCAGCAGTAAGTGAGCCTTGTGGAACAGGAGACATGGTTTGTTCGGGTGGATCACAGAGAACTTTTTCAAATCGTT
The DNA here is from genome assembly GCA_964526665.1 of uncultured Candidatus Peribacteria bacterium. Classification (GTDB taxonomy): domain Bacteria; phylum Patescibacteriota; class Gracilibacteria; order UBA4473; family UBA4473; genus M50B91. Next base: position 9,242 of record CAZGJL010000010.1, on the reverse strand, counting down.
GTGAAGCAAAAGCACGCAATGCTGAGTTTTTATACAATGGAGCATGTAACATGGGAACGAAAGCAACGAGAGTAAATAGCGAAACGGTAAAAAGAATGATATATCCTGTACAGCGTTCAAGAGTAATGCCTGATTTTGAAACAAGGACTGGTGAAGAACGACCAGTTCCACCATCAAGTAATAGAATGCATTCAGGAAATTCTTCTTTTGAAGAAGATCTCACAGAACAAGGAGAAAATATAAAGGTACAAAGAAATCCTATTGTTCGATCAGGAAGATGGAATAGTATTATGGATTTTTTACGACGACGTTAATCTAAGAAATGGTTTTAAAAGCTCGTCTTCGGACGGGCTTTTTTTTACAAAAAAATCTGTCATAATGACCCGGAATGAAAATATTAATTTTGGCGGGAGGATTTGCGACACGGTTATGGCCACTTTCAGAGAAGCACGCAAAACCACTCCTTCTTTTGGCCGGGAAAACCATTTTGGCGCATCTTTTGGAGAGGATTCCCGTTGATGACGATGTTACTCTTTTGACAAATAAAAAATTTGAAAAGGCTTTTCGTTCAGAATTAAAAAATTTGAAGAGAGAAAATATTAAAATTTTTTGTGAAGATGCGCATTCAGATGGAGAAAAACTAGGGGCATTAGGGGCTATTTCTGTAGCATGTCGAGAATTGAATATTGATGACGATTTACTTATTTTGGCCGGAGATAATTTATTGCCAGAGTTAAAGATATCAGACCTAAAATGTTCATCAGATGCGGCGCGAATTGCCGTCAGAGAAGTGGAAAGTGAGGATGAAGCACAGAAGTTTGGAGTGGTAGAGTTGGAAGGGGAGAGGGTGATGGGATTTGAAGAAAAACCAAGTCATCCGAAATCAAAAATGGTTTCTACAGGATTTCTTGCACTTGGAAAAGATACGCTTCCTGTTTTACATGAATATGCAAAAAAAGCCCCCGATGCATTGGGAGGGATTTTCCCTGAATTATTGCGTCGAGGTATTCTGGTTTCTGCAGCAAAAGTTGGAGGAGAATGGTTTGATATTGGGAGTTTTGAAACGTATTTAGGTGCACATAGAGCATTACAAGAAGAATCTGTTGTTTATGGGAAAAATGTACAGGAATCAGGTTGTGAATTTTCTGGACGAGTTTTTATTGGAGATGATTCGGTGGTAGAGAATTGCCAATTACATGATGTGATTGTGTATCCGGGGGCTATCCTGCGAGATTGTCATATCTCTACTTCTGTAATTGATGAAAAGTGTGACCTGAAGGGATTGGATTTGAGCCAAAAATTAGTAAGAGCGGGAGTGCGGTTTGGTGAGGAAGTGTAAGTAAGTTTTCAAACTACAAACTTCAAACTTCAAATATGGAATTTTATATTGCAGTTTCCAGTTTGTAGACTGAAGTTTGAAAGCATCGGTTGTGCCTTCTTTTGCTTGAAAGAAGCTGCTTTTTATGGTATACTCGCGAGAATTTCTTGTAAAAAATGAATATAAATCAACGAAAACAAGAGTTGGATACAGGGAAGCCTGTGTTTGCGTGGCGTGCATTTGATCATCCTCCATATCATCGTGGATGGCTTTGGTACGTGATATTTTGTACAGTATTATTTGGTGGAGCTGTCTGGGCTGTGATTGACGATCCTCGTTGGGGATGGTTTATGGCAACGACTTTTTTTATTGCAGCGGCGGTGTATTTTTGGTCTCATCGAAATGGGAACGAACTCCATGATACGACAGTATTTGAAAGAGGAATTCTGATAGGAGAAAAGAAATTTGTTTTGAAAGAAAAAATTAATGGGTATTGGTTTGTTTATGAACAAGATGCCGAAGTTTTGAATATTGAATTGAATGGAAGAAATAAGAGAACCTATTCATTGCAGATGGGAAATTTGGAACCAGACTTTTTTCGAGAACACTTGGGAACATTTGGTATTCAAGAGCTAGAAGATAGACAGGAAGCGAACTTAGATAGATGGATTCGTATTTTTAAATTGTAATTGATGAAATTTCTTTTTTCACAGGATCACTCATTTACCCCGGAGAAATTCGGACGAGTGCTTTTTGTTGAAGTACAAAGGGAAAAACCCGATGGGGTGCCAGCAAGTGAATTTGATTCCAACATAACAAATCTTGACTCAAAAGTAGATCAAACGCTACTTTCCAAAGAAGTTAAAGAACAAAATGAGAAAATGGAAACAGAGGGAAACCGGATTTTTGATGAAGTGAAAGCAAATATCAGAAAAGATCTTCCAAAAGGCGAGGCAAGAACATTAACAGCGGTTACCTATGGACGAAGAATAGATGATATAGCAAAAAGATCTCAGGATGGTATTGATCAATGGATAAAGGATTATGGAAGTGTAATTCCTTCAGATGGAGGTATGGGGAATTTGAAAATAGCAGCTGTTGTAGGCGCTATTGCTTATGGAGATACAAAAGGAAATATGATAGGACGATTGAAGAATGCGGCTGTCTGGGGAGCTGGGGCTGCAGCAATAACACATCCTGTTCTTACAGGAGGATTAGCAGGGATTATGACTCTTACAGGGAAAACGGTATTGGCTCCCGTAATTGGAGTTGGAATTCCCAATTTTATTTTTGCATTAATTGATAATCCTCGATCAATTGAAAGAGCACTTCGAAAATCAGCTAGAAAACAAACTTCAATAGATAGTACACCGATTTATCAACTTCTTGCGAAAGGAGAAACGCAAAGAGAATCTTTGGCAAAAGAGTTTCAGTCTGGTTCACAGAATGCATTTGAATTACGATCCAAAGGACTGCAGATTAATGATGACAATTTAAATAAGGTTATGACTGAGATTGAACAGTATGAAAAGTATCAACGATTAGGGCAGCCACGAACATTTGATTCAGATAGAATATCAAATGCTGCCACATTCATTCTTCAAATGGCAGAACATACACTTAATGAAGTAGAATTGTATGAATTTCGTAAAGCAATGTGGAATAAGGAAGCATCACCAGAAATGATTCGTCGAGTTCTTGCTACAAATGCAGAAAAGGCGGTTCTTAGCTTTTTTGAAAAAAATGAAATGATGTCTCAATTAGAGACTGAGATGAGTACACAAACTCAGAAGGGAGTAACACCTCCAGCGAAAGCAGATTTATCAAAAATATTTGTAGACGGAACCGTTGATGCAGGGAGTTCAGAATTTGTGGGAGGAAATCAGAAACATGGAGTACGCAGATTTCTTTCTATGGGAGGTGGGGGAATGGCGCTTGCTTTGTATGCGATTGCGTTTTTGGGTCTAACAGGGATTATGAAGATTAAGAAGCTTGCACATCCTGATACTTGGACAAAAACTGCACCAAAGTTGGGTAAAAAAGTAATGTCATTTGCACTAGCACCACTAACAGCGTTAGGTACTTTGGTAAAAAAAAGGAAAGCAAAAGGAATGTTGCGTCAATATAGAAAGGCAAAACCAGAACCTTTTACAAAAACAGAACAATCAGCCATATGGAAAAAAATGACAACGGAAGATAAAAAAACACTTATTGCTCAAACAAAAGATTTTGTTAAAAAAGAAAAAAAAGAAAATGATAAGAAGTTTAAGTATGATGAATTGCCCCTTATACTGAAATCTAAACTTGTAGACGTAAAAAAAGAGGCGTTGCCAGAGAAGAAATAATAACACCTCTAGATATTTCAATAGGTTTTGTCTCCTCTTATATTAAGAGGAAAGTTAAAGACCGATTTAAATAAATTAAAAGAGAACTTAAAATATGATAAAAACCAAAATCATTTTTATTTCCCCTCTTGATATAAGAGGGGTTAGGGGTGTTACGTTTTAAATGATTATCATTGATTTTTCTTCGATTATTTGGTATAATTATTGGATTTTTCATGAAAAAATTCATTTCCCGCTTCCGAGTCTATCTCCCAGTGATTCTTTTCATAGGATTATTGCTGATTCCAGAGCTTGGATTTGCTCAAGGAGCGGATACATCACAGGGATCACCAGCACTGAAGGGGTTAGCGGCAATATCAGGAGTTATTATTGAAGTTTTGACTTTTTTGGCATTGTTGATGCTGAATTTCTTCGGAGATTTGCTCGGTACAGATATGATCACAGGTAAAGCAGCAATGGAGGCCATTACTCCGATGTGGCGATGGATACGTGATCTTACAAATATTATGTTTGTAGGAGTTTTATTATTTCTTGCTTTTTCAAATCTCTTTTCTTCATTTGGAATAGGAGGGGAAGGAGGGAGTTGGACTATCAAAGAAAAACTACCAAAGTTAATTATTGCAATCATTGCGATTAATTTCTCTTTATTGGGATTTCGGGTAGTGATTGATGCGGTCAATGTAGGAACAGTAGCGATATTTGGAATTGCTGACACAAAGCTGCAACCAGACATGAGCGGGATGAATACCAAGCTTACTACCTCTCGTACATGGGTAAAGATAAGTCCGGATCAAAAGGATCTTATGGTGGCAAATACCAAAGGGGTGGTTAAAGATGATTCGCCCTTAAAGGGTGTTGCCGGAGGAAATAGTTGTGGGGAAGCATGGACAAAATTTATAAATAAGCCAGTCAATAAAGAGCAGTGTACTGGTAAGGATTCTGGTAAAGGTGAATCAACATGTGCATTAATTACAGTAGAAAAAGAGGGTGCATTCTTTGCTTGTCGTGGATTCCGAGAATCGATTAATGATCTCTTTTGTCGAAAATGGGTGAAATGGGAAGAGAGTGATTATGATGAAAAGACGAAAGCAGACAATAAGTGTGTGTTTATGATAAAGGATAGTTTTGAGACGATTCTTACTCCGAAAAGTGAACCAGGACAAAATCTATTTGCAGCGTTTGGATCGGTGTTTATGCATTTGGAACGGCTTCCTGCACTGGGGGCGGAGATTAATAACCTGAATGATGTTGTTATAAATACGCTCTTTTCTGTCATATTGGCACTGGCGTTTATTGTAGCATTAATTGTTGTATTCATAGCGATGGTCGGACGATTAATCGTGTTATGGATAACATTAGTATTTTCTCCATTACTCGTAGGAGCATCAATTCTCGGAATTGATGGAGGAAAGGGAGGAGAGATTTCAGGAAAGATCGTGACTCATTTGATTATGCCATTGAAGATTGCAGCAGCATTTGCTGTAGGATTTGTTATGATGTCTGCCATGGTAGAATGGCATGGTGGAGTAGAAGAAAGTTCATTCGTTTTTGGAGCAGCCCTGTCTCAATTGGGACAAGATGAATATTCATTTTTATGGCAGATTGCAACGATTGTTCTCTTTTGGATGGCAGCATTCTGGGCAGTAGAAGGAAGTATTGCTGACACATTAATACAACAAATAAAAACAGGAGCTGAGATGTTGGCAACGACTACAGCCAAGACCCTTACTATCGATCGTCCACTCTTTACCGTTGGTACAGGAGGGAAAGATGCAGCATTCTCTTTAGGGAGTGTATTGCAGGCTCCGCAGGCGATTAGACGAGCACATGAAGCAGAGAAGACAAGAATGAATAGAGCAATGGCACAAGCATTTGATATCGAGTCGAGCCCTTTTGAGACAGCATTAGAGAAGAAAAGTTTTACATCTGCCGAGGATTTTAAAAATTTCACTTTCTCAGGAGGTGTAGGAGAAATGGCATCAAATTATAAAGGATTAGTTGCAGGATTAAATAGAAGTGAAGAGTTTGAAGGAAGAGGGGCATTAATAGAGTTGCTAGAAAGAACGAAAGGAGATAAGGATAAAATGCAGAAGGCAATGGCGGATGGTAAATGGGCGAACTATGGACTTAAAGCAGATCCATGGTTTGCATCTGAAAATAGCTATAATAAGCCTTATGCAGCGGGAGCTGAGGCGAAAACTAAACTAGAGGAAGAGAAGATTGGAGATGAAGGAGTATCAGATATTAAGACAAACAAAGAAAAGGGCATTATTCAATCAAATACTGTTACATACACAGACACAGAAGGAGAGACAACTACTGATAAATTAGAAACTCTTATATCGACAATTCCTGAAAAAGATGATACACAATTAGCAAGCTTTCTTGGGGATAAAATTAAAAACGGAATGGTTCTTACTTTTGCAGAAATGAAAGCATTGAATTCCAATTCTAGCTTGAATAAAGCCCTTAAAAGTCAAACAGGAGGATTCTTACCAGGATTGAGTGAAGACAGCGATGCTATTAAGGTGGAGGTTATAAATTCAGACAATGAAGCGAAAACAATTGATATTAATCTAGAGACGAAAACAGAAGACCTTAAAGATTACAAAACCACCGAGGGGAAGCCTCTTAACATTACAGAAGATCAACTTAAGGCATTACAAGCAAATTTAAAAAAGGAAGAAACAGCAGAATAATATAAGCATTCTTTTGGTTATATATAATGTGTTTAAGAGATAATGAGGTCCTTTTATCGCTCTATTCTTTCTTGAAGCAGCGAGATAGATAGAATTCTTTTCTCCTTGCAAAATAAACGGAAATGATATAAAACAATAAAACACCTGTTTGTTCTAGTTGATATGGGGTGGAGACACTGTTTTTATCGCATAAAATAGGGTATAATGTCTAGATTACATGAAGTTAATTCTGCACTGGCAGCGAGAAAATCCTGAATGGCAAGCCCGTATGGCTTGGCTGGGCACTTCTGGTGGTGCTGAAGGCAGTAATATAGAGCAGAATAACGAACTTGATACAGCGCTAAAGAACCCATTGAAATTTCGCATGAATCATTTGCGAGACTTGGAAGGGAATTCAAAGAATATGTCTCCAGAGCAAAAACGAGACTTTCGTGATATGGCAGGATACTTCTTGTCATTGAAACAAAAATCAGGAACGGAAAACCTTCCGCCACATATGTTGGTGCAGATAGAGAGATCACCATTATTTTCTTTGCTTTCAAAGAAAATGCGGGATCAAATCAAGAATGCTCTTGATTCACAGATGGAGGAACTCGTTAATTTTGAAAAGAAAACAATTATCGATACGCCAGCGAAAGCAATGCGGGCAAGTATTCTCTATCGTCGGCTACGTTCACGTGCTCACGATGATGAACAATTGAAACCAATATTTGATTCCGTACAAAAGAATTTGATTGGATGGGCCATTGAGCGATTGAGAAAGGGGAGTCTTGCTTCACAGGTAAAAGATACATTGATGGGAGTTCGTTCTGATCAGAAGGATGCAGAATCACTAGAAAAAGAAGAAAAACTTTTGATCGCAGGAATTTATAAAATGTTCCCGAAAAGTGAAGATTGGGTAGATCATTGTGATAGTCAGACCGCTCGAGCGTTTGCACAGGAGGCAGTAATGGCAATCAAAGAAAATCCAGATGATCCAACGCTTGTTATGGGATGGACCATGATAGACGAGTGGATGGCAGAAGGAAATACCGAACTTATTGCAAGTGTTACAGAAAAATTCAGCGCAGAGGAGTTAGCTCAATATATTGGGAAAGCACGTGCTGTGGAGTTGTTACTCTTTTCAAAAAAAGAATCACCGTTTCTTCCTGCACATTTGAGAGCATTAAACGGACTCAAAGATGAACCAGTATATATACCAGAGAAATTTTCTGATTGGAAAGACCTTTCACCAGAAGCACAAAAAATTGAAAATATTCAGAAGGAAGAACAAAAACTAAAAGAAGAATATGAAGCAGCTAAAGATGTTGAAGTACAACGACACAAAGAGAAAAAACCTAATGCTGAAGAAGTTTTGAAATATGAAGAAGCTCTTCAAAAAGAAACGGAAGCAATTGATGTGTGTTGGACAGAGCACATTTCTCAAACGGGAGAATTGATCCGAGAATGGGATAATATTGTTAAATTCGAAGTTCAAGCAGAAGAAGCTCGACAAAAAGTTCTTGCTGGACGATTACATCTTACGGATGATGCTTTGGACATAGAAAGAAAAGAGAAATATCAAGAAAAGCAGGACATATATATTGCGAATTACAAAAAACGATTGGAAGAGACACTTCCATTGTTCCAAGCTATTCAAGAAAAATTTGATCAAGAAGGAGAATCTTCTCAAGAAGACAAAGTTGCTACTATTGCGGAATTTAAAAAATTACTTAGTGAGAAATTTCCAGATTCTGGTGAATACGGAGTTTCTGCTCAGCCAGAAGATGATGCATCTTTATTAAAAGATGTACGAGTGGGTCTTGGAAAATATGAAACAGATGTCAAAGCACAGCAGGATGCGGCAGAGGCAGCAATTCAAGAAATGCCTTTTAGTGAAGATTTTTTAGAAAAGAAAGGTAAATATGAAACTGATAAAAAGGCATTAGAAGCAGATCAAGAAAAGTTTGTCGAAGATCTCAAGAAGAGAGAGGAATGGAATGAAATTTATTCAAATCCTCAAGAGTATGCAAAGGAAGCCACAGAGAAATTTTGGGATGGACTACAGGGACGACTAGATCGTCGGCATCTTCATGCAGCAGATTTTGATATTCTTTGGAATGATGAGTTTGCGGAAGAAGTAGCAGAAAAAATTCAAGATCGTCCAGAACTAGAAACAATTCAGAGATTTCGCGAGGCCTTTGAAAAAGCACTTGGAGGAATATTTGATGGATTGGAACTGACGGATGATCGATATGAAAATTGGTATGAAGCACTCGACAAGAAGTTGTCATACGAAAATTTAATTACTCGATTAAAAAAGGAGGATTTTGATATTCGTGAAGAATTTGTGAAACCACAACAGTTATCAGAACTATTAGAAGGAGCTATAACAAGCTATCGTGAGCCAATTTTTGCAATGATAAAAGATAAAATCGCAGAAGACGAACAAGATGAATTTTATTCAAATTGGGATCGTTTGCATGGACGACTTTCTGCGCCTGTTCCAGATCCGACAGTAGTTGCTGCTGAACATTCTCAGTATGAAGCAGAAAAAATGCAGACAGCAAAAAAAATACAAGAAGAACAAAAAAGGAATTTGGCCATTATTGAAGCATTGAGAAAACGTGGGGAAGCAGATCCCGATATGGCAGCTCATTATAATGAAGAAGCAGATAAATTGGCGGCAGCGTGGGAAGTACGAAAAAAATGGTATGGGTCAGGAGGGAGAATGACTATTGAATCGGTAGATGGAAGTACGAAAAATATTTGGGCTCCAGGAAAAAACATACTGGCAGAAATGGCTCTGCAAGCAAAAGGAGTTGAAAAAGAAATGCGTGCCACATTGGAAAAAGGAATAAAAAGTCCTATTTTTGCAATTCAAGAAAAGTATAGAGAAAC
>CAZGJL010000009.1:0-33141 GCA_964526665.1 uncultured Candidatus Peribacteria bacterium | reverse complement strand
TGCTGAGCTTCTTTTAGCTCATCATCAGTCAACGTGGTTTCTGCCTGTTTTACCGCCTCCACGAGCGCTAAATACGATTTCAAGCTTTCTTCTGCGGAAACACGAAATTCTTTTTTAAGTGACTCCTCTGTTTTCCCCATTTGTTTCCAAAAAGCTTCTGGATCATGTTGAAACTGCGGAGACGATTTTAATTTATCCATACGAGAAGCAAGTTCCCCCTGGATCCAACTTTCTGGTAGCTCACATTTTGTCATTTTCACTAACTTCTCTTGATATGACTCAACAGCCTTCTTTTTCGCAGCCTGTGTTTTGTTTCCAATAATCATATTCTTTAAGCCTTCTCTGAACTCCTTCACTGTCTTCTTTTGCCCTGCCACTTTCTCAATCATTTCTTCGTCAAAATCTTTTACTGAAAGCTCTTCAACCGCATGCATTTTTACTTCAAAAGGCACTGTTTTCCCTGCCATATCGGCAGAATGATATCCTTTAGGAAACTTCACTTTAATATTCTTTTTTTCTTCGCCCGCTTTCATTCCCATCATACCAGCCTCTAAATCTTCAAGAAAATGTCCCATCCCAAGACGAACACGCTGCTCTTTTCCATCTGTACGAGGAAGAACTGAATCATCTTTCGCACGACCAAGGAAATCTATTACTACCACGTCTCCTTTTTTTGCTGCACGATCAACCTTTTTCCCAAGCTTACTATCAGACATTATTGTAGCAATAACCTCGTCAATATCCTTCTCCTCAACTTTCACATTAATAGGATCTACCTTTATTTTTTTGAAATCTCCTAGTTTTATTTCCGGATATACTTCAACCGAACATTTAACCTGAAGTGGTTTCTTTTCCCAATCCTTCACGTCCACCTCTGGTTGGCCTACTGGAGAAATCTCATTTTTTATAAGAAATTCACGATACTCGCCATCAATAGCTCGATTCATTGCTTCATACGAAACCTTCTCCAGTCCTACCGATTGGAGAACAACTTCATCCGTAACATGTCCTTTTCGAAATCCTTTTACCGATACATTTTTACGAAAAGATTCTATCGCTAATTTGTGCGCTTTTTTAATCGTTTCTTCAGAAATTTCAAGTTGAAATTCTACACGTGATCCCGAGATTTGCTTATAGTCAGCCATTTTCTGTCTATGTTAAGGAAAAAATACGAGCAGAGATTAGCAAATATATTTTTTTTGACAATTTTTTGTATCCAAAAGAACCTCTCTGTTGATGAAAAACAAATATCCCCTCTTTATTTTCGCTCTTTTCCTTATATCTCCAACACTAGCTCTTGATTGGCAGCCGGCAAAAGTTATACGCACGATAGATACCGAACACGTACTTCTTGCAAACGGAAAGGTTTTACGACTCATTGGATTTGATGGTCCTGACCATCTCTTCCCCTCTTTTGAAGAACGCGGTACTGCACGACGAACATTCCAATTATTGAAACTTATTTTCGAAACACAAACAATAAAAATTCTAAAAGACCAAACCGATCATATTCACAATATATACCCCAGACATGTGAAACTCGAAAATGGAGATAACCTCACCACATTACTGCTCTCAAGGGGTCTGGGGACATTTCGTTCACAGGAACCAGACACTCATTTTGATAGCTCTTATAAAAAAGCTGAAACCAATGCGATAGAAAATAAATACGGAAGATGGGGACGCAGTAGTTTTCAAGAAAACGCAGAATATAAAAAGAGAATTGCAGGTGTAATGACGCTAAAATGGAAGAAAAAATATGGTCATTTACTGGCCCCTATTTCAATAGGGAGAGTAAAATCTGTCGAACGTGGAAACCGATTTACTCTTGAAAATGGCGCTTGTGTTCGATTATTAGGAGTGGCAACGCCTTCTCCCGTAAATACTCGACACGGTCATAAGTGTTTTGGTGAACAATCACGTGATTATCTCGCGGGGCTTATTCTTGGTAAAAAAATAGAATTCACAAAAGATGTTTCTCAACTTGATAACCGGTATTGTCTTATTCGTCATGTTTGGCTTCCACTACCGGCAAAACAAATGGGAGGGCCGTTACACATAAACAAAGAAATGATTTCGAATGGATTTGGAAAAGCCTCTTTTTCTGTGCTTGATAAAAAATTTAAAAAAGCGTTTTTTGAACTTCAAGAGAATGTATACAAGAATCCACGTGGTGCCTGGCTTAACTGCACAGCAGAAACGTTTGCTCAAAAACAAAAATCCCAACCATCGATTGATCTTAATTGTCCTGTGAAAATTTCAAAAAGTGGGAAAATCCACCTCCCCTCAAGTGGTTGGTACAAAAGACTTACTCCCGTAAAATGCTTTCAAAATATAGAAAATGCTCGTAAAGCAGGATTTAATGAAGCGAATTGAATTTGGAAAATAACATAATGAGCAGTAGAATTCGGACGATTTTTTTGTACCAAATAGATGAAATATACGAATATCCTTCTCAAGACTCTTAAGGAATCCCCTTCTGATGAAAATTCCCGCAATGCAGAATTGCTTATCCGTGGAGGATTTATTAATAAGGAAATGGCGGGTGTGTATTCGTATCTTCCCTTAGGACTCAAAGTTTTACGAAAAATAGAAAACATAGTGAGAGAAGAAATGGAGGCCATTGGATCAAGTGAAATACTGATGCCCGCACTTTCCTCAAAAGCAAATTGGGAAAAAACTGCTCGTTGGAATGAAGTAGACGTACTCTTCAAATTAGAACTTTCTGGAAATCGAGAAATCGCTCTCAATCCGACACATGAAGAAGTGGTCACTCCTCTCGTACAGACCTTTGCGAATTCGCCAAAGGATTTTCCAAAATGCGTGTTTCAGATACAAAATAAGTTTCGAAATGAACCGCGCGCCAAATCAGGACTTCTCCGTGGACGAGAATTCTTGATGAAAGATGCATACTCTTTTCATACTTCTCAAGAGGATTTTGAAAAATATTATGATGTGATGACTCAGGCTTATCACAAGGTGTATGAACGGCTTGGGATTGGAGATATTACAAAATTTGTCGCAGCAGATGGAGGCGCTTTTTCTGAGTTTTCTCACGAATTTCAAACGATTTCTCCGATAGGAGAAGATGAACTGTTTTATCGCAAAAGTAACGATACCTATCTCAATAAAGAGATTACCCCATGCGTAGCACAACGATGGAATAATACTGAGGAAGCCGTTGCAAAAATGGAAGATGTACTGGGAAAAGGAATTATTGGTGTAGATGAGCTCGCAAATTTTTTAAAAATTCCCGTAGAAAAAACTACGAAAACTATTTTATTCGAAACGGAAGAAGGAAAAGTTATTGCTGCAGCAGTACGTGGAAATCGAGAAATTGATACACGAAAACTAACAAAACTTGTGGGATGCACATCACTTGCGCTTGCGACTGAAGAAACTGTAAAACGCGTAACAGGAGCACCAGTCGGATATGCTGGAGTTTTAAATCTTCCTGCAGAAGTACAAGTTCTATGGGATGAATCCTGCCAAGACCGTGTAAATTTTGAAATGGGCGCGAATAAAGAAGATTATCACACGATCAATATCAACTTTGGACGTGATCTTGAAAAACCTGAACATTTCTATGATATCAAAGTCGCACAAGATGGAGACTCCTGTCCTGAAACAGGAGAAAAATATGAAATATTTCGTGCCATTGAAGTAGGAAATATTTTCCCCCTATCAACGAAGTTTTCTAAATCCTTCAAGTTTAATTCCGAAGGAACAGATATTATTATGGGATGTTATGGAATTGGGATATCCCGGACAATGGGAGCCTTAGCTGAAATTTTTGCTGACGAAAAGGGTCTTGTCTGGCCAGAAAACATCGCTCCTGCACATGTATATCTCGCACCAATTGGAAAAAACGATGATGTGTATGAGAAAGCAGAAGCTATCTACAACGAATTACAGGCTAAAGGAATAGAAGTTCTCTACGACAACCGTCGAGACAAAAAAACTGGCCCAGGAACAAAATTTGCAGATCATGAATTATTAGGAATCCCCTATCGAGTAGTTCTTTCTGAAAGATTATTAGAAACAAATGAAGCAGAGATCGTTTCACGAAAAACTGGAGAAACCAAAAACATATCTCTTGATGCCCTTATTAGTGAATTTACGAAATGAATCTCTTCGCTAACATTGATCCTACATTTACATCAAAACCAGTAAAACAAGCTACCCTCTATGCTGATGGGGGCTCGCGAGGAAATCCCGGGCCTGCTGGAGCTGGATGTGTTCTTTTTGATAAACAAGGAAAAGAATTTGCTTGTGAACGAATCTGGTGCGGACATCAAACGAATAACTTTGCTGAGTACACAGGAATGATTGAAGGAATGGAATTAGCGCTTAAAAATGATGTAACTGACCTCCTAGTTCGCCTGGACTCAAAACTCGCCGTAGAACAGATGTCTGGCAACTGGAAAGTGAAAAACGCAAATATCAAGCCATTGTTCGAAAAAGCCTACAATCTCCGAGAGCAATTCCAAAAAATTGAATTCGAACACGTACCACGCGAAAAGAATCAACGCGCTGATCAATTAGCCAATGAGGCAATGGATCGTGGTCATTGAGGAAACTCTGTCTGCTGTTTCAATATTTCTTCTGGGTCGTAAAACAAATTCCGTATTTCTCCTCCGAGGAAGAAGCTATTAACAAAAATTGTTCCTTCGAGCTTTTGTGCTTGTTCCAAAGCGCTCTTCGCATCAACACACACAATCCCCCTCCCTATTCTTTTTTTCAAAACTTCTGGATCCCATGCATCACGTGATTCCGGAATTTTTACCCAAAAAATCTCATCAAACTCATCCACAATAATTTCAAAAACTTTCGGATCATGATTTTTTCCCAGTCCCAACACTCCGACCTTTTTCCCCTGAATCTTTTTTAATTTGGGTAAAATATTTTCAAATCGGGGCGCTGAATGAGCTCCGTCAAGAATAATTTTCCCTCCTTTTTTATTTGTTTGAAGTTTGAAGATTGAAGACTGAAGATTGATTACTTCCCAACGACACGGGAGCGTTAATTTTTCCATTACAAAATCGCTTGTTCCTAAAACTATTTTGCATATATTTCGAGCAAGTTTTTTATTCAAGTTTTTCCATACCCCCTTTAGAAAGAGAACTTTTCGATTTGCAACTTTCTCGAATATTGATCTAAATTTTTGCTCATAAGACAATAACTCCACGGCGTCTTTTGTAAAAATACCTGCTTTTTCCTGGGCTAAATTCTCAAGTTTCCCACCGAATTTTTCTAGATGATCGTCTCCAATAAACGTTACTGCGGCAATTCTTTTTCCAGCAATTGCGTTCACGGCATCAAGTCTTCCGCCAAGACCTATTTCCCCTATAAAGATTTCACATCCCGCTTCCTTGGCTGCAAAAATTCCTGCACAGACAATTGCTTCATAATAAGTAGGCATAATTGATACTTTTTCCGAAACCTCTTTTATTTTTAAAATAGAAGTTCCAAAATCTCTTGCTGAAATCAATTGCCCATTAATACGAATTCTCTCTGTAATAACCTGAATATGGGGTGACGAAAGAGTGGCAACCTTTTTTCCTGCACGAAGAAGCACATCTTCAACCAAGCGACAGGTTGTTCCTTTTCCTGCAGTACCACCAACTATTATTCTCCATTCAAACGATTCATCCGGACGATGCAACTCATCCAGAAGAATATTCACTGCCTTCAACGAAGGAGGTGTATTTTTTCGAAAAAACTGTGCCTCACTTGCGAGCTGTTTTAACCAATGTTGCGCTGCGAAAAACTGTTGCATTGTGGATCAAGTGAATTTTCAAAACGTGATGATGATGCCACAGAACTATCTGCAACGACTTCAAAAGGAAGTTTTCCTTCTTGTACGGTTCGGCGTAAAAATATTTTAATAGCTGACGAGAAATTTAATCCCATATTTTCCAGCACCTCTCCTGCTGCCTCTTTTTCTGCTATCGGAATACGAATTTGAATATGTGCCATGTCTAAAACTGTAAAAATTATACAAAACTTGTACCACCAATGTCATTACTCCGTCAAGACTTTTCTTCCGTGCAATCTAATATTGCAATCTCTGGACAAACCCACCAACGCGCTCGTGATGCAGACTCCCCGACCCCCATTGTTACAAACATCCTCTCGTGAGGAAACCATCCACAGACAAATTCGCTTCTCGCAATATTAAACATAGCTTCCGGAATACTTCG
Organism: uncultured Candidatus Peribacteria bacterium; assembly: GCA_964526665.1. Classification (GTDB taxonomy): domain Bacteria; phylum Patescibacteriota; class Gracilibacteria; order UBA4473; family UBA4473; genus M50B91. The sequence continues at coordinate 26,938 of CAZGJL010000009.1, read as the reverse complement.
TATTAACCAAGGAATAGCCATTTGCCCTCCATGAGTATGTCCACAAACAGTCAGTCCTGGAATTTTTTCAAACTTATCTACTATGTCTGGAGAATGAGCCAATAAAATTGCTTCCTCTACAACGGGAACTTTTTTCAGTGCCTTTTTCAAATCATCGAATCCATGATAATTATCATCAATCCCGGCAATCCACAATCCTGGTCTCCATTCTATTGAATCATTATTCAATTCCTGTAATCCAAATCCTTGTAAGGTTTTTCGTAATAACTCGCTCCCCGCCTCTCTTCCTCCCGGAAGATGAAGCCAATGATCATGATTTCCTAATGTAAAAAACACAGAAGCTTCTATGTTTTTTAAAGGTTCTAACTTGTAAGCAAATTTTTCTGCCGTTCCTAATAAAAAATCACCCGGAATAAGTACTATATCTGGTTTTTGCTCATTAATTCGTTTCACAATACGTTTAAAAAAACGCTCCCCTTTGAATGGCCCCGCATGTAAATCTGAAATAAGAGCTATTTTTAATGAATGCTTTCCAATTTTCGGCAATGATATGTGCCGTATCATTAATAATCGTGGAGCAATAAAATGTATCCATGCCCAAAAACTCCAACCAGCACACAACATCATGGTCGTTTCAAATGAGACATCCCATAACAACACATAAAAAGGAATAACAAAAAGAATACCCCATCCTGCAAATTCAGCGACCATAACCGGCCACGGTATATGCTTCATTTTCGTCCACGGAACAAAAGTGGAGAAGCAAATTTTAGAACTTGTGACATAATCTGTGCTGGCTTACGAATATATTCATCAAATAAATCCGTTAAGTCCTCTACTTTATCTGCCAAACGATCTGCTTTTGTCAATAATCGATTAATTCTGATCAAGGGCCGTACTGTATAGATCACCAAAATGAGGAATCCTCCTCCAAGGGCTAGCTGCATTAATTCGGTTGCGTATTCGATTAAAAACATTTTTGTTTGTGTAAGTGCGAGGACATTTGTACATCCGTCTCTCTATTTTATCAAATTTTTATTCTTTTTTCAATCTATCTTTTATCAATTCCTGTAGAATTGATGGATTTGCGCTTCCTGCTGACTTCTTCATGACCTGTCCGACAAGAAACCCCAATACTTTTTCTTTCCCTGAACGGAATTGTTCTACTGTTTCTGCATTTTCTTCCAATACTTCATCAATCCATTCTTCTAGCTTTCCACTATCTGATACTTGCTCCAGTCCCAACTTTCGCATCAATTCCTCAGCTTTCTCTCCTGTTTCCATTGCTGTTTCCAAAATTTGTTTTCCTCCCGTTGAAGAAACTTTTCCTTCTAAAAATAATTGTACTACGTCTACTAAATGATCTGGATCAATATCTGTTTTCTTCCAATTAGAATTAGCTAAAACCACTGATAGTAATAAGTTTGCAATTTTTCGTGGCTCTTTTGATTTCCCAATAGCTATTTCAAAAAACTGTGACAACTCTGGTTCCTCTGACAAACGTAATGCTTCCGCTTCCGTAAGACCTAATTCTTTTTTGTAACGCATACATTTTTCTAATGGAAGCTCTGGCAGCTCCCCTATCAGCTCTGCAATCTCGTCTTGTGTAAAACAAAGTGGTGGCAAATCTGGTTCTGGGAAATAACGATAATCATCTGCTGACTCTTTTCTTCGCATTAATTTCGTCTTCCCTGTTGCTTCTTCATATCCTCTTGTTGTTTCCGCATCTGGTTTTTCATTTTTTTCCCATAGTTTTGTCTGTCGATCTATCTCAAATTCTAATGCTCGCTCTAATCCTGAAAAAGTATTCAGATTTTTTATTTCTGCACGTGGATATAAATTCTTATCTCCTACTGGACGGAGTGAAATAGATGCATCAAATCGCATCATTCCTTTTTCCATATCCGCATAAGAAGCACCTATCGCACGAAGAATTTTTTGCAGCTCCTGTGCAAAGATTTTAGCTTCTTGTGGAGAATGCATATCTGGATCTGTCACAATTTCTATCAGAGGAGAACCGGCACGATTAAAATCAACCAATGATCCTGTTTTTTCATGTGTTAATTTTCCTGCATCATTTTCTATATGAACACGAGTTATACCAATTTTCTTGTGATGTCCTTCGTGTATAATCTCTACTTTTCCTGCCAAAGCTATTGGCTTATCATATTGGGTAATTTGAAACCCTGTTGGCAAATCTGGATAAAAATAATTTTTTCTATCAAATTTTGAAAAAACTTGTACTTCACATCCTATCGCTGCAGCTGCACGTGCTGCCAAACGTACGGCCTCTTCATTTAACACCGGCAACATTCCCGGGAAACCACAGCAAACAGGACAAATCCTTGTGTTGGGTTCTGCTCCAAATGCATCATTATCACACCCACACCATAATTTTGAAGCTGTTGCGAGCTGTGCGTGTATTTCAAGACCAATAATTACTTCCAATTTCATCACGAGAAGTGTACCTGATTTTTGTTTTCCTGCGAAAAAAATTTGATACTCTTAAAATTTTCCTCGACAATTTAACTGAAAAAAATCCCTAAAAAATGAGCATGCTCAAAACCCTTACCCCCGAACTTGTAAAAGGAAAAGTTGTTGTCGTACGAACAGACTTCAATGTTCCTATCAAAAATGGAAAAGTAACTGAAGACAGTCGAATTCTTTTGGCTATGCCCACACTCCAGTTTTTAATTCAAAATGGAGCAAAACGCGTTCACATACTTACTCATTTAGGACGACCTAAAAAGAAAATCGTTCCTGAGCTCACAACGAAAATTCTTATTCCTACTATTGAGAAACTGCTCGGTGAACAAGTTCATTTTCGTAATGATTTCACAGCAAGTGATGACCTGGTACAACTCCATGAGAACACTCGCTTTTGGAAAGGGGAAAAAGAAAATGACCCAAATTTTGCAAAACAAATTCGTGATGGACTGGGAGCCGAACTCTTTGTTCTTGATGGATTTTCTGTTGCACATCGCGCACATGCCTCGGTCGTTGGACTTGCTGAAGCTGGGGTAGAAGCATGTGCTGGTCGTCTTCTTGAAGCAGAGATTAAACATCTTTCTCTCTTTCTTTCTTCTTCAAAAATCAAAGGACTTACTGTTATTGTAGGAGGGGCAAAAATGGAGACCAAAGTCGCCGTTTTAAAACATTTTGTTAAAACAGCCGAAAACATTCTTATCGGAGGCGCCCTGGCAAATACTTTTCTTGTTGCACAAGGACATGATGTTGGAGAAAGCTTAATCGAAGAAGAAGAGGTACAAACCGCACGAGAAGTTCTCAAGCTTGCTGGAACATACAAAACCGGAGTTCATCTTCCCATTGACGTACAAGTAGCAAGCTCTCCTGATGCTGAATCTATTTATGTTCCCACTGAAGATGTAAGTGAAGATATGAAAATTTTTGACCTTGGTCCACGATCAATTGCTAGTTTCCGTGAAATAATTGCTCATAGTAAAACTATTATCTGGAATGGTCCTGTGGGACTTTTTGAAAAACCTCCCTTTGATACTGGAACACGAGATGTTGCTGATGCTATTGCAAAAAATGAAACTGCTACTTCCATTCTTGGTGGAGGAGATACGGTTGCCGCAGTAAAAACATTAGGATTTCATGTGGAGCAATTTACACATGTTTCGACTGGTGGTGGAGCAATGCTCGAGTTTTTGGAGGGAAAAGAATTACCAGGAGTAAAAATTGTAATGCAGTAGGAAGGTTCCTTATTTCCCCTAGAAAATTTGCTTCTGGGGGAATTTTTTGTAGAATTCGCCCGAAATTTTAACCCTTTTTCTCACATGAACTATTTTCTAATAATTGGACTAACCAGTCTCGCTTCCCTACTGGTCGCCGTAATTTTTTCCATGCTTATCGGGAAAAAATCTGCAGGGAACAAAAAAATGCAAGAAATTGCTCAAGCTATTGCTGAAGGAGCGATGGCGTTTTTAACTCGTGAATATAAGGTCCTTTCGGTCTTTGTTATTATTCTCGCTGCTATTTTATATTTCTTCCTTGATGATTCACTCACTCCTGAAAATGAAGGATTGTGGACTGCTGTATCATTTATATACGGAGCTATTTCAAGTGTTCTTGCTGGATTTTTCGGTATGAAAATTGCGACAAAAGCAAACGTTCGTACTGCTGAAGCTGCTCGAACAAGCTTAGGAGCCGCTCTTACTGTTGCCTTTCGATCAGGAGCTGTTATGGGATTGTCTGTCGTTGGTCTTGGTTTATTAGGACTTACAATCCTGATGGCAATCTTTACTCAGCTTGGAATTGAAACAAACGTTATCTTAAATGTAATCACAGGATTCGCTCTTGGAGCTTCTTCTATTGCTTTGTTTGCACGTGTTGGTGGAGGAATCTTCACGAAAGCGGCAGACGTTGGAGCGGACTTGGTGGGAAAAATTGAAGCAGGAATTCCTGAGGATGATCCTCGAAATCCCGCTACTATTGCTGATAACGTTGGAGACAATGTTGGAGACGTAGCAGGAATGGGAGCTGACCTCTTTGAGTCATATGTAGGATCTATTATAGCTGCAATGGTTCTTGGATTTGTAGTATTTGGAATGAATGGAATCTATTTCCCTCTTGCGCTCGCAGGAGCGGGAATCCTTTGTTCTATTATTGGAACTTTCTTCGTTCGTGTTGGAAAAAAAGAAAATATTGGAGCCGCTCTTCATGGAGGACTCTGGATCGCGTCAGCACTAGTAATTATTGCAGGATATTTCTTAGCAAACTATTTCCTTGGAGACAAAGGTCTTGGAGTATTTATTGCTATGACAGGAGGTCTTGTTGTAGGAGTTGCTATTGGAAAAATTACAGAGTACTTCACATCAGAAAATCATTCTCCTGTACAGAAGGTAGCAGAGGCTACTGGAACAGGAGCCGCTACCACAATTATCGAAGGATTAGCTCTCGGATACCGATCCGTGGCATTGCCTGTGATTTTAATCTGTGTAGCTATCTTTATCGCGTTTCACTTTGCTGGACTCTACGGAATTGCTATCGCGGCTGTGGGAATGCTTTCTACTCTTGGAATTTCCCTTGCTGTTGATGCATACGGACCTGTAGCAGATAATGCTGGAGGAATCGCCGAAATGGCTGAACTTGGAGCAGACGTTCGTAAAAAAACAGATGCACTTGATTCTGCAGGAAATACAACAGCAGCTATCGGAAAAGGATTCGCTATCGGATCAGCTGCTCTTACCGCACTTGCTTTGTTCTCTGCTTACTCACAAGCAGCTAACTTGGAGTCAATCGACATTATGACACCAAATGTAATCATTGGTCTTCTCCTTGGAGGATTATTGCCATTCGTATTCTCAGCTATGACAATGTCCGCTGTAGGACGCGCTGCGTTCAATATGATTGAAGAGGTTCGTCGTCAATTCCGCGAGATCAAAGGTCTTATGGAAGGAACTGCTAAAGCCGATCACGCACGTTGTGTAGATATCTCTACAACTGCTGCTATTCGTGAAATGATTGCTCCAGGATTGATGGCAGTGATTGTACCGGTTGCTGTAGGTCTTGTTCTTGGTTCGGCAGCTCTTGGAGGGTTGCTCGCAGGAGCACTTGTCAGTGGAGTTATGATGGCTATTTCAATGGCTAACTCCGGAGGTGCTTGGGATAATGCTAAAAAATACATCGAAGCTGGTGCACACGGAGGAAAAGGGTCTGATGCACACAAAGCCGCTGTTACAGGAGATACTATTGGTGATCCATTCAAGGACACCTCAGGACCTTCTATCAACATCTTGATTAAGTTAATGACGGTTGTTTCATTGATCTTCGCTGGACTCTTCACCGCTAACGGATTGTTGGGATAATATTGTCATTCCGGAATTGATCCGGAATCTAAGGCATAATTTAAAAGCCTCGTCTATGACGAGGCTTTTTTGATGATTTTTAATTCAGGAAGTTTTTTATTCACAAATTTTTCCAATACCTTCCCATAATTTTTTTGCTAATTCTCTTTCTTTGAAAATATCTAAAAAATTATCTGTTGAATGTAAGTAAGAAAAATAGTCTAACTGCCTAGATTCTTTTTCGCAACTACCGTTCTCATCAAAAAATGTTACATAATCTGCAAATAAACGCAGACTAATAAATTGTCGTTTTTCTATTTCTAACGAAGGAATAATTTTTGCCCAGTATTCAAAAACAGGGTTTTCCCTTTTTTGGAGCCAAATATTTTTAAATTCCTCTAAAAATTTGTTTACATTCTCCAAAGTCAACTTTGGATTAAATATTAATTCTGGTTTTTGCATATCAATAAATATTTATGGTTTATAAAAAAATTTAATTTAACATTCCCCCAATCCGCGAATACTCGTGAACTGTTCGGAATGCTAATATTTTCCCAAATCTGTAAAAGAACTAAACCATCAAATGATTCTTCGTATTCTTTAGAATAAGAAAAATACAGTATTAATCTTGCGTTTTTTACAAAAAATGTCAACACAAAAGAATCCCCCATTGCACACAACGGGGGACATTTTTAATTTTTTAGGCGTTTCATTCCCTCTTATCGAGAGCATACAATAAAATATTTATTGCCTTTTCCCGAGTTTCGGGATTAATTGTAGGAAGAAATCCTGTACGAATTTCTTCAAGAATAAAGGATCCCCACAGTCTCTTTTTCAAATAAATTGTTACGGATTTTTCCGCATCTATTTTAATATGAAATACATAATGTCTCTTCTTTAAAAGGAAAACTTGATCATTAATCTTTCCTAATGGCCGTCCTTTTACCGACCATTTATTGATTTTCAGTAGATCAGTTTCTAAGTCGAATTGGTAAATATCAACTCTAGAAGGAGGGGGAATAAATAAAGAATCTGTTTTAATAAATTCCCCGCAAACAGTGTCAAATACTTGTACTTCATTTTCATAAAGTTTGTAAGTCTCCCCTGTGCCTGATTCGTTTTGAATCCAAAAACAATCTGGCTCTTTATTACTCCTCAATATAATCCAATCACCTAAAATAAAAATAACTGCCTTATCGTCTTTAGGAGTAATACCTTCCTCCTCTATAAGAAAATTAAGAGTTTCATATTGAATTTTTTGTGCACTTACTTTCGTATTAATAACAACCACAAAGGCTATTATTATATATAACATCGTTTTCATAATTATTTGTTTTAATTTGGAAATATTTCCACACTTGAGCCTTACGAAAACACAAGAATGGAAACATCTCCTCGCCTAAAATATCAAAGAACGGAAAATAGAATCGAAATGTTCATTTCTATTAACACACGCACAAGGTAGTATGATACTGGTAAAAGTCAATCCCTATGCCGCGGACAAATCAATTCCCTTAATCGTAAGGTCTTTCTTTCCTAAATCCTTTAAATTTGAATAAACCTTCACTTGCACAATATCCCCTTCTTCAATATTCAAGATATTATCCACTTCTGCGCTTGTTACAAAACACTGTTCCCACACACGCCCATCCGGCAGTTGAACCGTCAACTTGTGTTTTTCTTTGTCTATTACAACTCCTTCTTGGCTATTCAACATAAGAAATGGGATTAACTCGAAAAAACATAATACCATATCAGAATATATGTTTCAATCTGCTCAAAAAAAACTTTTCTACTTCTTCTCCCCCCATCCCATCTTGTTTCGAAGAGTTCTGAAAAAGTGTGATTGTTTGAGTCGAATAAATCTAGCTGTACGTGTTGCACGCTGAATTGTTACTTCATCACTTGGTCGCATTGAGAAGTGAATCTGTCCATCTACTGTCAGAGATACTGACTCTGCTCGTGCATCAAAATCAAGATTAATCGCTCTGTCTGCCGATAAAACAATTGGGCGATGTGTTAAGCGATGTGGTGCCACTGGGGTAACAGTAATAGCATCCATTCCTGGACAAACAATTGGTCCTCCTGCCGAAAGAGAATATGCGGTTGTTCCTGTTGGAGTGGCAAAAATAACTCCATCAGCTCGATATGTCGAAAGATTTCGTCGTCCAACTCTCACACGAAAGTTCGTCAAACGTGCTAATCCCCCATGACCAAATACAAGATCATTTAATGAATAGGCACGAAATATTTTTTCTTTTTCTCCATGAGAATTTTTACGCCATACAAATGCTTTCAAAAGCATTCGCTCATCAATAAAATATTTTCCTCGAAATACTTGTGTTAGTACGGCTTTCCAGTCTGATGGATGTAACTCTGAAAGGAATCCCAGCGTTCCAAAATTTATTCCCAAAAGAAGTCCATCATTCTTTTGAAGTGTTCTCATCATCTTTAATAACGTTCCATCTCCTCCAATACCAATTTTCAAATCATATGGTTTTTCATCGTCAATAAGCTCAATTTTACTTTCAAGCATAGAAACCGTACGAATATCACCATGAATCACCTGTACTCCATTCTTTTGGAGAAACGGAATAATTTGTTCTTTGAGAAATAGCGTCTCTTCCTTTTCTTTTGCGGGCTTATTATGCGTATAAATTGCTACGCGCCGTAATGAAGTTTTGGGAGAAGACTTTTCCATTACACTCTTTGTATAGTTTTTTTTAAAAAATTCAAGAAAAAAACAATCCCTGCCCGACTCTAACAATGTCGATTCCCTCCTCTAATGCTATTTCAAAATCTCGAGACGTTCCTGCTGAAATCTTTTTCTCCGAGAAAAATGTATCTCGAAGTGAAACGAGTTCTTGAAACTCCTTTCTTTTTTCCTTCTCATTAAACTCCCCTGCTCCAATTGCTGATATCCCTTCTATGTTTAGGTTAAACCCCGAAATGTCTTTCAAAAAACGTTCTATATCTTCTGGAAAAATTCCTGATTTTTGTTTTTCACGCGAAATATTTATTTGGACAAAAAACGCAGGAACTTTTTTTTGTTTCGCAAAAATTTCAGCATGTTTCACAGAGCAAAGCGAATGTACTACTGAACAATAATGAGCAATATCAGGAATATCACGTGATTGAATATTTCCAATAAAATGCAGATCTTCTCGAGTAAATGATTTGTTTTGAATATCTGCAATTCTATTTTCACCAAATCCAATAATTGTTTTTTTCCGCTGTAACTGAGAAACGAAAAACAGTGTTTCCTTTGGAGAAAAATATTTTGTCACCGCCAGTACTTTCGCTCCGGCAAGTTCGACTTTTTTGAGAATTTCTGGCACGATTTGCATCGATGGCAGTTTGCCATAGATCAAACTAAATGGCACGAAAAATACTCTTTGCCGGTACCCCTGATATTGCTGTTCCAAGCTTAAAATCACTTGCAGCAAACCCTGATATTGAAATCATAGGTGTTCTTTGTCCTCCTGATAAAAAAGTGGGACGCAAACAAATTCTTACCCCTTGTGCCATAAAAGATATCGCTAAAACTTTGAATCTCCCCGTTTTTGAAGTAGAAAAAAAGAATGACATTCTCTCTGTCTATAATGAGACCAAACCTAATTTGGTGGTTGTAATTGCTCTTGGTGTTATATTTCCTGCCCAGGCACTTGAAATAGCACCTACGGTTAATGTTCATTTCTCACTTTTACCAAAATGGAGAGGAGCATCTCCCGTTCAATCTGCTATTTTGAATGGTGAGGAGGTATCGGGAATTACATTGCAAAAAATGGTATCCAAGCTCGATGCTGGAGACATTCTTTGGCAGCACTCTGAAAACATTGATAATCGTGATACAAAAGAATTGTGGGCATCTTGGGCTCAAGAATCTGCACAAGCGCTTCCTGAGTTAGTGAAAAATTTTGAAACACTCCCTGCTTTTCCTCAAAAAGAAGAGGATGCGACACATTGTGGGAAATTTGAAAAACCCGATGGAGAAGTTTTCCCTGAAAAAGAAACTGCTGAGATTATTTGGCGAAAATATCGTGCCTTTAATGTATGGCCTGGAATTTTTATGAATACAAAATATGGAAACATGAAACTCATTGAATGTTCTCAAGAACAAACTCCCCATGGTATTGAATTGCTCTGTAAAGAAGGCTCTCTTTGGCTTCAAAAAATTCAGCTTTCTGGTAAATCCGTTGTGCTTGCCGTTGATGTTCTACGCGGTCGTCCAGATATTTTTCGTCGTCGTTGAACTCGACGACCCTTAACTTCCTTCTCAATACGTTCTCGTGGCACCTGTGTAGCCAAAAGAACTAATAAGAAAATGATTCCTTCTTCTCTTGCGACAAAAACAGAAGAAAAAACCCAAAAAAACAGAAGCCACCAAGAAAGAAATGGTGGGCGATTTGAGTTTGCAAATAGAATCAATGAAACAAATAAAATTACTCCTACTATTCCGTGTTCAAAAAAAGTAAGAATAGCACCACTACCGGGGATCCTTAATTGAAAAGGATCAAGTAATACCGATGAAAAATGCTGTAATCCGACAAGGAACTGTCCTTCTCCTACTCCCAGTAACAACTGTGTCCAGTCACTAAAAATCTGTGTCCAATATGGTTGCATATGGAATACGAATGGTCCATTTGCTGACAACTGCCATCCGAAAAAAATTCCCCATACCATAAGCGCCAACCAGAATGGAGATTTTTTTCCTGAGGAAACCCCAAACCACCGACGTCCAAAAAGTAATACCAAGAGGGCTACTGATTGAATAGCTAAACTTTCTGTATAAAATACTCCTGCCAAAAAAAGCAGTTGCCAAAAGAATTTTCCACGAAAATGTGGTTCCCATGCAAGAAAAACAAGTCCCCACACTGCACCAATAGACAATAAAATTCCTGAAACATCTAGCATTGGAAACCAATGTACCGCTGCAAATCCAGCCGCAATTCCTATTCCAAAAAATATACGACGTAATCCTATTGCAAAAAATGTTTCCTTCGTCCCCAGTGCTAACAATCCAACCGCCCACACCAGAAGATAGGAAATCGATGTACCTGGATCAAAAGAAAATAAAGCATTAGCACCCCATGCCATAAGCCACATAATAGGAAATATTATTTTTTGTGGATTTAATTTCGGTGAAGCGAGTAACTGTCCAAACCACCACAAAATAAGTCCTATTCCTGAAATCGGAAGTATTACTTCTAATTCTGAATAAAATGTCCCAAAGGTCGTTGGATCTCCTCCGAGAAACAGTCCCACCGGAAGCCACCATGTAAGCCAAAATAAAAGTTCTCCACCAATGGCAAGAAATTCTCCTAGCTGTTGTCTCCACGTATGTTCTTCATTCATTTTATAGGTCGCGTGTGATCATTTTTTCTCTCTTTAATTCATCCTGACGTGCACGAGTCATTTTTAATTCAAGTGCTCGTAATAAAGTTTCTGCATTCCCTCCTTCATTTATACGCTGTACCATCGTTCTCATCTCTTCACGAAATAATTCTTTATTCATTGGGATTAAATTTGAACGTGCAATTTTTGCCTGACGAACAAATACTCCATTTTCTGGATCTGCTGCTTGCTCAGTAATCAAATCTAATCGTGCTGTTGGAATTCCTGTTGCATCATGAAACCCTGATTGTGTATCTCTCTTAGATAAAAATTTCAAAAATCTCCATGCTTGAGTTGGATATTTTGTAGTACGAGGAACAGCTCCTGCTAATAATCGACCTAATACAACACGAGACGAAGTATTTTCTGTATCTATAAGTTGGGGAATAAGAGCCACCCTCATGTTTTTTTCACTAATTGTTCCTGACAAAAGATTTTTATTAGCACCTATGAGTCGTCGAATACGCTTTACGTCTTCTGGATAGGCAAACACCATTGATACATCTCCATGTACAAACGATGAGAAATTCTTATTGAGATCATCACGAGATGCTAAATGCTCATTCCATGAGAAGTTTTTGTACTGACCATTGGCAAAGCTTGTAAAAAACTTCAATGATTCTATTCCAAAATTTTGTCGTCGTCCTTCTGGCGTAACCCCGAGAGTGGAAGCAAATGTTGCGGCTGTTTTATCTTCCGAGAAAAATGGTGTCCCATACTGGAGCATAATATTTTCAAGCAATGCTTCTCCATGCAACACATTATCTACTCGTCCCATAGCTACTCCTGAACGAGAAAATCGAGAAAATGATTTATCTTGTTCCGTAAGAGCCTCTACGTCTTGTCGAAACTCCTGCCATGTCCGTCCTGGCTGATTTCTATTTTCTAACCGATCAATTAAATGCTCTTCGTTATATACAAGGGCAAGTGTTTCTACTGCGAGAGGAACACCATAGATTTCATTATCTTGAATCAATAATTCTGGTGCTATTCTGACGAAAGAAGCTCCGTATTCTGGAATCCCAAATCCTTCTGTTGTTTCTAGTGGAATTAATTTTTTTGTATTTCCACCAATCCATTCTCCATCTGTTAAAACTATATCTGGACCAGTCCCCTCTGCCAATTTGTCTACTAATGCTCGTTGCAAAACTTCATCTGAATCAAAGCGAACAACATCCATTAAGAGCCCTGGAATATTTGCTGCAGAAACAAACTCTCGTGCCAAAGCTTCTATTGCTTCTGGTTCTTTGGCTGTCCATATCTGCATCCGTGCAACTTGTCCTGCTGGAACAATTCGCACTGGTTCTTCCTTTTCTTTACATCCTGAAAAGGTAGCCCCCATAAGTATTATTCCGAGTACCGCTAATATTTTTTTCATGTTTGTTTTTGTAATCAATCACACTGTCCACAGGTACGACAACATTCTTGACATGTTTCTGACAAATCTTCTACGTTTTTTGAACCACAAGAAAGACACATAATGTCTCCCGTGGGAATCTCTTCCCAGAGTGCTTCGCAATCGTTGCACATGAATTTTTGTACAGAAGTCATCGATTATGAGTGTAATGATTTCTTTCTTTTTTTCAATTTTTATAAGCCAACCCATCCTCCCTCAATAATTCTATTATTGTTGCATTTGTGCAGATTGCCCCGCGAACCTTTGAAATGAACGTTCAAAACTCGCACGTGGTACAAAAACCTTTTTTAAGAAGATTGCGCGTTTTAGTGAATGAAAAGCTATTCGCTTGCAAGCAAACAACCGCAACGAGTTTTTTTGTTACTTTTTTCGCGAAGAAAAAAGTAATATATAACTTACAACAAACTTGCTGGATTTATATCTACCTTGGCGCCCTGTGGCAAATCAAGCGACCGCAATACCACATACAGTTCCTCTCGTGTTTTCGTTTGAATAAATACACGAAAATGATATTTCCCATGTGTTCGTGGCCAAAATGCTGGCGCAAAATTGCAGGTGCAATCCTTTCTTTTTTTCACTTCACGGAAAAGATCTTGCGCGAGCTGAAACGAAACTTTTTTATCCATATGAGAAAACCCAATCTTCGCAATAGCACCAAATGGCGGTAAACTCGAGGAAAGTCGTGCTTCGCGTTGCCAATCAAGAAATCCTCCTGTGTCATGTTTTTTTACGAATGAGAAAACTTTTTCATCAGGTTTAAAGGTCTGAATCAAAATATTTCCCTGTGTATTCCGTCGTCCCGCTCGTCCAGAAACCTGAGTCAAAAGTTGGAAAGATCGTTCTTCCGCGCGAAAATCTGGAAGTGACAATCCTACATCTGCCAAAATAACACCCACTAACGCTACTTTTTCAAAATCTAATCCCTTTGCTACCATTTGTGTTCCCAGCAGAACATCTGCTTCATGGGCAGCGAACTTATCACAGAGCTTTCGAAAATCATGTTTTCCTCCTACTGAATCTGCGTCTGCACGCAAAACACGAAGTCCAGGATAATTGTCCTTCAACTCCTGCTCCACTTGCTGCGTTCCCCATCCACGGAAGACAAAATCCTCTGCTTCACAATGCGGACATTTATCGACGAACGGTGCCAAGTGTCCACATATATGACAAATAAGACGCGAATTTGCTCCATTTCGATGCAACTTCATCGGCACATCACAATGCGGACAATCACACGTATCACCGCACATTCGGCAAGTGGTAGAACCCGAAAATCCACGACGATTGAGAAACAACACCACTTGTTTCCCTCCTTCCACTGTTGCTCCAATTGCTTCTGCTAAATGAGAAGAAATCGGCCCATAGTTTCCAAATTTCACTTCGTTTCGCATATCGACGAACTTTATTTTTGGTAATGCTGTCGCATTTACGCGATCGGGTAAATCGAAACGATTCCACTCCCCTTTTTCACATCGCGTCCAACTTTCCAATCGAGGTGTTGCCGAACCAAAAACTAATTTCGTCTGCAACATCATGCTCAACCACTCCGCCACATCATGTGTCCACAATCGTGGAGCCGTTTCTGATTTGAAGGTCCATTCGTGTTCTTCGTCCAGAACGATGAGTTTCAAATTCGGTAAAGGAATCAACGCTGCACTTCGCGCACCGATCAAAATCTGAGCCTCTCCTGATGCGCACCGCGCCCATTCTTGAACTCGTTCTCCTTCTGAAAGTTTGGAATGCCACACCGCCACTGATCCTACTGAACGAAACTCTGCGATTAATTGTGGAGTCAACGCAATTTCTGGAAGCAAAATGAGAGCCTGTTTTCCTTGCGAGAGAACTTTCTCTGCCAATTTTTTGTACACTTCTGTTTTCCCCGAACCAGTCACTCCCCAGAGCAGACACGGCTTTTTTGATTTGGAAATAGAATCAAACACTTCCTGCTGTGCCGGTGCCAAATCATGTGCTGGACGAGTAAAATCAGGTTGCTTCGCCGGAATAATATTTCCTGTGCGAAATTGGATAATTTCTTTTTCTGCTAAATTTTTCAAAACGGTTGGACTCGCCCATTCGCGCAATTCCTCGTCCGTTGTTTCTGAGAGTAAAAGTTTTTCAATCACTACTTTTTGTTTCCCTCCTTTTAATTTCTCAAACTCCTTTCCCGTCAAAGACCAAAACTTCTCACGTATTACCGGATCACGCTGGAGCAATAATTTCTCTGGTACGACCAGGCTCATTACGTTGGAAATATTGGTAAAATTCTGTTCGGCAATCCAACGGGCTAATGTTATCCATGTCTCGGGGACAAACTGCTCATCCCATACCTCATCAATCGGCTGAGTTTTGAAGTCTGGTTTTGTTTTTGAAACCGCCACTACAATCCCCTGTCGTGGACGACCACGAAATTTGAGCGCCACTCGCGCCCCCGGTTTCAGCGGTGTTTCGCTATGCCAAGTATACGTATCGCGTACGCTTCGGAGGTAGATTTGGACGAAGTGCATTCGCGAAGATTGTAGGTGAAGAACCCGGACATTACAAAAGAGAGTTCTATACTAGACTTGTACCTCTAATTATCTAACAAAGGGCATCATAAAGAGCTAGGTAATAAGATACTCCGCTCACACTCTGTGCAATTTCTGAATTAGGCTTAAATACATTTAGTCTTTCTAAAAGCCGCGCTCTTTCTTCCTGCTGAAATCCTATAAGAAATTGCTTATATGCCTCACCTTTATGGACTCCCTCATGCTGAAAAATCCACCTACTTAATACTGACATCTTGAAATTTTCAGACAATGGTTGTCCTGTCTTTTCCATTATCTCATATATTTTTTCCATAACTTTACCTATTTTGTCTTGCTTATTGGAACTACTAAAATTCAGCTTCACAATCTTACCAATCCTTCCTTTTTCTTTATTACCAACGGTAGGAGGTTCATCCCCACCTTTTTCTTTTCTCCACTCCGGATTCATATGAACAATTTTCATTTTTCTAAGAAAAATCAATTCATTCCTACGTCATTTTCTGAAAATGTCAACCT
Organism: uncultured Candidatus Peribacteria bacterium; assembly: GCA_964526665.1. Classification (GTDB taxonomy): domain Bacteria; phylum Patescibacteriota; class Gracilibacteria; order UBA4473; family UBA4473; genus M50B91. The sequence goes on along the minus strand of CAZGJL010000009.1, from coordinate 11,276 downwards.
AAGAGTCCTGACTTTACAAAGACAATTGCAAGACAAGTCCGGACTCAAACAAAATGAACATCATTGACTTCTGTCACTCTCTATGGCACTCTGCCAACGATGAAAGAACGAACGCTTCGCATTCTCACCGCACTGATCAACGACTTTGTAGAATCTGCTACACCTGTTGCGAGTAAAAAACTCCTCGAATCAGGAGAGTTTCACGTATCATCTGCAACCGTGCGAAATGAATTTGCCTTGCTCGAAGAAATTGGATTAATCGAATCACCACATGTGAGTTCGGGGAAAATTCCTACAGAAAAAGGATATCGATTTTTTGTTGATCAATTACTCCAAGAAGATGCCGCTGAAGAACAAAAAATTCAAGAACTCTTTGCCAAACACATGGAAGAGTACCGTTTGGAAAAAGCTCGCGAGTCGCTGTTTGACATGATTAAGCTCTGTTCTCATCTCTCTGGAAATGTCGCTTTTGCTTCTATTGAAAATGATCAATCACTGTATCTCGGATTGTCTAAAGTATTGCGAAGTCCTGAATTTATGGCCGAACCAGAGCGTGGAGCACAGATTGTAGAAGTTTTTGAACGTCGAGAAAAATTTCAAGAAATGCTTACTTCATTAAAACTTCCAATGGGGAAAGTGAAAATATTTATTGGAAATGAGAACTTGTTTGAAGAAGTTCAGAGTTGTGCAATGTTGGTTTTGCGATATGAAACCAAAGGAGTACAAGGATACATTGGAATTCTTGGACCAATGCGAATGAACTACGGATACAACCGTGCATTATTGCGAAATGTCGTTGGATTGTTGGGGTGATTCTTGCACATGACCATCTACGAGATTCGCCATTTCTTGATCTAATGCTCTTCCAAATTGCCCGTTTTTTTTTGGCATTTCTTCTAACTCTTCATTTTTGATAATCTTTGCCCTAAGTTCCACCGTTCTTAAATCTGTTTCCATTTTCACCTCCTCCTCCTTAATTCCAAATACAATAAAATGAGTATTCTTTTCTTTTGCAGCAGATTTCAATACTGATTCTGTTGCAGGAATCATGGGCTTTATCATATCTTTTCCGTCTTTCTTTTCCGTTTGTTTAGACGCTGGTGCAATACATAACATTCTTGCTCCCTCCTCTGTCATACGAACTTTTTCTGCAAAAAAGTCTTTCAAATGCGCCTTGCGAATTCCATTCCCCAAAGAACGGACATCTTCATCTTTTTCATAAGCATCCTTATCTGGAGGCATCGTAATCAAAATATTAATTCCTAGCGCGATAAGAATATCTCGTGGATTTATCTTATGACCTAGCACTTCAAACTGAGTCATCAATGGTCCTGGCGCAAGAGATATAGATAGTTGTCCCTTATTAATAAATTTCTTATTTATCGCTGCTGTAACAAAGTAAGGCAAAAACAAGCTATACCAACTTGGGTGAGTACACACAAAAACAAGATTTCCTTTCTTCTCTAATATGTTTTCTATCTCTTCTCCATGCTCCTCTATAAATTTATTCATCTCCCCTTTAAAATTTGTATAAACAGAATTCACTAGAGACTCTATTTTGGGCACCATCTCCTCTGTATATACTCCTGCATATCTTGATATTTCAAAATCAATATACATTGGCACTCCGCCAGTTTGTTCGAGTGCACGAGGACAATATTGATAAAACCCTTTTATGTCTTCTCTTGTAAGTGCTGATATTCCCTCTTCTTCTCGTCGTTTTTTTTCTCGCAAAATTTCGACAATTACTTGCCCTTTTATTTGGGGAAGTTTTCCTGGATCAATTTTTTCTAATTGTAATAATCGATTATCCAAAAAATCAATGAATTCATGATCCTGCGGTTCTACCTCTAGCATATCAGAAGTCTCTTCCTTTAATGAATCTCTGTTTTCTTCAACCATCACATAACATTAAAACAATTTTACAGGAAAAGTCAATCTGCCTCTTGAAAGTTTTTCATTCTTGTGATAGAATGATCTTTCGCTCTTCGACAACCCCCCGCCCAAAGAAGGCAGTGATTCGCCCGAATTTGAACACCTGACACCCATTTATTTAATAATTGAAAAAACAGTAGGCGTTCGAAATCGGACTAGCTCCCTGCCTTCCTCTCCCCGTTTCATTTCGATGAGACCTCGAGTGAAAGACAGAGAACTTCTATATTAGAAACCTGTTTTTCCCTTTCACAAAACAAAGAGAAAAATTCAAAAAACAAAAATAAACAAAATTGAGTGCGTCAGACACTCTTAAAAATGTCTGATGGGGACTGTATGGGAGCCAAATTATAAGCGTGTTCATCACCTCTCTACGATGTGAAAAATTGGACACGCTTTTTTGTATATAAAAAATTCAAATATGAACCTTTTTTATTTGTAGTTTGTAGATTGTCGTTTGTAGTTTTAAAATAGCTGTAACACTTGCTTTCTTTGCCTTTTTGGGGTATAATTTCTGGAACTTTTATCACTTAGAAATGTCAGACAAACAAACAACCGGACAAATCAACTTTGAAAATACTGAAAAGAAAGGAACTCCTGAGCATGGATTTGTTGAAGGACTTAAGGGAAAATGGCAAAACCACGTTAATAAAAACAAGGCTAAGGCCGCAGCACGAGATAAAGAAAGTACTGCAACTGCAGAAAACCCTGAAGCAAACGAGCCTTCTGCTATTCCTCAGCCGGCTAAAATTGAGAACCCTGATGAGCTTAAAGAGCTTTTTGAAACATTTGATCCCAAAAAAGATAAAAAGAAACTGACAAAAAAAATGCGTCAGCAAATTGTAGAAGCTGAAAAATCATATCAACATGGAGTTTCTTCTATCAAAGATCTTGTAGCGCCAACTTCTGTAGAAGTAACACCGAAAAGTTTTAAATTGAATGGGATGATGACAAAAAGCTTTTTTGTCTTCAACTACCCTCGATTTCTGGATGCAAACTGGCTCAATCCCATTATAAACTTTGATGTGGCAATGGATATTTCAATGTTTGTGTATCCAACCAAGTCAGATAAAATGCTGAAAATTCTGCGAAAGAAAGTAGCAGAAATGCTTTCAACCAAACGGATTAACGAAAAACGCGGTGCTATTAATGATACTTCTCTCGATACAGCGCTCGAAGATGCTGAACAGCTACGTGTAGATTTACAACGTGGAATGGAGCGATTCTTTCAAGTTGGATTATATTTCACTGTGTACGCAGAAGATGAAGAAAAATTAGATACCGTATGTAAACAGTTGGAAACCTTACTCGGAACCCAAATGGTGATGGTTCGATCTGGAGATTTTCAAACCGAAAGAGCTTTTGAATCAACTCTCCCACAAGCAACCGACATGTTGGATGTAGTACAAAACATGAATACTGCACCACTTTCTTCTACGTTTCCGTTTGTTTCCTCAAGCCTTACGTCAAATGAAGGAATTATGTATGGACTCAATCGTCACAACAATTCATTGATTATTTTTGATCGATTTAAGCTAGAAAATGCCAACCAAGTGGTGTTTGCGAAATCTGGTGCTGGTAAATCATATGCCGTTAAACTCGATGTATTACGTTCTCTCATGATGGGAACGGATGTGATTATTCTTGATCCAGAAAACGAATATGAAACTTTGACCAAAACTGTTGGTGGAACATATATCAATATTTCATTGAACTCTGATCAACGTATTAATCCATTTGATCTTCCTGCTACTTTTTCTACAGAAGAAAAACCTGGAGAATCACTTCGTGAGGCAGCAATTAACCTGTCCGGGTTGATGAATTTAATGCTCGGAAACTTAACTCCAGTGGAACAAGGACTTATGGATCGCGCTATTTTGCAGTCCTATGAATTGAAAGGTATTACTCAGAAGACCGAAAACCCGCATGAGTTAGAAATGCCAACAATGAAAGATTTGAAAAACGTGCTTGAATCCCTTGAAGGTGGACGAGAACTCGCTGTACGGCTAGAACGATTTACCGAAGGAACATTTTCTGGTCTTTTCTCAGATCAAACAAATGTAAACCTTGAGTCCGGACTTGTAACCTTTTGTATTCGAGATTTGGAAGATCAACTTCGTCCAATTTCAATGTATATCTTGTTGAATTTCATTTGGAATAAAGTTCGTTCTGAATTAAAACGTCGACTCCTTGTTGTAGATGAGGCCTGGAATATCGTACAACATGAAGACTCTGGACGATTCCTTCACGGGTTAGTAAAACGAGCACGTAAATACTACCTCGGAGTAACGACTATTACCCAAGATGTGGAAGACTTTCTTGATTCTCCATGGGGGAAACCAATTATTACGAACTCCTCATTGCAACTTTTGCTTCGACAAGCTCCGGTCGCAACTGAACGATTGAAAAAGGTATTTGATCTCACGGAACAAGAAACTTCTCTTTTGTTAAACTCAAAAGTAGGACAAGGATTATTCTTCGCTGGAAACCAACACGTAGCGATTCAAATCGTTGCCTCTCCTGGAGAAGATCAGGTTATTACTACCAATCCTGAGGAATTAATTGCTCAGAAAAAAAGCAAAAAGTAAGGAATCAATGTTTTAATTTAAATATTTTTTGATTTTTGAGTACAAAAAAATGACCACATAGTCATTTTATCTTGCAAAATATGGTGGGCGATACAGGATTCGAACCTGTGACATCCTCGGTGTAAGCGAGACGCTCTAGCCAGCTGAGCTAATCGCCCAAATTTTGCTTGGGGATGATACAAAAATATTTTTTGTATGCAAGAGTTTTCTGCTCTGGCGGAGAGGGAGGGATTCGAACCCTCGGTACCGTTGCCGGCACGTCAGTTTTCAAGACTGGTGCATTCGACCACTCTGCCACCTCTCCGCGGTATGAGCGACCGAAGTTTACTCAAACTCTTTCTAGACGCAACTTTTTTACGAGCATTTCACTAATGCCAGCTTTTTTCGATCAAACCATAGCATAAGTACTGTCACAAGAGCCGCAGATATTTCCGCAATAGGAAAAGACCACCAAACCCCTCTTATTCCAAAGAAATGAGACAATAATAAGACCAATGGAATGAGAAATATTACCTGCCGCAAGAGAGACAAAATCAGTGATTGTTTTCCAAATCCAAGCGATTGATACAATCCCCCACCAATAGTCTGAATTCCTACAAAAGCAAATCCCAATACCATCCAACGAAGTCCTTCCATCGAAATAGAAATCAGTTCACTGTCATGCGTAAAAAGGCGCACAAATGGCTCGGGAAAGAAAAAGAGAATAACAAATGCCATAACAGCAATGCTCGTCGCCCACGTAGAAGCTCGCCAAAACACCAAACGCACTCGCTCAAAATTCTTTGCTCCAAAATTGTATCCCGCAATGGGCTGTAATCCTTGAACAATTCCAAAAATAGGCATCAAGACCACCATTGCAATACGCATAATGATTCCAAATGCCGCAATGGCTACATTTCCACTAAGGGCAACTAAAACGTGGTTCAGTACTCCCATCTCAATAACAAACGACATTTCTCTCATAAATGATGCCGAACCAACGGTCATTATTTTTTTTACACTTTCCCAATGCCACTGGATATTCTTCAACAAAAGAGGCACCGCACTTTTTCCCAAGAAAAAATATGGAATTAAGAGAGAAAAAGAAGCAACATGAGCAATAGAAGTTGCCCACGCCGCACCCGCAATTCCCATATTGAGGGGGAATAAAAAGAGCCAATCAAGACATAAATTCGTTAAACCTCCGACCACCATAACCATCATTGCCAATTTCGCATTTCCTTCTGATCGAACGAGACTATTTCCGACTATTGATGCGACCAAAAATGGAGCTCCGTATAAAATAACACGCGTATATTCACTCGCCAGAGACATCACTTCTGTGTTCCCTCCAGAAGCTCTGAGAATCGGTTCTAAGAGGAATAATCCACCAAGGAGAAGAACTCCACTTCCTACCAAAACAAGCCACATTGCCACTCCGAGAATGCGTTCTGCTTCTTTTTGTTTATTGGATCCTATATTCCGTGATACTTCAGAAGCTGCCCCTACTCCAATAGAAAGAGCTATCGCAAAAAACATTGTTTGCAATGGAAAGGAAACAGATACTGCTGCAATCCCGAGAGTTCCTACTGCTTGTCCAATAAAAATCGTATCTACAACGTTGTACAAAGCGATAACCAGCATTCCAATGATAGCTGGCGCAGACATGCGGAAGAGTAACTTCCGAATCCCTTGTGTGCCCAAAAAAGCTGTTTTTTCTAGCATGGGCGGAGTGTAGAGATTTTCAAATTTTACGCAAAACAGTTACACTTTCCCCGATGATAGATTTCCTTGCAGAATTGAATGAAGCACAACGAAAAGCCGTAGAAACGGTCTACGGGCCTGTACTTGTGCTTGCTGGGCCCGGAACGGGGAAGACTCATCTGCTCACGGCACGTATCGGACATATTTTAGAAAAAACTGATGCAAAAGCTGAAAATATTCTTTGTCTTACCTTTACCAATGCTGCCGCTGTCGAGATGAGAGAACGATTATTTAACAAAATTGGAAAAGAAGCACACAAAGTTACCATCTGCACCTTTCATGGGTTTGCAGAAATGGTTATGAATGAATATCCATTGAAATTCGAAGAAAAAAAATCTGGACGAGAACTCTCTGATGATTTGATGAAAGCTCTCGCTTACAATGACGCTATTAAAACAAAACACTGGAAATATTTCAGACCTATTTATGATGAGTTAGTGAACAAATACGACGTTATTTCTGCTATTTCTAGCTTGAAACGCGAACACGTCTCCCCTACTCAGCTCCGTGAATTAATTCCTCAAGAACGAACTCTTTGGGAAGCAAATGAAAAAAATTATTATCAGCGAAAGTATATAGATTTCAATGTCGGAGATGAAAAACCTGCCGAACGAGAAAAATTGGAAAACCGAATGGCGCGAATGGAAGAATTTTCACAATTATGGGAAGTATATGAAGAAAAATTATCACAACGCGGCGGATATGATTTTGATGATTTAATTAATTGGGTAACCGAAGCCCTCGAAAAAGATGAAAACCTAAAATTTGATTTACAAGAAAAATATCAATGGGTTTTGGTTGATGAATATCAAGATACAAATAATGCGCAAAATGAGATTGTATGGGCTCTCGTAGACTACGAACAACCGAATATTTTTGCTGTGGGAGACGATGATCAGTCTATTTACCGATTCCAAGGAGCAAGCACGGAAAACATTCACGAATTCCGCAGAAGGTTTTCTACCTATACAGAAATTTCTCTTGAACAAAACTATCGTTCTGGTCAAAAAATTCTCGATGCCGCCTTTACTTCAATTCAAAATAATACTGATCGTGCTAATGAAAGCCGAACACTCGTTGCTGAAGGAATAAATCATAAATTTTGTGAAAACATTACACGCGCAATAGTTGGTTCTATCAGTGCAGAACAAACACATCTCGTTGATCAAATTCGAACAGAAATAAAAAATGGAATCCCTGCAAATGAAATTGCTATACTTGTAAGAAAAAATAGTGAAATCGCGGCACTGTCTCTCATTTTGCCTCAATTTGGAATCCCTGTGGCCGCAAGTATCCGAGGAAATATTTTTGATGATGAATACGTTCGTCAAATCATTTTACTCTTACGAATTTTTATGGCTCCAGAAATGGACAATCTTATTTGGGAAGTATTACACGCTCCCTATTGGGATATTCCTGCAGAAGAGCTTTTAAAATTTTCTATGAAGCGACAACGGGGAGAACGGGTTATCGAGCAATTATTAAACCCGGGTTCGAACCCGGGTTCAACAACCAAATTCCTCACCTGGCTCACAACCTCACGAAAGCAATTTTGGCACTGTCGCCCTGAAGTCTTGACCGAGAAGCTTCTCTACTCTTCTGGTCTTCTTGATTGGTTAGTCAAAGAAGAAAAAACCGATTCTCTCTCTGCTGTACGAAAATTCACAAATTGGATCGGCAAACAACACTGTGAAACGCTTAATGAATTATTAGAACGAATTGAATTAATACATCACTTCAATATACAAGTACGCCCAGACATACTTCCCTCTGATAAAAGAAGCGTTCATTTATTAACAGCTCATGGGGCCAAAGGACGTGAATTTGATGCTGTGTTTGTTCCTGGATTAGTTGATACTGTCTGGGGAAACACGCGATCAAAATCTTCTAGCGTTCCGATTCCACATATATTTAAAGATACTGATTTTGATGAAAATGCTGAAGAACGACGTTTGTTTTTCGTTGCACTCACTCGAGCAAGAAAGAAACTCTTTCTCTCCTACTCTGCTACAGATAATCAAGGACGTGATAAAAATCCGTCATTATTTTGGCATGAAATCCCTGACGCATTATGTACTGACTTAGAGGCCGATCCTATTGAAGAGCGCGCTCAAGAATTATTACCAACATTACTACAAGCAGGAAAAGAACTTCATCTCACAACTGACGAAAAACATATCTTACAAAAACGAATTAACTCTTTCCGATGGTCCGCTACTGCTTTACAAAATTATCTTGATTGCCCTCGCCGATTTTTGTTTCAACAATTATACAGATTCCCGAGAAACCCTCGCCCCGAACCACAATTAGCTCTCGGAGTTGCCCTACATGAGGCATTAGAAAAAACTCTCCGCAGTAATATCTCTGAAGCAGTCTTGCAACAATATTTTGAAAAAGCACTCCGTGGACAAAATGTAACCCATAGTGATTTTGAGCGACTGAAAGAACGAGGAAGCGAAATTTTGAAGAAAAATTTTGAAGAAAAATCTACCACATGGACTGCCGAAAATGTAAAAACCGAGGTCGGTTTTGGTACATATAGTCCTGAAATAGACGGGATAAAGCTTACGGGAAAAGTTGATAAAATCGTGTACCAAGATGCAGGAAAAACTTCCGTTCGCATCGTTGACTACAAATCAGGGAAACCAAAACCCATCAAGCATGGAGAACGTTTTTGGCGACAACTTGTGTTTTATGATTTATTGGCAAAATCCGCTGGTGCTCCATGGAAAGTTAATAGTTGTGAATTAGAATTCCTCACTCCAAATGAAAAAGGAAATCTTGAAACAAAATCACTTCAGGTCTCAGATAGTGATCGACAAGAAGTTTTGACCGAGTTAAAAGAAGCACATGCCAAAGTTATGAACTTAGAATTCCCACTTATAAAAAATCCAACTGGCGATGCCGATATTGAGTTCTGGCAGAATTTTGGGAAATAATTAAGCTGCAATATCCATTCCGCCACAACCTTCTTCTAAAATTATTTTTATATCTTTTGTAGATGTTGACGCTATCTTTCCAGTTTCACTATTAATTGCTTTCCATTTTTGTTCATCAACTTTTCCTTGCAATAATTCCTCTTCTGGAACCCCTCCCTCTTGAACTCCAGCAGGTTTTATCTTCCAACCAAGTTCTTCAAAATTATCTGGTACGTTCGTATTCATTTTAAAAAAGTTAAAATCAAGGACATTAAAGAATACTCATCAATAAAAGTCAATAAGTTGCCTTTTCAAGATTCGTCAGAAGTCTACTCAATCCGAATTAAATTCCCTGTCCAAATCAATCGATTTTTATTGGTTCCCACTGGAGTACACGTCATCAATGTAATAATTCGGCGATCATTCGGCTGTTTCAAAACCGAAGTCTCTGTTGGTGGGATAACTTTTGTCTGTGTTAATTCATACACGTATTTCTTCCCGTTCCAGTAGACCTCCGCAATATCCCCTTCCTGAACTTCATGGAGTAATGCGAAAACATCTTTGTAACGCCCTTTGTCCCACGCATAATACGAAGAATGTCCTGTTAGGAAGAAATTCCCCATGCTTTCTGGAGAATGTGAAACTGGATGAATGACCACTCCGCCCTGCAATCCTTTTTGAATATTTGTCTCCAACTGTTTCCAATTCCTGTGTGTTGGGACCGTAACAAGTGGAACATTTTTCTCAATTCGTGGAATAACCAAACGATTATCTGATGGATGAACATCCCAACTCGCAAAAACTTCCGCTACATGTGTTTTCTTTGTTTTTTTAACTCTTGTAACCCCTTTTGCTTCCAGTACCAAAGGATTCTCTTTTTCTTCCTCAAAAAGTTCCACAACCGATGCGGTAAGGGTTTTTGCTTTATATTCTGTAATTTCTGCAAATGCTGAAAAATTCAAAGCTACATGTGACACTCCCCATAAGACAAGTGATGTCGCTCCAAATGCAGCAACATCCTTCCAAAGAGGACGTCTGCGACGAAGTTTGAAATTAAATGGAGATGTTTTTTCTGGTGGAGCAATTGTTGGCTCCGTCAAGATTTCTCGCTCATCTGGCGAGTGCACATGCTCCCAGTAATCAGAAAAAGAAAGTTGTGTTTCAGAACGTTGTTCTGGTTCCTTTGTTCCAAACGATATTTTTAGTTGATGTGTCATGTTTTACGAAAAATTCAGGACAGTATACCTGATTTAACGCCTTTTTTCAATGCACTTGGCTTGCTCTATGCACAGAAAACTGGTGGAATACATCTTTTGAACATAACGCCCCCTAGCCCCCTCTTACACTAAGAGGGGGAACTTAAAATAGTTCCTTATTTGTAAATTGTAGTTTGTAGTTTGAAAATTGTAGCTTTACCTATCGTATCCCAATAACCTTTCGTATTTCCTCTAATTTCCCTGAAGCAATAACATTTGCTCTCATAGCACCCTCTTGCATTATTTTTTCAACCGTATCAAGATTCTGCTCCAACTCTGTGCGACGCTCTCTCGCTAAACGAAAGTATTCCCATACTCTCTCAAATAATAGTTTTTTTGATTCCCCAAACCCTATTTTTCCTGCTTTATATTTTGCAGTTAAATCTTCTAAATTTGGTGTTTCAAATAGTTTGTGAAACGAAAACACCGGACATGTTTCTGGATTAATAGGATCTCCCATCTCAACTGAAGCCGTTTTTATTGAATTAATTTGTTTTTTTAACTTTTTTTCTCCTTCAAAAATCGAAATAGTATTTCCATATGACTTTGACATTTTTTGACCATCCAGTCCGGGAATTGTTTGTACATTTTCGGCAATCATTGGCTCTGGAAGAGTAAAGATTTCTCCGAACTGATGATTGAATTTCTGCGCGATATCACGGGCCATTTCTACGTGTTGTTTCTGATCTTTTCCTACAGGAACTTTATTTGCAGAATAGAGTAAAATATCCGCTGCCATCAGCATGGGATAGGTAAATAATCCAGCATTTGCTTCCAATCCCTTTGCCTTTTTGTCTTTAAAAGAATGAGCTCGCTCCAAAAGTCCCATCGGACAAATA
>CAZGJL010000008.1:0-37289 GCA_964526665.1 uncultured Candidatus Peribacteria bacterium | reverse complement strand
GAAGTAAAACTCAAGCGTGGGAACAACACCACTTATTTCGTTCGGGCCACCTGCATCTCCGCCAAAAGGGTTTACCGCCAACTTGTCTTGCGACAAATTGCTCTGCGAGCATCACCTCACAGTCTTTTCACCGGAACTCCGCGAACGGAGGCGTATAGTTTCTGTGGCACTTTCCCTCCCTCATCCTCGCGAATAAGGGGATCGGCCGTGAGCCGTTTTCGTTTTGTTCGTGCGGCGCGGACTTTCCTCTCTCCTTTTTATAAAGAAGAGCGATAATCAACCAAAAGAGCGCTGGGAATATAGCACTTCCTTAAATGTGTGCAAGCAAGACTTTTTATTCCCCCTCTTAATGTAAGAGGGGGCTAGGGGGCGTTATTAAATTGACAAATGCTCTCTCCTCATTAGAATCTTCGCGCTTTAAAGGTCCCATAGTTTAGTGGAAGAACATCGGTTTGCGGAACCGGAAACGCAAGTTCAATTCTTGCTGGGACCACCATAAAAATAATAAATATTCCAACTTATTGGGATGCTTTTTTAATTCCTCCCTCCTCTCCCCAAAAACAATCTTCCTACTTCTGGATCATTCAATAACTCCTGTCCCGTCCCTTCTAAGGCATTTTTTCCGAGTTCTAATACATATCCTCGATCTGAAATCTGCAATGCTGCAGCTGCGTTTTGTTCAACCATGAGAATGGACGTTCCTCCGTCTCGGATTGTTTGAATTTTGGAAAAAACCTCCTGCACAATCTTCGGAGCCAATCCTATAGATGGTTCATCCAAAAGAAGCACTTCTGGCGACACCATCAATGCCATTCCTAATGCGACCATCTGACGTTCTCCTCCTGATAAAAGAACTGCCTTTTTTTCTAAATGAGGTCGTAACATTGGAAACATTTTCAACACTTCCTGTGCACGTAATTTTCTCTCTGCATGAGAAGAAATCGTCCACGCGGCAGTATCTAGATTTTCAGCAACAGTAAGCTCAGTAAAAACATTATCGCGCTGAGCGACAAGAGCAATTCCTGATTTCAAAATTTCATTCGTAGAAAGAGTCGTTATTTCTCGTGAACCATGAATAATCGTTCCTTCTCGTACATCAGTAAGGCCAAAAACAGAAGATAATAATGTCGATTTCCCCGCTCCATTAGGGCCTATCACTGTTGCGATTTCTCCTTCTTTGAGCTCTAAGTGTACGTCATGAAGGACATCTGGTCCCTTTCCGTATCCCGCAACCAGATTGGAAATTTTTAACATTCGCTATTTGAAGTTTGAAGATTGAAAATTGAAGTTTCCCCTAAGTATGCTGCCAATAACTGCGGATTCTGCTGCACTTCTTCTGGTGTCCCTTGGCACAAAAACTTTCCTTCATTCATTGCTAGGATCTCATCTGAAATACGCATAAGAAAAGGAAGATTGTGCTCGATCACAAAAATAGTTTTCCCTTCTTTTTTCAAATCAAAGATCATCTTCTCGATCGTTAATAAAAACGTCGGATTGATTCCAGAAGCTGGTTCATCAAGTAATATAAGTTTTGCATCTATAAGGAAAGTACGTGCTAATTCCACCAGTTTTGACTGACCATAGCTGAGTTCGGATGCCGGTGACTCACTCATGTGTTCGAGTCCAATAGTTTTCAACATTTTCTCCACATTGTCACTCAAAGCTCGCTCATCACGCCGACGAAAACAATCCCACCATCTATCATATTTTTTTGAGCAGGCGAGGAGTAAATTTTCTCGTACGGTAAGTGTTTTGCAGACACGGATCTGTTGAAATGTTCGTGCAATTCCCATACGAACTACCTTTTCTGGTTGTGCATGAGGAAGCACTGCTCCTGAATAAAAAACAGTTCCTCCATCTGCTGGCAAAAACTGCGTAATCAAATTAAAAACGGTTGTTTTCCCTGCTCCATTAGGACCGATTAACCCCGTAATAGTGTGTTTTTTGATAGAAAAATGTAAATCATCTACTGCATGGACTCCTCCAAACTGTTTTTTCAATCCAACAACTTCTAAAATATGTTTCATCTTTTTGTGGATGAAAAAATACCATTGGGACGCCAAAACATCGTCCCCATTAATAAAGCTGCATACGTCAAATTACGTGCTGCACCAAGCATTGTTTCCGGAAAAGAAAGAAATCGAGGAACTTCTCCTAGTACAATAATTAACATTGCTCCAGCAATAACGCCCCAATACTTCCCCCGACCACCAATAACTACTAATAAAATGAGTAAAATAATCTCTTGCAAAGAAAAGACTGATGGATCAAGAAACAATCGGTAATGCGTGTACATTGCTCCTGCTATACCTGCAAACGCTGCAGACAAAATAAGAGCCCATAATTTTGCTGTAAAAACATTTTTTCCTACTGCTTGTGCCGCCGTCTCATCATCTCTGATAGCACGCAACAAACGTCCCCATGGGGAATGAAACAATTTCCATAAAAGAAATAAGATAAATACCGTAATAGCTCCGTATAAAAGAATATGCGTAAACGTGTCACCAATAAAAGAAACTCCAAATAATGTTGGTTCCTCAATGCCACGAATTCCTAATGGCCCACGAGTCAAAGACATCCAATTTAATGCTACTACCTGTGCAATCATTGCTGCCCCAAGTGTCGCAATCGCCAAATAATGTCCTCGCAAACGCAGTGTCAATAAACCAAAAATACTTGCTGAAGCTCCTGCAATAACTGCACTTATAAGTAAATTTGGACCAAAGCCTATTCCATATCGTGTATTAAGAATTGCTGCTGCATACGCACCAATCCCGTAAAAAATAATGTGTCCCAAGTTGAATAAACCCGCTAATCCAAAAGACAAATTGTAACTCTGGGCAAGAATTGTCCAAATCAACGCAATGGTGATCAGTGAGTAAATATATTCAATCATTCTTTAAACGGAACAAACTTCTTTCCTTCAAAACGAACTAATTCATATGATTTCCCAGCATCTCCGTCTACATCAATAGAAAATGTCCCGGATGCACCAGTAAAGTCTCTTACGGCGTATAAATAATCCCGAATGCCTTCTGTGTCTGTTTCGTCTTGAACAGTATAAATTGCCTGCGTGATTAAAGTAAGTGAGTCGTGCTGATTTGCGAGTAAGTGCTGGAAAAGTGCTTCGCGGTCCCAACGATCTTCAAATCGTTCCAAAAGATCCTCCTGCATTTTATTTGATACCACATCATAACTTCCTGCTACTGATTTATTTGAAACCATAAACTCAGCAATATCTGTATATAAAGCAGGATTTCCCACCACGGTGTTGTTAAACATCAATGGGCCTTTCCACTGCGCTTCCTGCAACTGTTTCATAAATAAAACAAAACTCTGATTTTGCTGTGGATTAAAGAAGAGGGCATCGCCCTGCATTTCTTTCACTTTGGCAATAATCGTTTTGAAATCTGTTACCCCAGGAGCAAACTTTTCCTCAATAATTTCTCCCGAAAACTCTGAATGAAATGTATCTGCGACAGACATAGGGAAATCACTTATTTCTGATATAAGCACTACTTTCTCAAACCCTTCTTTATCTGCATACTCTGCCATAATTCTTCCATTGGTGTTCCCTTCTGGTGCATTACGAAACACAAAATCTCCTGCATAACTAATCGAAGCTGCTCCTGATACAGAGGTCAAAAGAACTACTTTATTTTTTTCTGCCAAAGGAGCCGCGCCCAATGTTTCGGGGGAACAAAGTCCTCCCAAGATAATCGAAACTTTTTCAACACGAATCAACTTCTGCGCTGCCGATGTCGCCACTCCCGCATTACACTGTCCGTCTTCAAATATTATTTCAATCGGACGATCTCCCAGGACGCCTCCCTGTTCGTTTGCGAATTCTACTTCTGCTATTAATGATTTTTGCAACTCTATCCCCATTTCAGCCATTCCTCCTGATAACGGAAGTATTGCACCTATTTTCACTGGATCTCCTTCCAGAATAATAGGCGGTGATGAAGTTGAACCTGAAATATCCGTAGAAAACGGAGTAGTAGCACATCCACAGATGAGCAAAGCCGAAAGCAGTATGTATGTATTTTTCATTTGCGAAGAAATTCAAATTTTTTACCAAAAATACCCGAAGGCAAAAAAAGCAACATTATAATCAATACCACGAATGGAATTGCCACAGAAAACCCACTTGGAACTACTCCAAGTCCAACTAATAAATTTTGAGCAAATCCAATAACGAATGCTCCCAAAATAGCCCCACGAACCGAACCAAGGGATCCAAGAATCACTGCTGCAAAGGCCGTAACTGATATTTGTACTCCCATTAACGGCTCAAGATTTTGTTCAAATCCAAGGAAAATACCTGCTACTGCAGCAAGTCCTGCACTCAAACCAAATATCCAACGCATAGCTACATCTGGGTCCATTCCAAAAATTTGTGCCAAATTTCTATTATCTGAAACGGCTCGAAGTGAACGACCTCGTCGAGTTTTATGAAGAAAGAAAATCAACAAACCTGTCAAAAGAAAGGACGCACACACCGCTATAATTTGTGATGGAGTCGCAAGAAACAACCCTCCAGCGGAGAGGCTTTCAAAACGAATATTTGAGATTGTTTGAATCTGTGGACCAAAAACCATCTGCAAAACAGCCTGTAAACCGATAGAGAGTCCTATCGAGATTACCAAGGGAATCATTGGGTTTTTATCACGGACAGGACGAAAAAAGAATCGCTCCAAAATCAATCCAAAAATAATTACCAATATTATTGCTGCCATTCCGGCAGGAATAAATGAAAGCCCTAAAAACTTATGAAAGACAAGCATAGAATACGCTCCCAACGCGACAAGCTCTCCATGAGCAAATTGAACGAATCCTGCCACGCCATATATCAGTGTGAGCCCAAGAGAAACGAGCGCAAGCAAAGATCCGGCCACAAGACCATTCCAAAGTAATTGCGCAATAAGCTCGTTCATGCGCGCATAGTTTACTTATCTAAAGTCAATGGTACAAATTTCTCTCCATCAAAAGAAAACAATAAATGTTCTAAGCTTGATTCTCCATCTTCATCAAGGTCAATAAGTGCCGTTTACTTCTTAATCCTCGCCCAACTTCGTTTTCCCGCTTTCAAGACATGTTCTCCTGAAATCTGAATCATCGCATTGGGATCCGTGACTTTTTCCCCATTCCAAGTGACCGCGCTCTGTTGTACCAAGCGACGTGCATCGGAATTTGATTTTGTGAACTTACAAATAGAAGTTATGAGATCTAATATACCAACTTCTGATTTCCCCACAGAAAACTCTGGCATCTCATCTGGCACTTCTTTTTTTACAAATTTTTGCTCAAAATCACGCAATGCCTCATCCGCACATTTTTTATCATGAAGCCAAGTAACAATATTTTTTGCTAAACGAACTTTGGCATCACGTGGCGATTTTTTAATAAGTTTCTTAACTTCCTTCATGTCCTCATCTGTAAGTAATTCAAAATATTTTTCCATCAATTCATCTGGGATAGACATCACTTTCCCAAATATCTCGCTAGGGATCTCTGTAACACCAATATAGTTGTCCAACGATTTACTCATTTTTTCTTTTCCATCTAGTCCTTCAATAATAGGCACTGTTATAACAGATTGAAGTTCCATTTCACAAGCTATGTCTTTCTCTACCATCTGTCTTCCCATCAATATATTAAAATACTGATCGGTGCCTCCCATTTCTACTAGATATGGATTTTTTAGGGCTTTATTCATTAACAATCCTTTTGATATCACTAGGCTATCAATCCCCTGTATGATTGGATATAACATCTCATTCATAAATATAGGAATATTTTTCTTTCTTCTTTCTTTAAATAAATCTCTTTGTATTAATTGCTCTTGTGTTACTTTTCTCAAATTTCCCAATAAATTACGAAGCGAAACTACTTGTTTCATCTTATTTCCCTGTGTTTCCCATAATGTTCTCTCTGTAATATATTGTTCTTGAAATTCTTCTATTGAAATCGTATCTGATAACACGTTTTTGTAGGCACCTCCTTTAATAGCCTCATTAAATGTTTCTTCAGAAAAAAATGGAATAGGGTACCCTTTAGCTGTCCAAAAATCGTCAAATGTCATAAACCAACTCGCGTTTTGGAGAACTGCAATGTTCTTTTCCCAGTTTAGTATTTTTTGAGCTTGCTCAACATAAGTTGCCATATTCTGCTGAATTTCTTGTAATCCTAATTCTGGTCTTAATTTATTTTTTCCTGTTGGATCTCCAATCATAGCAGTAAAATCTCCAACCAAAAAGATGATCGTACAACCTAAATCTTGAAATTGTCGTAATTTTCTAAGACAGACGGCATGTCCTATATGAATATCTGGACGGGTAGGGTCAAGTCCATATTTAATAAAAACCTGAGAAGGATCTTTCTCTAGTTTTTTACGAAGCACATCTTTATCAATGATTTGAGCAATCCCGCGTGAAAGAATGTTGTCAATAATTTTTTGTTCGCTCATTTTTAAAATATTTTGTAGTATTATGTGTGTGAAAATTGTGCCAAAAAATCTCAAAGAAATCAACTTTCGAGCTCTCAAACTCGAACTTTTTATATGGATTATCTCAGGAGTGTTTTTATTTTTCCTGGCAAAATACTGGGACACTCATGCTTTTGCTTGGATAAATGACCATTTCCGCTGTTCCTTTTTGGATCAATGGATTGTTTTTTTAACGGAAAAAGCCATATGGGTGATTTTGGCGATTTTTGGTCTCATCACTATATGGCGCACTTGGAAAAGTGAAGATCATCGTTCACGACTTCTTCCTGCTTGTTTTGCGATTGTTATTGCTGCTATTATTGCTGCCGTACTAAAAAGCTGGTTCGATGTTCCTCGACCATTTATTGAGCTAGGTCTGACTCCGTTGGTCGAGCAACGAATATTTAATTCCTCTGGTCTTCCCTCTCTTCATACTGCTGTGGCTTTTGCTGCTCTCGTTCCGCTTTGGAGAATAAATAAATCCCTTGGAATTGGATGGGCCTTTTTTGCGATATTAATTGGATTTAGTCGTATATATGAAAATGTTCACTGGCCATCTGACATTGTTGGGGGATTGTTTCTCGGGGGAATAATCGGCTCTATCATTAGTAAGAGAGAAACGGATCTCGCTCTTAAAATTGCTTGGAATAAATTAGAATTCCGTCGTCAATCACTTCACTTCTTCTCTGGGTTTCTTGCGGTATTTGCACACTGGATTGGCGTTCTTCGTCTTCGAGAAATAGCTATATTACTTCTTCTCGGACTAATATCTTGTTGGCTCACTGCCCGTGGAAATCTTCCTTGGCTTGCCAATATAATACGACAGTTTGATCGTCCTCGTGCTTACGATTTCCCAGGAAGTGGACCTTTTTACTTCCTTTTGGGTACAGGACTGGTGTTTCTCTTTTTCCCCGTAAAGATTGCCTATGCCGCAATTCTCATTCTTGCTGTGGGCGATTCTTTTAATCATTTATTTGCAGAACGACTCCCCAGACGTATCAATCTCCCCTGGAATCGACGAAAAAGCGTCATAGGAGTGATTATTGGAGTTATTGCGGGTACATTCGCCGCTCAGTTCTTTGTGCCCCTCTGGGCAGCATTTCTGGCCTCCTGTGTGGCAATCGGATTAGAGTCCTATCCATGGCGTCTCGGAAAAATTTTTATCGACGATAATATCATTGTTCCTCTTGCGGCAGGAAGTGTTTTATTTTTGTTGGTGTAACTAAAAAAACCCGCCAACGCGAGTTCTCTAATTTGTAGTTTGAAATTTGAAGATTGAAGTTTTAGCTATGAAACCTCACACATAACCTCTCCACCAATTTTTTTGGCGTGAGCTTCGTATCCTGTCATCAATCCCTGTGAAGTAGAAATGATTGAAATACCAAATCCGTTTTTCACTTTCCAGATAGAATCTGCAGTAGTGTAGATACGCTGTCCGCATTTAGATACACGCTTGAGTTCAAGTTTCTTCTCTGGCAATGTAACAACCAAAGCAGGAAATTTTCCGCTTTCGTCTTTCTTCACCTCTGTGAGAAATTTGTTTTTCAACATTACATTTGCAATCTCGTGTTTTACTCGAGAGTACGGAAGCTCGATCTGTGTAAGACGCGCCATCTGGGCGTTACGCATTCGAGTCAAGAAATCGGCGATTGGGTCAACTACCATGTTTTTGTAAGATTTTACCAAGAAGATTTACGAACACCCGGAATTTGGGCTTTTTCTGCTAATTCACGGAAACAACATCGGCAAATACCGAAGTCTCTCATATATCCATGAGGACGACCGCATTTTTCACAACGGTTGTATGCACGTGTACTCATGGCGATTTTTCGACCTTCTTTCTTTGCAAGAAGATAACGCTCCATGAATTTTCGTGATTTGTGAACGATTGCTTTTCGTGCCATTAGTCAGTTTTTTTAGCTATCTTTTTAAATGGGAAACCAAATTCCTCAAGAACACGTCGATTTTGCTCAACGTTTGATGTACTGAATACCACAGTTACCTGTAATCCAAAAATCTTTCGAGAGTCCTCTGTTCGGAGTGATTCTGGGAATACTGTGTGATCGTTAAATCCAAAAGAACAGTTTCCGTCTTTATCAAAACAATTTTTTTCTACTCCACGGAAATCTCGTACTCGTGGATATACAACATGAATAAGTTTGTATAAAAAGTTGTATGCACCATCGTTACGTAATGTAACAGACATTCCAATAGGCATTCCTTCACGAAGTTTGAAGTTCGAAACTGCAACTTTTGATTTTCGAATAACTGGTTTTTGTCCTGTTAAACGAGTGAAGTTATCTTCAACAAAAGAAAAGTCTTTTGATCCAAGTCGTTGTAGGTATGATCCCATCCCAACATTGATACAAATCTTCTCGATAGCAGGAACCTGCATTGGATTCTTGATGCTAAACTCTTTTTGGAGTTTTGCTCGCACCTTATTCTGATATTGTTCTAAAAGTGGTGATTTCATTTCGCAGATTTTTCAGAAACGGCCTTTTTGGCCTTCGTTTTTTTCGTTTTTGCAACACCAATAATCACTTCTCCTGATGTCTTTGCAACACGAGTTTTCGTTTTTCCTTCAATTTTATATCCTACGCGAGTTGCTTTTCCTGTTTTGGGATCAGCAATTGCAACATTTGAAGCATGAATTGGAGCAAAAAACTCAACACGCTCTCCCGCTTGTCCTTCACGTCCTTTCACGTGTTTAATATGTTTATTAACCCCTTCAACAACCACTCGGTTATCAGAAGCAATAATTTTTGTTACTGTACCAGTTTTCCCTCGGTCTGCACCTGAGATAACAATCACGGAATCATTAATTCGAAATTTCATTCTACAATACTTCAGGAGCTAGAGAGATAATTTTTTGATACCCAGCTGCACGTAATTCACGAGCAATTGGACCAAATACACGCGTTCCTTTGGGTTGTCCTTCTGGATTAATAAGAACTACTGCGTTCTCATCAAAACGAAGTGCAGAACCATCTGGTCGTTTTATTGGTGATTTTTGTCTTACCACCACTGCGCGCTGAATAGATTTTTTCTTAACTACGCCACGTGGTGCAGCTTCTTTTACGGATACAACAACAACGTCTCCTACTCGTGCATATCGGCGTTTTGAACCACCGAGCACCTTAATGCAACATACCTGTTTTGCACCAGTGTTATCTGCAACACGAAGCCAACTCATATGCTGAATCATTTAACTATTGATTGAAGTTCCCAGTGTTTTCGTTTTGAAACTGGTCGGCATTGCTGGATCAATACCAAGTCCCCTTCCTTTGCTTGATTTTTTTCATCATGAACAAGGAAGTTTTTTGTAATTCGGTACATTTTCTTGTACTTCGAGTGCTGTCGACGCTCTACTACCTCTACTCGGATAGTCTGAGTACTAGACAATTTTGTAACCGTACCTTTTTTAGTGATCATTTTTTTGCAATATCAGCTAATTTTTGCTCATGGATCAATGTGTTGATTTGAGCAATCATTGTTCTCATTTTTTTAAGCGCAGCAGAATTCTGATTTTGTCCCGTATTAAGACGGAAACGTGCTGCAGCAGCTTCACGTCTTGTGCTCTTTAATAACACAAGAAGCTTTGCTGTTGTCATTTGACGTAATTCCTGGATTTTCATCAGATTTCAGGGGTAACAATTTTGCATTTCAATGGCAGCTTGTATATTGCCAATTTGAGCGCCTCTCGCATGAGTTCAATATCTGCTCCAGCCATTTCAAATAAAACTCTTCCTGGTTTCACTTGGCACACCCATTTATCAGGTGATCCTTTTCCCGATCCCATTGGAACCTCTGCTCCTTTTGCAGTAAGTACCTTGTCTGGAAATACGCGAATCCACACCTTTCCTCCTCGTTTTACAGCGCGTGTAATCGTTCGACGTGCGGCCTCAATCTGTCGTGCAGAAACTTCTCCTGCCTCAACAGTCTTGATTCCAATATCTCCGAATGATACTGCTGCACCTCGTGTAGAAATCCCCTTGCTCTGAGAGCGGAGACGGTGCTGTTTTCGATGTTTTACTCGTTTTGGTTGTAACATTTTCTAGTACGCAAAAAGCTGTCGGATTCTAGGCATTACCAACCCCGTGTCAAGTTTTTTCAGAGAGAAATTTTGTCCTCAAAGGCAGTCCCCATGCCAAGTCTTTGTAAAAAGATATTTATTTCTCATGTTTTTTATAAAATTTCATCTTTTTCCCTTTTGAAAGAAGTATTTTAAATAAAAAAAAACTCCGCATTGCGGAGCTTTAAATTTTTATAATAAAACAAATACTTAGTTCAACTCTTGATTTTTGAAAACTAATCCATGGTATACCCATACTTTAATTCCAATAGCTCCGTACACCGTACGTGCTGTTGATGTAGCATAATCAATGTTTGCACGAAGTGTATGCAATGGGACTGTTCCAAATGTATACATTTCGCTTCGAGCGATATCTACTCCATTCAAACGTCCTCCTACTTTAATTTTAATTCCTTTTACTCCTGCTTCCTGAGCACGCTCAAGAGCCATTTTGCAAACTCTACGATATGGAAAACGACGTCCCACTTGTTCTGCAATATTATCTGCAATTAACTGTGCATTCGCATCAGGTTTTCTAACTTCCTGAACTTGCACTGCAATTGTATTATCTCCAAATTTAAGACGAAGTTCTTTTGAAAGATTTTCAATATTCTCTCCACTACGACCAATAATCACTCCTGGCTTTCCTGAGTGAAGAATTACTGATGTTTTCCCTCCTCCGCGTTTAATTTCTACTTTCGCAAGAGAAGCTGTAACAAGTTTTTTCGTAAGATATTTACGAATCTTCACGTCTTGCATCAACTTGTTTTTGAAATCCATACCAGTTGCAAACCAGGTAGAATCCCATTTACGTGTGATTCCGATACGAATTGAATGCGGTGAAACTTTTTTTCCCATAGAAAATTATTTATCAGTAAGTTCAACGGTAATATGTGCCGTTGGTTTGTGAATAGGCAGCGCTCGTCCTCGTGTTGAAGGAAGAAATCTTTTATTAAAAGATCCTCTATTTACGATTATTTGCTCAATACGTAATTCTTCTTGTTTTTTTCCATCATTATGAACTGCATTTGCAGCAGCAGATGTCACAACTTTAAAGAACACTTTTGCCGATTTTTTCGGCGTAAATTTCAAAATATTAAGTGCCTCATCCACCGATTTCCCACGGATAAGCCCCGCGATGATATTCGCTTTTTTTGGAGAGATACTGGTGCCGTTCAAGTGTGCTTTCATTTTTATCGTTCTTTACCTCCGTGTGCACGGAATTTTCGAGTTGGAGAGAACTCTCCAAGTCTGTGTCCCACCATAGCTTCAGTACAGAATACTGAAATAAATTCTTTTCCGTTATGCACACCAAATGTGTGTCCAACAAATTCTGGTGAAATTACGCATGGGCGTGACCAAGTCTTTATAACAGACTTTTTTCCAGATGCATCCATTGCTTGTAGCTTTTTTACAAGGCGTGGATCAACGTACGGTCCCTTTTTCGCTGAGCGAGTCATGGTATATTAAATTATTTCTTTTTCGCACGATGGCGAGATTTGAGAATATATTTCTCAGTATCTTTATTGGTTCGAGTTTTTACTCCGAGTGCATGTGCTCCCCATGGAGTTTTTGGATAAGCCATTCCGATTGGAGAAGCCGCTTCACCTCCACCATGTGGATGATCGCACGGGTTCATAACCTTACCACGAACTTGTGGTCGGCGTCCGCTGTTTCGAACACGACCAGCCTTACCAATTCTCATTAAACTACGTTCTTCGTTTCCAAGAACGCCTAGTGTTGCAAAACATGTTTTTCGTATCAAACGAATTTCTCCAGATGGCAGCTCAACCTGTGCCATTTCTTCATCAAGAGATATCAATCGCGCACTCTGTCCTGCAGAGCGAACAAATTTCCCTCCTGCATTCTCTTGGACTTCTACATTATAAATCTCAAATCCTAATGGGATAGTTTGAAGTTGAACTCGATTTCCATCTTGAATTTTTGCCTTCAAGTCACAAATCACTTCATTTCCAACTACACATCCTTTCCACATCAATACATATCTTTTTTCCCCATCAACATAATTTATCAATGCGATATATACATTTCGATTTGGATCGTATTCAATAGCAGATACTTTTCCTGAAACACCAAGCTTATCCGTTCTTCGGAAATCTACTGGTCGATATCGTCCGCGAGTTCCTCCCCCACGGTGACGAATAGAAATTGTACCATTGCTTCGTCCGGTAACTTTTTTACCAACCTTAAGCATAGATTTAACACTTGGTTTTTTAGCAGTAAGTTCTACTCCGTCCAACACACTCATGTCGCGTTGTCCATTTGTCATCGGTTTCAAGTGTCGAAGTCCCATTATTTAATAGCGTTAAAATCCAGTGTCTTTCCTGCAGACAAAGTTACAATCGCTTTTTTCGTCGGACGACGACGAGTCATCTCTTTTCCTCGTCCAACAATACGTATTTTTTTTGGTAATTTTATGATATTCACAGAAATTGCTTCTGCTCCATAAAATTCTTTCACTGCTTTTGTAACATCTCCTTTTGATGCATTTGTATGCACTATGAAGGTGTATTTATTTCCAGTCTCCATCTCGACTGATTTCTCAGTCTGTACTGGCTTCACGAGAACGTCCTCGATACGAATCATTTTTTCTCAGACAAGAAAGTTTCTTCTAATTTTTTCATACCATCTGCAACAAAGCAGATCTTGTGAGAATGAAGCACATCATACGGATTAAGGTATGAAGCAAAAATCACTTTCACGTTCGGTATATTTGCAGCTGATTTCTCAAATACTTCATTTCGTCCAGCTAATACGAATAAGTAATTCTTTGACTCTGGTAGTTTTGTAAGAAGTTCTGAAAGCTTTTTTGTTTTCGGAGTTTTTTCTGCAAACCCTTCAAGAGCCAACAAGTTTTTATCATTTGCTTGAGCCGAAAGAGATGAAAACAACGCTGCACGTCGCTCCTTCTTTGGCATCATCTTTGTAAAGTTTCTATTATTTCGTGGTCCATGAGTTACTCCACCTCCTCGAACGATATTCGTTGAAAGAGCACCACGACGAGCATTTCCTGTTCCTTTTTGTCGGAATGCCTTCTTAGTTGTTGCTGCAACCTCTCCACGAGTAAGGGTGTGAGCGATATTTAATCGACGGTTTGCCAACCGCATAACTACTGCACGATGCATCAAATCAGGATTGATCTTTGCTTCAAAGATATCTTTATTCAAAGAGATGTCTCCTTTTTTTGCTCCGGTTACGTCATATAAATCGATTTTCATTAGTTAGCGCGGATAAAAATGTATGAATTTTTTGCGCCAGGCACACCTCCGCGTACTGCGACCAAGTTATTTTCTTTATCAACTTCTACAATTTCTGATCGAAATGTGACCTGATCGTCACCGTATTGACCTGGGAACTTTTTCCCCTTCAAAATACGACCTGGTTTTGCACACATTCCTGACGAACCTGGTTCTCGGTGATGATGTGAACCGTGTGTTTCTCGACCACGGTCGAAATTCCAACGTTTAATAACTCCTGAGAACCCTCGTCCTTTTGAGGTTCCTGTAAGTTTAATATTTGTTACTCCATCAAGAAAGTCTATAGAAAGAGTCTCCCCTTTCTTTACCTCTTCTCCTTCAAGAGATAACTCCTGAATAAATTTATACTTCTTATTCTCATTCTTTCCATGATTTTTGCGTTCAAACGCCCCAAGAACGGCTGCGGAATATCCGTCAACCTCTGGTGTTTTGACTTGTAGCACTGAGCACTTGGGAACCAAGAGTAGTGTCACAGGAGTAACTTTTCCAGTTTCCTGGTTAATCACACGAGTCATTCCGATTTTTTGAGCTAGAACGCCTTTCATTTTCAGAGCATTTTAATTTCGACATCTACTCCGTTTGGGAGAGATAAATTTTGAAGCGATTCAATCGTCTTCGTTGTAGGCTCCTTAATGTCAATCAACCGCTTATGTGTTCGAGTTTCGAACTGGTCTCGAGCATCCTTATTAACGAAGAATGAGCGATTAACCGTATATTTCTTGATTTTGGTCGGAAGTGGTACTGGTCCTGCGACCAATGATCCTCCTCGTTCCGCGGTTTCGTAGATTGACCGAGCAGCTTCGTCGATCACCGTGTAATCAAATGATTTTACAATGATTCGTACTAGCTGTGGAGCAGCAACTTGTGATTTTTTAGCAGCAGATTTTGTAGCTTTCTTAGCTGGTTTCTTTGCTGCGTCTGAAGTCGTTTTCTTTTCAGTTGCCATTCGCTTTTATGTCAAAAGAGCCCGCGGAGTTTAGAAAATTCCCCCTCATTGTCAAATCTTTTTTAAGAAAAAACAATTTCACATGTTTTTCTTTTTCCTCAACAAAAAGTCCGACATTTGAAAGGTCGAACTTCCTGCTTTATTAACATCACTCTTTTTAGTCAAAATAATGCCGCCTTACTGACTCTGCGTTCGCAAAAGGCTGGCACGCATCAATCTCATCTAATAGAATTGTACCAAAAGAAGAATGCATGCTCGCACCAAGTCGATCTCGCAATACTTCGTTTTTTTCAAAATTAGAAAATGACTCCCATAGTGTACGAGGCAAAAGATCAAAATTTCGTGCACGCAATTCCTGTAAACTCATCGCATACAAGTCTTCATCACAGAATCCATTGAATGCTATTTTGTTTTCTAGTCCATCTAATCCCGTTGCAATAAATCCAGCTGCTAATAGATACGGATTTGTCATTGGATCTGGAAACCGGAATTCTGCCCGGATAGCTTTCTCCCATAGTTTTTCATCCGCAACAGCCGGAATACGACAGAGTGCTGAACGATTACAGGCTCCCATTGCTACTACACAAGGAGCCTCGAATCCTGGAACCAATCGAGAATATGAAACCTCTGTTGGATTCGCAATGGCAGCAAGAGAACGAGAGTGTGATAAAATTCCTGTCAGAAATTGAAGTGCTTTTTCTGAAAAATTCTTAAATTCTTTTCTCCCTGCATCATAAAAGAGATTATCTGTATCATTCCCTACAGACAGATGACAATGCATTCCCGAACCATTTCGTGTTGGATATGGTTTTGGGAGAAATGTCACATCAAATCCGTAATTCCGCGCGACTTTGTGTGAGATAAGCTTAAAATACTGAATTCTATCCGCTGTCCGTTCGGCTAGATCAAATCTCCAATTAATCTCGAACTGTTCATCTCCCACTTCAGCATGCGCTCTCTCAATTTCAAATCCCATATTTCCCATTACGCGAGCAATTTCTGCAATGAGGAAGCTTTTGGGATCTCTCGGATTGAAATAATTTGTATTTCCCCCATTTACTGTCCCCAGATGTTCTTTCTTTTCTACAAAAAAGGCCTCTGGCTCCGCTCCCATCATCATCTGTCCTCCATCCCAAGCTTTTCCTAACTCTTTTTGTAGGTGCTGCAATTGGCTTCGTGCACAATTTGAATGTGGATGTCCCGCTGTGTCAATAATGTCACAAATAATCCAAAACTCTGTCTTATCAATGTCTGCCACCGATTCATCTACTTTTACTAATGTACGCGGATCTCCCTTAAGAATAGAATCACTTGAATTAATATTATTAATTCCTATGAAACTTGATCCATCATATGCTACTCCTATCGAGCAGAGCTCTAATAGTGTTGAAATAGGGAAAATTATTTCACGCAGCCCTCCTGATAAATCTGTCACTAATGCCTTCAAAATAGCGTCTTGTTGCGCTGCGTCCTCAATTGAAAATTCTCCCATAGATGAAATAAAGATTAAAAATGCGTGCAAATGTTGGAGACATTTTTTGTATTCGTCGAGTCAAATTATGGAGAAAAAACTTCGTGTAAAAAAAAATTTCATACTTGATTTTGGTATAGAAAACCATACTATTGAGATGCTGTAGAAAAAAATTACAACTTGCATAATGGATGAAAAAGTTTTGAAACATCTTACTGATGTTGGGCTTACGGAAAAGGGAGCTCGGGTTTATTTATCAACACTTGAATGTGGTACAAGTCCCGTATCAACAATATCTTCTTCTGCTAAATTTAACCGTATCACGACCTATACCATATTAGAAAAACTTCTCGCACGAGGGCTCGTTACTACTTCTATTCGTGATGGAGTAAAACATTTCACAGCTGTTTCTCCTGAAATTTTCGCAGAAAGTATTAAGCAACGTGCCAAGCGATTAGAAAAATCCGTACCACACCTACTCGCTCTTGCAGGAGACAATGCTGCTCGCCCTGTAGTACAAATGTTTGAAGGATTAACCGGAGTAAAACGAGCATATAAAGAAACATTTAAAGCTTCTGGAGAGATTCTTAATTGTGCTAATTCCAAAGGGCTCCGTGAGCACTGGCCGGAATATGACGCTGAATATGTTGCAGAACGTGCACGAAGAAAAATATTCCTTCGAGGATTTGCTCCAAACGACAAGCCCGGAAAATTGGTACAAAGTGAAGACGATAAATTTTATCGTGAAACGCGACTCCTACCAAAGAAAGATTTTTGGGTAGAGAATGAGATAAATATTTTTGATGACAAGTTTCTCATTACTTCTTTTGAGCCAACGGTGTTTGCTATACTGATCCAATCACAAGCGGTAGCCGATACGCAAAGACAGATCTTCGGAATGTTATGGAAGTTTTGTAATAAATAAAAAAACACCCAACACAAGGTTGGATATTTTTGATTTATCTCTGGCTGGGGCGGAGGGATTCGAACCCCCGAATGCTGGAACCAGAATCCAGTGCCTTACCACTTGGCGACGCCCCAAGAACGGAGGGATTCTATTTTGCTTTTCAAAAAAATCAAGTTTTCTCCAGAAATAATCTTCTACTCAATCGCCTCTTTTATCTCCTGAATCACCGTATCCAAACGCACATCAGCCTTCGTGTGATACTTATTTACTCCTAGTGCTAGATATGATTCTACTTTGTCTGAAGTTGCTGTATTGAATAAACTTCTATTTCTAAACGAGTAACAGGAAACCTTTGAATACTCAGAGGGGGTTTTATAACAAAAATAAAACTAGCCCATTCCCGCAATTCCCCCTA
This sequence comes from uncultured Candidatus Peribacteria bacterium, assembly GCA_964526665.1. Classification (GTDB taxonomy): domain Bacteria; phylum Patescibacteriota; class Gracilibacteria; order UBA4473; family UBA4473; genus M50B91. The sequence goes on along the minus strand of CAZGJL010000008.1, from coordinate 19,713 downwards.
TATTCTCTCCGAAATGATACAAAACTCATCCGACTACGAACTCATCGACAGTGGAAACGAACGCCGACTCGAGCGATTTGGAAAAACAATCGTAAATCGTCCTGCGCCACAAGCATTCTGGAATCGTGATGGATTTATTAAAGAATGGAAAATGGCTAATGCCTATTATGAACGAAATGAAATGAAAGCCGATAAATGGAGCAAGGAATCAAAATTCCCTGAAAATTGGAGTATTAAAATCGATGACATAACCCTCGAACTTCGTCCTTCATCAAACAACCAACTGGGAGTTTTCCCCGAGCAATTGGATAACTGGCGATGGATGACACAAAAAATCCAAGAAGCCAAGCGACCACTCAAAATCTTGAATGCTTTTTCTTACACCGGAGCAGCGACACTCATGGCAAGCGCAGCTGCTGAAGACACCGAAGTCTGTCACGTTGACGGAGCAAAATCTGCTGTCTCGTGGGCAAGAAAAAATGCTGAACTTTCTGGACTCGAAAAAAATCCGATCCGATGGATAGTGGATGATGTAGTGAAATTTATGGAACGAGAAATAAAACGAGAAAAAAAATATGATGGAATAATTCTTGATCCTCCTTCATTTGGACGTGGAGCAAATGGAACCTGGAAAATTGAACGAGATCTTCCTCGTCTTCTGGAATTAGTAGGAAAACTTCTCAGTGATAATCCTTGTTTTGTAATCCTGAGTTGTCACACTGCTGAATTCTCTGAAGAGGACTTAGTACGTATGCTAGAAAACCTTCCCGTTTTTGAAGGAAAAAAAGCCGAAGCAATCGATCTCACTATTCCTGCGACACAAGGAAATGATTTGTCCTCCAGCATCTGTGCAAGAATAACTAATTAAACTAAAAGTTTAATTTTAAATATCAAACTACAATCTTCAATCTTCAAATTTATTTGTAGTTTCCAGTTTGTAGACTGTAATTTGAAAACTGCCGTTTGACCAACTACGAATTTTCCAGTATTTTTTCGCCGCAAACGATTTCTTGAATTATGAATTTTACAACCGACGATCTCCGGAAAAAATGGCTGGATTTTTGGCGAAATAAAAATCACGTCGTTATCCCTTCTGCGAGCATATTGCCGGACAATGATCCAACTGCTTTGTTTCATAATTCAGGAATGCATCCGCTCATTCCCTACCTCATGGGAGAATCTCATCCCGAGGGCGTTCGTCTCGCTAGTTCTCAAAAATGTATTCGTACCATTGATATCGATGAAGTAGGAGACGCCACGCACCTCACATTTTTTGAAATGCTGGGAAACTGGTCTCTGGGAGATTATTTTAAAGAAGAAAAAATTGCGTGGTCATTTGAGTTCTTGACTGAAGTCCTGGAGTTACCATTAGAAAAACTCGCCGTCTCTGTATACGAAGGAGATGAAACTGTAGAAAAAGACGATGTGGCTGCTGAACGTTGGATTGAAGTAGGAATGCAAAAAGAACGAGTAGCATATCTTCCAAAAACCGAAAACTGGTGGTCTGTAGGTGATACTGGTCCATGCGGACCTGATAGTGAGATGTTTTATTGGACGGGAGAAGGAGCTGCACCAAAAAGCTTCCAAGACAGTTGGGAAAATCCTAATTGGGTTGAAATTGGAAATGACGTATTCATGACATTTAATAAAAAAGAAGATGGGACACTCGTTCCCCTGCCTCAAAAAAATGTCGACACCGGAATGGGTCTGGAGCGACTCACTACAGTTATAAACGGCTTTCAATCGATTTATCAAACGGACGCTTTTGAAAATATTTTGAAAAAAATAGCCGAACTCTCCGGACATCCAGAGATTATAGAAAACCCAATTGCTGAAACCGAAATTGGAAACTCAAGTCGAATCATCGCGGATCACATACGAACTGCAACAATTATGATTGGAGACGGACTTGTGCCATCCAACACTGATCAAGGATACATTTTGCGAAGACTTATCCGTCGCGCTATTCGCCATGGTCGCAAAATAGGTATTCAAGAGCGTTTTTGCGACATTATTGCAAAAGTAGCAATCGAGAAATTATCATCACATTATTCTGATTTGAAGACACGAGAGTCAGTTATTTCTGAAAAACTGATCACTGAAGAATTAACCTTTTCTAAAACATTGAAAAATGGGGAAAGGGAGTTTGAAAAAGTTGCGCAGAAGATATTAGAATTCTCTCCTAAAAAAGAAATGAGCGGAAAGAACGCGTTTAATCTTTTCGAAACCTATGGATTCCCGCTGGAGATGACAGAAGAATTGTGTAAAGAACAAGGATTAACAATTGATAAACAAGGATTCGATGAAGCAGTAAAAAAACACGCCGAAGCTTCTCGAGCTGGATCTGAACAAAAATTCAAAGGTGGGCTTGGAGATACTTCCGATCAGACTATAAAACTTCATACCGCTGCTCATTTGATGGTAGCGGCGCTTCGAGAAGTGCTCGGGACACATATAAATCAAAAAGGTTCAAACATCACTCCCGAACGGTTGCGATTTGATTTCTCGCATGATGAAAAAATGACACCTGAACAAATTGCTGCTGTGGAGAAATGGGTAAATGATTCGATTGCCGCTGATGCTGAGCAAATTTTGGAAGAGGTGCCGAAGAAAGATGCGGAACACGATCCTACAATTGTCGGAGCCTTTTGGGAAAAATATCCTGACACGGTAAAAGTCTATTCTTTCAAAGATGCTACAGGAAAATTTTGGTCTCGCGAACTCTGTGGTGGACCCCATTGGAAAAGAACTGGTGATCTCGGCACATTTAAAATAAAGAAAGAAGAAAGTTCTTCTCGTGGGGTACGACGGATTAAAGCGGTGTTAGAATAAGGAAAACTTCTTCTCTAAAATTTAAAAGTACAAACATAAAAAAGTTCAAAATTTGTAGTTTGCAGACTGAAGATTGTAGTTTGACCTAGCTATTCCACGCATCTAACATATCCTGCAAAACTGCACGACCCTGCTCAGCAAAATCTGCTTCGCTTCCTGCGTATAATACAGATCGAGATACTGGAACAAGCACACCAAGTCCGTCTACTTGAACTGATTTTACTGCATCAATAGAACCACCTTGGGCTCCAACACCTGGACAAAGAAACCATGCATGAGGCATTTCGTCACGGAAAAATTTTAAAAACTCTGGCTCAATCGTTGCTCCAATTACAGCTCCCACAGAGGACAACATATTGTCTGCTGATTGAGTCGTCATATTCCACTCTTCAACCTTCTCTGCAATTTTACGAGACATTTCATATTCTCCTCCTTGGAATTCCATTGCCGATGGATTTGAAGTACGAACTAAGACAAAAATCCCACGACCATTTTCCTCACATCGTTTCAAAAAAGGACTAATTCCATCCGTCCCCAAAAGAGGATTTACCGTCATACAATCTGCTGCTAATGGTCCATTTTCAAGATATGCTTTCGCATACGCATCAGCTGTAGATCCAATGTCATTTCTTTTTCCGTCTACCATCGTGATCAAGTCCAAACTTTTTGCCAAAGCAAGAAGCTCCTCGACAGCCTTGATTCCTTCTGAACCAAACTGCTCAAAATACGCCATCTGAATCTTCACTCCACAGATCAAGTCATGCGTCGCCGCCATCATCTTTGCACAAAATTCCTGCGCTCCCTGAGCATCTTTGGAAAAAAACTCTGGCATTTTTTCCAGATTCGGATCAAGTCCGAGCATAAGACATGAGTTTTTTGCTTGTACAGCAGCCGTGAGTCGATCAGAAAAGTTTTCCATCGCCCCGGAGTATATAAATTTTGAAAGAAAAATAAAGCGGTTATCCAATAGATAACCGCTTGGCCTTTTCTGAAGAGCGAAGACAGAAAAGGATATATGTAAAAAGAAACAGTCTCCATACAACAAATGCTCAAGAAAGATTATTTACTTCCTCGTAAAAGAAATAAAACAATCATATAAAAGAGCTTGCACGTTTTACTTCTCTACCGAAGAGTGTCAAATTTTTCTTCTGCAAAATTTGACAACTGCCCTTGTCCCCCTACACTCTACGCGTTCTTTTAGCACGAGTGGCGAAACGGTAGACGCGCTAGCTTGAGGGGCTAGTGGGATATTACTTCCCGTGGAGGTTCAAATCCTCTCTCGTGCACCACAGAGAAAAATAACATCTTTCAACCTTTATGGTTGTGAGATGTTTTTTATTTCTTGCAAAGCAAGAATGGAGTTGGACCTCGCAGGTTCACTTTCTTTCTTTTTATACAATAAAAAGGAACATCCTCTCTCGTGCACCACGTAAAAAAATCTGTCGATTGAAGTTTGTAAATTATAGTTTTAAGCGTAGCGCCTAATAACACTCCAGTTTGTATTCCACTTTCTCTGCATGATTCCCTGCAGCAATTCTATAGGTCACGAACACTGTGTCATTGTCCATAATCATATCATTTGGTAAATTCCTCATTTGTGCAGATATTGTACTATTTACTTCAACCACCTCATTATATGCTCCTCTATTTTTTGCCGCGGCGACGCCTGTAATAATAAGAGTTCCTGACTGCTTCTGATTCATTCCACTAAATTCTTCACGCAAGCGAACAATTAATCGTGCTCCATGGGCACATGTGTTTTCACTAATCACAAATGGTGTAGTTCCTTGTATGTCTTTAGCTAATAAATACTCATGCCCTGTTTTTACCATTGAATCTTTTTGCTGAATAGCTATCAATGTCATATTCATTAATTCTATCTCCTCCAATAATTTCTCCTGCGCTACGTCTCCTGACACAATCAAAGAAGTTTTTACATCGTCCCATGGTCCAAACATTATTCCTGCTGCAATTATTAAAGCTCCACATGAACATAATAATATATTGCGAAGAGCTTTCCCAGAAATATCAATAAACTCAGGTGTTTTCTTTTCTTTTTTGATGCCGAAATTTTCAGGAATTTTCATTTACGAAAAAAATATACATATAAAACTTAATTTTTCAATTTTTTAATGAAAGATTGTATTGAACTTTTGGAGTCTTTTTGTTCTCCGTATTTTCGAATAGTCAAATCTCCTGATTTCAACTCTTCATCTCCAATAATTGCTGCAAACGGAATTTTTCGTGTTTGAGCTAAGCGAATTCTTTTTCCCAGTGTTTCTCGTGGATCCAATAATTCTACAAAAGCACCGTGCGATTCTAATTCTTTTTGAACTTCTGCTGCACGTTTCATATGTGCATCACTAATCGGCAAAATCACTACTTGAACGGGAGCAATCCACGCTGGCAATGCCCCTGCTGTATGTTCAATCAATATTCCAATAAATCGTTCAATTGATCCAAAAATTACTCGATGTAACATCACTGGTCGATGTTTTTCTCCATCTGCTCCAATATATGTAAGATCGAATCTCTCTGGCATAGCAAAGTCTAATTGAATAGTTCCACATTGCCATGTTCTACCAATGGCGTCTTTCAAATGAAAATCTAATTTTGGTCCATAAAATGCTCCATCACCAGGATTGATTTTGAATTCCAGCCCAGAACCTTCAATCACTTTTTCAAGAATTACTTCTGCCTTTTCCCACATAGCATCTTCCCCGATTGCTTTCTCTGGTTTCGTCGATAATTCAACATGAAACTCAAATCCAAATTTGGAATAAAACTCTTTTGCTAGCTGAATCACTGATTTCAACTCTTCCTCTACCTGATCAAGTGTACAGAAAATATGTGCATCATCTTGTGTAAAAGCTCGTGCACGAAATAGTCCGTGTAGTGTTCCCGAAAGCTCATGTCGATGAACCAATCCTAATTCTGCTAAACGCAAAGGTAAATCACGATACGAATGAAGCCCGTTCTTGTAAATCAACATTCCTCCCGGACAATTCATTGGTTTGATTGCGTATCCCTTTTCATCTATTTCTGTGAAATACATGTTCTCTTTATAGTTTTCATAATGTCCCGATTGATGCCACAAATCCTCACTCAACATCATCGGTGTCTGCACATATTTATATCCATACTCATCATGTTTTTCGTGCCAATATTCAAACAATCGATTCATAACCGTCATTCCGTTTGGATGCCAAAATGGAAATCCTGGACCTTCATCGTGAAATGAAAACAAATCCAATTCCTGTCCCAATTTTCTATGATCACGTTTTGCTGCTTCTTCTAGGAATTTCAAATATTCATCTAGTTTATCTGGAGTCTCAAATGCTACTCCGTAAATACGCGTTAAGGGTGTATTGTTTGCGTCTGCACGCCAATAAGCTCCTGATATTTTTACTATTTTAAATGCTCCCAATTGTCCCGTAGATTCCAAATGTGGTCCCGCACAAATATCTCGATACACCACTCGACCAGATTCATCGATGAAATCATACGCAGAAATTTGTTCTCCTCGCGCTACAATTTCCGCGATCAACTCCAATTTAAATGGATCATGTGCCCAGATTTTTAATGCCTCTGCTTCAGTAAACTCTTTTCGTACAATCTTAAAATCTTTGTTGATAATCCAACGCATTTTTTTCTCAATAGCCTTGAAATCATGTTCTCCAAGTGGATCATCTCCGAAATCAAAATCCTGATAAAACATATCATCGGTCCACGGCCCCACTCCAAGCATAATATCCTTACGCATCATCGTGACCGCATACGTCATAATATGCGAACCCGTATGCCGTCGCATTACTTCGATATCGAGTTTTTTATCGTTCATTTTTAGTGAAATTTTTTGAAGAAAAAGCCCCGCTTGGCGAGGTCAGTGTCTACGTCACAAACCCCTGGATTCAAAATCCTGTTGTTGTTGTAGTGGTCGTAGTTGTTACGTTCATCGCGAAGAGTGTACGACGAGAGGAAAATGAATGCAAATTTTCGTCGTTTTTTTGCACGAAACAATACAAAGAGCATGAAAAAAAAGGTTGCCAGCAAGACAAAAAATCTTGATAATCTGAATGAAATTTATTCACCCCCACTTATTATGAAACGTGTTGCCATCAATGGCTTCGGACGAATCGGGCGCGCTGCCGCACGAATAATTCTTGATCACTATACTGAGCAGCTTGAATTAGTAGCAATCAATGATCCTGCTCCCACAGAAACAACCGCGCATCTGTTTAAGTTTGATTCCAATTATGGAACATTCGATCAAGATATTGAGATCAAAAAGGAGGGCAATGATGAGTTTCTCCTTGTTGGAGGGAAAAAAATTCACAGTTTTTCAACACGAGAAATCAAAGAATTACCATGGGGAGACTTAAATGTAGATATTGTTTTGGAATGTACGGGAGTTTTCCGAACGGTAGAAAAATGTCAGCCACATATTGATCAAGGAGCCAAGAAAGTTCTCCTTTCTGCCCCTGCAAAAGATGACGGATTCCGAACAATTGTTCTCGGAGTAAACGATGACGATTTGAAAGCTGATGATAAATTTGTATCAAATGCGAGTTGTACGACAAACTGTCTCGCTCCTGTCGCAAAAGTATTAGAAGATACTTTCGGGATTGAGGCTGGACTCATGACAACTATTCATGCTTATACAAACGACCAAAACGTACTTGATGTAGGGCACAAAGACTTGCGACGAGCACGGGCTGCAGGACTCAATATGATTCCTACTTCAACAGGAGCAGCCAAGGCTGTAGGAATTGTTATTCCTGAATTAAAAGGAAAAATGACAGGACTTGCTATTCGAGTACCAACACCCACTGTTTCTCTTGTAGACTTAGTAGTGAAATTGAAAAAACCAGCTACTGCTGAAGAAGTAAATAAAGCTCTTGAGGCGGCAAGCAATGAAAACCCCGGAGTTATTGGATATGAAACCCGTCCTCTGGTAAGTAAAGATTATCAGTGTGATCCACGAAGTACTATTGTTGATGCCAGCGAAACCATGGCTATTGGAGACATGGTAAAAGTATTGTCATGGTACGACAACGAATGGGGATATTCATGCCGATATGTAGATTTGGCGTGTATGATGTAAAACCTATCTCAAGTTATTTATAAAAAAAACCTCGATTTACGAGGTTTTTTTATTGTTTATTCAAGCGAGTTTTTTATTCTTCCTCCTCATTTAGATATTCTCCATTGAGCCAATCCAAGAGTGCTACTTTTGTAAGTATTTTATCTTTTCGATCATTTGTAATCTTTTCCTGTCTTTGTATTTTTACGATTTTGTCCAAAACATATTGACCATCATCCATCGCTTCTACGAGGAAGGTTGTTTGAACCATCCCAACGCGATCACCCACTTGCTCTCGTCGTTTTCGTTCGAACGTCAAAGTATTTCCTTCTACTTCTGACAACTTAACATCGGATGCCAAGTCTCCCAAAATCTCTAACCAGGGCTGATCTTCAGCTCCTGCAGAAAGAGACAAAAGTGCTGTTGCACTGTTTCGCCAATAATTTCCAACGACTGCGACATTTTTTTCTTCAGCTGTCTGCAAATCTAAAATCAGTTTTTCAGGATCTTCAACCGTCAAATAATAAGCTTTTGCTGTCGGTTTTGTTTGATATACCAATTTTTTGTCTCCGTTTGCCTGTTCCTCAACAGAAAGATATGACAAGGTTTTCTCCAGTTTTTGTTTTGAAATTTCTCCAGCAAGAGAGGAAAGACCATCGCTTTCCCAGAAATCCTTGACTGCAGCCATCCCGAGAGCAATTACTGTCTCTGGAATAACTTCTGGTTCAACTACTACTTCTGGTTCAATTTCCATCTCTGGAATAATCTCTGGTTCAACTGCTACTTCTGGTTTCGTTTCCACCTCTGGAATAATCTCTGGTTCAACTACTACTTCTGGTTCAATTTCCACCTCTGGAATAATCTCTGGTTCAACTGCTACTTCTGGTTCAATTTCAATACGTGGTGTCCAATCACCACTCACATCTTCTTTTGAAAATGTATATTCTTCTCCACCTTGTGTCACGATGACATTTTCTCCTTCCGTGCGGAAGGTAAGTGGAGAAAATCCTGTCATAGTTACTCGTCCTGAATCCATATGTTCTGTAGCGCCAAAGGCAAGTGTTCGAGCAAGCTCTGTTTCAAGTTCTTTTTGTCTTGCTGGATCATCTTCTCTCGCAATCTCTCCGATCAATTCTGCTCCATAATCCGAACGCTCCCTCATTTCTTGTCCCTCCTCCATTAATTCTTCATGCGTTTCCATTGGTTCGATTTCTCCAGATTCTGTACCTTCGGAGGCTCCTTCACCACTTCCTTCTGATTTTTCTAATTTATCAAACTGCAATACATCATCCTCTACTTCAACTTTTGGTTTTACTCTCTCATGATTTTTCATATCCGGCTGATTCAAACGGAAAAGCACATTTTCTCGCGCACGAGATAGGTCTCGAGTAAATGAATTTCCATACTGACGCTCTAGGTCAGCTTGAAGCAACGAAGCATCTTGCTCTCCTAAGTAAAGAGGAAGCAATTTGTTTAAGTTTTTTTCTAATTTTTGAAAATTCTCTACGTTCTCAATGGACAACCATGTTTTATCTTTTCCTTGTTTTCTCTCTTTTGCCAAAATGCTGTGATTACTTGGAAACAATAACCCAAATTCACTTGAATATTGTAGTGATTTTTCAAGCTGTTCTCGACGGAGAATAAGGGCCTCAATCCCATCTGCTGTTCCTTGATCAAGATGCTTTTTGTCCCATGTTTCCGCATTTTCATCTCCCTCCGCTTTCTTAACAACCTCTGGGTCCTTTGCTTTATTTAAAGGATGAGTCATTGCTGTAGAAAGAATCGTAATCAATCCAGAAATATCTGCATCCTCAAGCTTTTTTTCAGTCAACTGAGATAAATCTTTTATATATTCCTCTGGAACATCCGCATATGCCAACTCTGCATCTTCTTTTGCTTGCATGTGAGAAGAACGTCTTTCCTTTTGTAGTAACTCAATCAAAACTCCTTCTTCAAACATATCGTTTACTGCTCCATGTGTCCGTGCCTCTGTAATTTGTGCTTTAATAGTTTGAATTTTTGGAAAATCACCTGCTTCTGGCGATTCTAGAGCTGCTAATTCCGTCATTCCTACTTTTGATTGTGCAACTAAACGAGATCTCTCATATCCATGTCGCATTTCATCAAACAATCCTTGATTTTCTACTGTTTTCCCCTCCAAATCCTGTAATGCTCCCTCAGCCGCTTCATAACGCTGACCAAATACTGTTTTGTCTTCTGTTTTGGCGTCTACAACATCTTCTTCCGTTACATCATAACGAGATTGATATTTATATTTATCATCTACATCGTATAACGCATCAACGGCAACCACCGCAGCTAAATATTTTTTTCTCTCTTCTAATACACGTGCTTGCTCAAAAGATGGAATTAATCCTGTATAAATATTTTTGTATTTCTCATTATCTTTAATCAAATCCTCGATTTGAGCTGGAGTTTTGTCTTTTAACTTCCCTTTATCAAACTGTCCTTCAAGCGCTGTTTGAATAACTGCTTCTACTTCTGCAAAATCATGGTTCACTTGATCCAGCTCTGTCTGCAAAACAACTATCTGCTCTGGTGTTTTCTTAATTTCGGCCATCGTTGGCTCCAAAACTTTCTTTTCCTCTTCTGCTGTTGTGCTTTCTATCAAAAAATCTTTACTAATAACAGCTGTTGTTAAATTTATTTCCTCTTCATCTGTTTCCTCAATTACCTCATTTTCTACCAACTTCTCTCCCTTTTTTTTCTTAATTTCATTAATTTGTTTGTCATACTCTGTAATCATATTATCCAAAAGCTTTTTCTCTTTTTCGAGCCGTGTTTTTTCACTTGGATCTAAATCTGTTTTTAATTTTGCTTCTACGGCTTCTCGAGCTTTCACTGCCTCTTCTTTTACTTTTGTAATGTCTTTTTCAAGAGATGTTGTTTCTGTATTTGTTTCTTTCGTATCATCAACAACTACCACTTCATCTTTAGCCGCCTTCTTTTTTTCTTTCGTATCTACCACTGTTGCAGAAGTATTATTTACTGCTCCTTCTAACTGTATCTCACCATTCTCGATAATCAGTGTTTTCCCAATGAAATCTTTAGGATTATTAATCTTCAATCCCATCTCAGTAAGCCTCTTCATCAAAAATTTCGTTTTCTGATAATCTTTCATTGTTCCCCAACTCCCTGTTTCATTAAGCATTGTTGCCAACTGGGTGGAAATTAATGTTTTTCCTGTAGAATCAAATGGCTTTTCTATAGAAACTCCATTCAAAACTGTCGTATCACTCAATCCTTCTAGTTGTTTCTTTGTTTTATCCCAGAGATTTTGATATTCGTTTTTTTGAATAGACTGCTCTGCTCCAGCTTTATACCCCGCTGGCATGTCTTTCCATAGAAAGCATCCCCAGTCGCCTCCGAAAGCCATTTTTTGTAAGATTTTCATATTTTTTACGAATAAATCAGGAAAGTATACCAAATGTTATCAAAAAAATCAAATATATAATATTGGCAAGTACTTACTTTTTTCCCTTCTTCCGGAGAAAGTTTTGCCTCTTCTTCGATATATCGGTAAAATGTACGTGAATGGCTGGCACAAATAATGCCAATTGCGGACATTCCGCCGGATTAGCCCCCCGAAAAAGCTCTTCCCACGAAGTATTTTAAAAAGTCGCCTCAGGCGACGAAACTCGTGCGTTTATAACTACACACAAATATGGCAGACAAATTATCAAAATTTTTAGAAAAATCAGGATTACTTCCTGCTTCCAATGAGAAGAAAAACACACCAAATGAAGACCAAAAACATCATTCAAAAACTTCAACATCACATTCCGATACCAAGCGTACTTTTGCAAAAGATGGCGCATCCAAAAAACATTTTACAAAGCGTCCAAGCAAAATAATTCGCTCAGCACATCCGACACGATCACTTCCGACGAAAAACAAAGCTGTTCAACCAGCTCCCATCCAACATGGCGGAAAACCTTTTGAACCACGCATAAAACCAATTGATGTCACTCATCACGTTCTCAATAATCGAAAAGTTCCATCTGGAATTGAAATACGAGTTGTACCACTCGGAGGAATGGAGCAAGTAGGACAAAACATGATGCTCATTGAAACAGGAGATGACATTATTATTATTGATACAGGATTAGAATTTCCTTCAGCAGAACATCTTGGAATTGATGTTTTGATTCCCGATGTTTCGTATTTAAAAGAAAACAAAAAGAAAATTCGCGGAGTAGTTTACACTCACGGACATCTCGATCATATCGGTGGAGCACAATACATGATGCAAGATCTTGGATTTCCTCCAATGTACGGAACGAAGCTCACTAATGAGCTTCTGAAAGCTAATAATGATAACCCTGAAGTAGTAAAAAAATATAAACTTCATGAAATCACACCTTCCTCTAAGGTGAAACTTGGAAAACTTGAAGCTGAATTTTTCCATGTAAATCACTCTATTCCTGATGCTGTCGGAGTTGTTATCAATACTCCACTCGGAGGGATTGTTCATTCTGGAGATTTCAAAATTGAACACGATCCATCAGACAATATCCCGGCAAATTTACGCCGAATTCAACAAATTGGAGACCGAGGAGTCATTCTCGCTATGGTAGATTCAACAAACGTGGAACGCGAAGGAAATACTCAAGCTGAAGCTGAAATTGAAGCCGAGCTAACCAGTACTATTCGTGGAACAAACGGAAGAATCGTAATTGCAACATTTGCATCAAATATCGGACGTATTGCACGAATTGTAGAAGCTGCTGAGAAAGATGGACGAACCGTCTTTATTTCTGGTCGCTCAATGGATCGAAACTTAGCTATTGCGCGGAAATTGAATTATCTGAAGTGTAAAGAAAAAACATTACAGAAAATGTCTCGTGCCGCAGAATCTATGCCACCAGACAAGGTGCTTATTCTTTCAACGGGATCACAAGGAGAAGAGCTCGCCGCGCTCACTCGAATGGCAGCAGGAACACACCGCGAAATAAAATTAAGTCCAAAAGATACTGTCATCTTCTCGAGTTCTCCGATTCCGGGAAACGAAATGGCGATCGTATCTGTGTTAAACAATTTAGCGAATCGCGGTGTAACAATGCTCGACAATAAGAAACTTGATAGTCATGTTTCTGGTCATGGTCACGCGGAAGAGGTGAAGTTAATGACATCTCTCTTACGACCCAAATTTATTGCACCTATTCACGGAGAATTATATATGCGCCATCACCACAAAAATATGATTTGCGAGGATTTAAAAATGCCGAGAAATCACGCCCTTATAATGAAAAATGGAGAAGGAGTTGTTCTTTCTGCGAAAGGAATGCGAGCCATGCGAAAAGATGAAATTCTTCCCCAAGCACCAGTCCTGATTGAAATGCGAGAAAAAGTTGGAGAACATGTCCTAGCCGATCGTCAGCTCATGGCGGATGGAGGAACTATTCTTATTTCTATTTCTCAGCATGATGGGAAAATCAAAAAAGTGACTATCCGTTCTCGAGGATTTCGATATATGGGACAAAATCATGAGATTTTTCAACTCATAGAAAAAGAGCTCCGTGCAGTATTCATACGAAGCTTCGACCCGAGTCGTCCGACAAAAGTACTTGAAGAAACCCTTCGAAAATCTGCAGGGAAATTACTCTGGCAGAAATTCAAAAAAGATTCTTTGGTAGAAGTGGTAGTGCAATAACTATGCTATTTTTTCCCAATCAGGATTAAGGACTATGAGTCCTTTTTCTTGGCGAAGGAACGAAATAGCTTGTTTCGCTTCCATTTTCACTATTAATTAATTTTGTACAAAAAAATCTTTCTTAGTTTTCCCGTCCGCTGATTACATCTTTTATTGCCGACAAAACTTGGTTATCCACTGAAGTTCGCGAATCCGCATTTTCATATTCTGCTTGCCGTATTCTGAGCCACTCAGTTGAAGTCTGTTCAAGTGGAATATTATCGCCTAATTCAAATCCTGACATTTGTTAAAATTTAATAAGTAACTTGTAGTAAGTAAAGTGTTTTTTCTTACAAAGTCAAGTTTATCGCGCCACAAAACTCGTTGCTCCGAGCCACGCTAGATCAAATATCGCTTTTTGGGTACGGAATAACTCTGCATTTTCCATGAGAACTCCTACCGGACTCTCTCCGTGAAGATTCATAGAAACAATAGTGCCATTGAAAATAGAAATCTCTGATTCAAAATGAAATTCTCCTGGAGAAATAAGGAATATTTCTAATAACCGTTCATCAAATTCCGCTGGAAAAAATGTATCACGAAAGGATTCTGCTTTATCCGTCCATGGTGCAATAAATCGCGTTTTTGTTCCATTCTCTAGCCTTTTTTTGAAGTGCTCCTTGAGCCAATCTGTTGCAAATTCTGTCATTCGATCAAAGTTGGAAAAGCTCACAATTTCTCCTCCTCGTTGCTCTGTCATCGTTTCAAACATATTTCTAATCCCTGTTCGTCCTTCAAAAATCTGTACACGCGGACGATGACCAGAAGTCGTTGCCAAGGCATTTAGCTCTGGAACTATTTCACGTGCAATATTCAATCGTTCAACCTGCTGATTCAAAAACACTTTTGGGTTTTCTGCTGAAAATTGTTTTATCTTTGATTTTTGAGACGCGGTAATACATCCCTTCTGTTTGAGTTTCTCGATATGATGATAACAATTCACTCGACCAATCCCCGTTTGACGAGAGATTTGAGCTACGCTTGAGGTCCCAAATTTTAGCAAAAGAAGATAAATCTTAACTTCTTCTTTCGATAGCCCCAGGAAACGAAGATGTGATTCAAGCATATTATGTATACGTCACTCCGTCCATAATACACTAAAACCCTCTTTGTTGTAAAAAAATTTCGACAGAATTTTAACGAGAAATACGACTCTATTGCAATATTCCCGAAATTCGGGCTTCTGGAATTTCTGATTTTTTAAAAATAGATTAAAATGAAAGGTGATGAAAAAGATATGCACCGTTTCTGGCACAGAATTCGAAATAACTGATAAAGAGCTAGAATTCTATGAAAAAATGGGAGTTCCTATTCCTTCTCTTTGCCCGGAAGAACAAATGAGAAACCTCATGTCTTGGCGTAACGAAATGAAGTTATATCAAAGACCTTGTAGTAGTAGCGGGAAAATGATTATCAGCGCCTACACTCCAGATACGCCTTTCCCCGTATATGATAATAAAATTTGGTGGGGAGATAGCTGGGACGGAAAAGATTATGAACAGGATTTTGATTTTTCTCGTCCTTTCTTTGAGCAATTCGAAAAACTTTTAAACAATGTTCCTCGAGAAGGGACTTCTGTTTTTCAGTCAGAAAACTGTGATTTTAACGGACATATCCGAAATTCAAAAAATTGTTACCTGAATTCCCTAGTAGCAGACTGTGAAGACACTCACTATTCATATTGGATGGTTGGCGACAAAGATTGTGTCGACTGTATTATGACAAACTCTTCCGAGCTCTGTTATGAATGTGTTGATCTAGAACATTGTTATAATTGTGTCGCTCTCCATGAAGCTGCTAACTGCAGTGATTGTTATTTTTCTTTACAATTACGTGGATGTACGCACTGTATTGGGTGCACTAATTTGGTGAAAAAAGATTACTACATTTTTAACAAACCAGTAAGCAAGGAAGAATTCCAAGAAATGAAAGAAAAGATTTTTCATAGCTATAAAGCTTTTGAGAATGGGAAAAAATTTATGAAGAAAATTTTCGCAGAAAGTATTCATAAATTCGCCAATAATCTAAAGTCTGAAAATATAACAGGGGACCACTTTTTTTCCTCAAAAAACTGTCATAACTGTTTTGATGGACATAATAATGAAGATTGTAGCAATAGTATTTCCTTGTCTGATTGTAAGGATGTGCGCAGTGCATATTCTGCGGGATGGCCAGCCTGTGAACTTGTTTACAATTCTGCCGTTTCTCGCGGTTCTACAAATTTAGCATTTTGTTATTACAGCTTCTTCAATGAAGGGCTGCGATACTGTGACAGTTGTAGTTATTGCAAAGATTGTTTCGGTTGTATTGGACTGAAACATGATCAATATTGCATTCTCAATAAACAATATACGGAAGAAGAATACAAAAAACTTCTTCCAAAAATCATTAAGCATATGGAAAAGACTGGCGAGTGGGGGAATTTTTTCCCGATTGAGATGAGTCCGTTTTCTTATAATGAGTCTGTGGCTGGAGGATATTTCCCTCTAACAAAACAAGAAATCCTGTCCAAAGATTGGAACTACCGAGAAGAGAAACAAAACTTCAAATACGATGGTCCTCAGTATGAAATTTCTGATAAAATCGAAGATATTGATGATGAAATATTAGACAAAATTCTTACCTGTGAAACAACGGGAAAACACTATAAAATTCAAAAATCAGAGTTGCAGTTTTATAGGAAAATGGATCTCCCAATTCCACGAGAATGCCCTGATTGTCGCCATGAAAAAAGAATAAATCTTCGAAATCCACGAAAACTCTGGAAAAGAAACTGTGATCATTGTGATATTGAAATTCAATCCACCTTTTCTCCCGAAAGACCCGAAAAAGTATTTTGTGAGAAATGTTACTTAGATACGATCGATTAATGAAGAAAATCTGTCCCGTTTCCGGAAAAGAATTTGAAATCACGAATGATGATTTGAAATTTTATGAGAAAATGGGAGTTCCCGCTCCAAAGCTCTGTCCTAGAGAACGACAACGTCGTCGTATTGCTTTTCGAAATTTCACGCATCTTTATCAACGAAAATGTGACGGAACCGGAAAAAATATTATTTCTATGTACCACGCAGATCAACCCTTTCCTGTATTTGAAAACGAATATTGGTGGGGGGATCAATGGAGTGGGCTTGATTATGCACAGAACTTTGATTTTTCTCGACCATTTTTTGATCAATATGCTGAGTTAGCAGACAAGGTTCCTCGGGTAAATACCTTCAATCTTCAATCTGAGAATGCCACATATGCAAACTTCGCATGGATGGCAAAAAACTGTTACCTCGTCTTTGGATGCGTTCGTGACGAAGACTGTCTCTACGGACATATCGTCTGGGACTCCAAAGATTGCGTCGACAACCTCTATGTCTTCCGCTGCGAATGGTGCTCCCACTGTACCGACTGTGTAGATTGTTATGACGTTCATTTTTCTACGGAAAGTGCAAACTGCAACGAAAGCTACTTCCTCCACGACTGTCGCGGATGTACCAACTGTTTTGGATGTACAAACCTAAGACAAAAACAATACTACTTCATGAATCAGGAATGCACCAAAGAAGAATATTTTGAGAAATTGAAAAATATTCAGCCGTTCAGCGAACAAACATTGCAAAGTGGAAAACAATGGCTCGAAAAACTTAAAAAAGAGCAGTGTATCTTTCCCCCATTCTTTGGGGTAAAAACGGAAAACGTATCTGGAGATCACATTTATGAATCCAAAAATTGTCACGGATGTTTCGACACCAAGCAATGCGAAGATTCTAAATATCTTTACACCGCTCACGGAGAACAGAATTGTTACGACATTTCCTTCACAGGAGCGAATGCGCGGTTTTGCTATGAATGTCTAACGATTGGAAATACTGAAAACTTACTTTTTTCTCACGGGATTAATCAGTGTTCCAACCTCGCATACTGTGAGCTCTGTTATAGCTCACACGACCTCTTCGGTTGCAATGGTCTGAGAAACGCACAGTATTGCATCTTTAACAAACAATATTCCAAGGAAGAATATTTCAAATTGCGCGAAAAGATAATTCAGCACATGACGAAACATGGAGAATGGGGAGAATTTTTCCCTACGAAACTTTCTCCTTTTTCCTACAACGAATCCATTGTTGAAGAATATTTTCCGCTCACAAAAAAAGAAGCTCTCTCTCAGGGATACAAATGGAAAGAAGACACAGAGACAACACATTATGAAGGACCAAAAGTTAAAATCCCTGAGACAATAGAAGAAGTTACTAACGATATTTGTAAACAAATTCTCACGTGTGAAGTGACGGGAAAACACTATCGTATTCAAAAAGACGAACTTCGATTTTATAAAAAAATGGGACTCCCTCTTCCTCGAGTTTGTCCTGATGAACGACATCGCCAGCGCATGGAATTGCGAAATGCCAGAGTGTTGCATAATAGGTCGTGTGACAAATGTGGAATAGATATTCAAACAACATTCCTTCCCGATCGTCCGGAAAAGGTGTTTTGCGAGAAATGTTATTTAAATGAAATTAACTGATGAAAAAAGTATGTACTGCTACCGAAATTGAATTCGAACTCACCAAAGAAGAGATCTCACGACGTGAAGAACTCGGCGTTCCTCTTCCGACACTTTGTCCAAAGGAACGAATGAGGCGGCGACTTATGTTCAGAAACGAACACACCCTCTTTCGAAGAAAATGTGATGGAAGCGGAAAAACGATTATATCACTCTATCCTCCTGAATTTAAGAATCCTGTATATGACAATGAATATTGGTGGTCTGATAATTGGGATCCCAAAAAGTTTGGACGAGATTTTGACTTTAATAAGCCTTTTTTTGAGCAATTTCAGGAACTCTGGAACGAAGTACCAAAAATGGCACGAATTCAACAAGGTGAAATTGAAAATTCCACCTTTACGAACGCTGTTTCTGACTTAAAAAATTGCTATCTCGTTTTTTCCACCGCAGAAGCCGAAGACTGCCTATATTGTACTTCTTGTGAGTTTTCTCGTGATTGTGTGGACTGTCGGTGGGTACTCAATTCCGAACTCATGTACGAATGTACAGACTGTAGCAAGTGTTATGCTTGCATGCATGGACAACGATTAAGAAATTGTACTGATACATATTGGTCAAGTGATTGTATTGGATGTCAAAACTGTTTTGCGTGCGTAGGAATACGACAAAAACAATTTCATATCCTCAATGAACCCTGCTCGAAAGAAGAATGGAAATCTCTTATGGAGAGTCCTGAAAAGCAGTCTCATGTATTACAGAAATTACAAAATCTGTACCTCAAGACTCCACGAAAATATGCTGAAATTCTTCAATGTGAAGAATGCACCGGAGATTTTTTGCTCCGCGACAAAAACGTCCACGAATGTTGGGATTGTTTTGATCTTGAAGATAGCCAATATTGTGATGGCGTAAGAAACGCACATCACTGCCTCGACATGTCTTTCTTCGGATGTACCGACTCATCGTACCTCTTCAACTGTGAGGCCTGTGGACACGGTGCAAATGAAATAATGTGCTCTAAGCTCGTCTGGGGAGGATCGCACGATGTAGCTCACTCATACGAATGTTTCTCCAGTCATGATCTCCTCGGATGTTGTGGATTAAAAAAAGAAAAATACTACATTCTCAATAAACAATATTCCAAGGAAGAATATTTTTTGCTACGTGAAAAAATTGTGAAATATATGCAAAAAACTGGTGAATGGGGTGCCTTTTTTCCACCAGAGATGTCTCCTTTTTGCTACAACGATACGATGGCCCTTGACTATCTTCCTCTTTCAAAAGAAGAAGTATTAAAAAGAGAATGGAAATGGCGAGATGAAGAAAAAAGTGCTCTCTATGATGGTCCCCAAATAAATATTCCTGAAAGGATTGAAGATACTGAGGATTCCATCTGTGAAAAAGTACTTACCTGTGAAGCAACACAAAAAAACTATCGTATTCAGAAAGCTGAATTGAAGTTTTATAAAAAAATGAACATCGCTGTGCCAAAACTCTGCCCTGATGAACGCCATCGTCGTCGAGCAATTTTACGAAATCCTCGTGATTTATGGAAACGAAAATGTAGTAATTGTGAAACAAAAGTAA
>CAZGJL010000007.1:0-41788 GCA_964526665.1 uncultured Candidatus Peribacteria bacterium | reverse complement strand
GTTCGATGGTAATTTCAACTCTAACCACAGGTCATCCAAGCATTTTGCTGCATGCCCTGGTTCGGTCCTCCAGAATGTTTTACCATTCCTTCAACCTGCCCATGGTTAGCTCACCTGGTTTCGGGTCTAGTGCATGAGATAATCGCCCTTATCGGACTCGCTTTCGCTACGGCTCCGGCTGAAACTGCCTTAACCTACCCCATACAGCTAACTCGTTGGCTCATTCTACAAAAGGCACGCGGTCACCTCGCAAGCGAGGCTCCCACTCCTTGAAAGCATATAATTTCACGTCTATTTCACTCCCCTTCCCGGGGTTCTTTTCACCTTTCCCTCACGGTACTTGTTCGCTATCGATCTGACACACTATTTAGCCTTGGAAGGTGGTCCTCCCAGATTCATGCCGAATTACACGTGTTCGACACTACTCAGGAACTCACTACTGTTTAAAATTGATTTCAAATACGAGGCTTTCACTCTCTATGGCGCTTCTTTCCAGAAACTTCTTCTATCAAAAATAAAAAGATGTTGTGGTCCTACAACCCCGCCTAAGGCGGTTTGGGCTGTACCCTGTTCGTTCGTCACTACTAAGGGCATCTCGATTGATTTCTTTTCTCCGGCTACTGAGATATTTCAGTTCGCCGACTTCCCTCCATGAACTTAATGATTTTGGGCTCATGGTATCCCGCAAGCGGGATGGGTTTCCCCATTCGGATATTTTCGGGTCATAGCTTGTTTGAGAGCTCGCCGAAACTTTTCGCACTCTACAACGTCCTTCATCGGATGTGTCAGTCAAGGGATCCGTTATATGCTTGTAAGTAACTTTTTCAAGATTTGTTTATCGTTCGGTAAACAAATTACAGAAAACTTTCAGTAAATTTTCTAAAACACTCAATAAATTGAATGTTATTAAAAGACATTTGATTTGCACTCAATATTCTGAAGAAAGCTCTAAAGAATACTGAGATCACTCCAATCTCGTACTATCGAGATTGAAATTGACTTCAATCTTATAAATAAGATTGAAATTTAGGAATCTGTTCGTGTCAAAGAACTTTGCCTTGCCGCATTCGCTCACGAGCGCGACAGCCGGGAGATATTAGCCGGAAAACCCCTTCTGTCAATCTTTTTTTAAGGAAATTTAAAGAGCCTCCTTCGAGGGAAATTTACTCAATCCCAAGACCCTCCTAATATACTACTCCGAGCGATCATACCACCAGTCCAAAAGCTCAACTTCGCCCCTTCCTGATTTAAAATTTTCCAAATCTTTAGTTGTTTTAAAAAACAATATTTCATCTTCTTTTGGAGCTTCTTCCAAAATTAAATCATTTCCCTTCTCGTTTTGGAGAACAAACTCATCAATTTCTGTCGTCACCATCTTTCGTAACTCAACTTTTTCTATTCCGTCTTCTTGAAATTTTTCTAATCCTGTATTCACCACAGAAAGCAACTCCGTTCGAAGCTTCTCTTTTTCTCGTCTTTTCCGTTCCTCTACTGTTCGTTTTTGATATTCAATAATGTGCGCATCAATTTCTTCTCGCAGAGATTTCCGCTCATCAGGATTTCGTTTCGAAATCTCCACCAAAAGGGATTTTTTGTATGTCCCCTTCGCTAATTCTTTTTTTAGTATTGGCGACTCTGGATGATTATCAGCAATTTTTCTCTTCTTTCTTGTTATTAGCGTTTGTGTGATTAACTCCGGCCTTAATTCTAATACTTTATTAAATTGTTCTTGAAGACTCTCCACAATAACCTCTCCTCCTCCTCCAGAATTAGAACCCGTACTGAGGTTTTTAAGGGAACCATAAGCCTTGTTCCAGTCGTTTTTCATCCCATTTAATGATGCCAGATCCTTTTTTTCTTGTTCACACAAAGATGGATGTATTGCCCTGAACCATTGTTTTTTCCATTCCTCTGAAGATACCTTCTTCGGATATGCAATCTTATCTTCTCTCTCCTTTGAGAAGTTACATAGGACCGTTAAAACAGAACGCCCCACACCAAGCATTGTTGCACCAAAATTCCGTTCCACCATTTCTGAAGCTACAGGAGAATCTTTTTCCTTTTCTTCCTGATCATCGCTATCCACATCAATTCCCTCAATACGGAAATTTTTTCTAATAGTTTCTTCAATTACACTCATTTAAAAATAAGGTTATATATTTTTGATATTTATTTTTATTTTTACGCACGACGACGCAATATAATAACTACTCCTAGTCCTGCAATAATTGAAAAAATGGCAAACCACCATGACGTTGTTCCCCCTGTTTTTGGCGGAGCTGGATGATCTACTTCTTCCATTTCAACCAGTGTAGACATAGTAATTACCTCACTCCCTGGACCTTCTATTCCTTCTCCATTAATTGGTATGATTTGGAAATCGTACAAAACGCCTTTTTCGAGTTCGTCAATATACCATTGTGTTCGTGTGCCTGGCACCATGTTTACTTGTGACAAACCTTCTCCTGACAATGCGCCTTCTCCTAGCTCGCCTCCTTCTCCTGACAATGCACCTTCTCCTAGTGATCCTTCCTTCCTGTGTGGTACATAATTTATACGATAATTTTTAATACCTCCATCATCAATAGCTGGCGACCAAAAAAAGGTAATCCTGTCGTCTTCAGCTCTTGCTTGCACATTTGAAACTGGCAATGGCGCAATATTTGCCCCGGCACCCCCAAGGGCAACTATCAAGCTATCTGTGTCTGTTGATTGATTTCCCTCTGTATCAAGTCCTGTGCAGGTTGCTGGATACTCTCCTTCTTCTGCTGGAGCAGTTATTTGTCCTGAAAAATTCAAAGCATCTTGCATCACAAGTGCAAATGGTTGTTCTAAATAGACGCAGTTCACAGACACGAGGTCATTTATAGATGAAACCCTTACTGTGCTCTTCGCCAAGGGAGCAACCGCTCCCGAAGGAATAAGTTCCATCGACATTCCCAAAGAAGCATCCACGACTACAACTCCCGCATTTGGCTCTGTCATTTTGTTCCCGAGCAAGTCTGCTAATGTACATCCTACTGGATATTCACCTGGAGTTGCCGGTGCACGAAGCGTTCCTGAAAAGTTTTTTGAATCTTCACTCGCAAGATTGTATATTTGTCCATACATTGTACAGCTTACGGCTGATAAATCATCCGAAGCACCTACCTTCAATATTACTTCTGTTCCTGGCAAAATTGGTCCTGCAGGGAGAAACTCAGCGGACATAACTTGTGGCGGAGAACGATCAATCGTAATCTGAACTAATTCCGAAACTTTCGTTGGATCATCAACACACGTCGCCTGAAATAAATGCATTCCGTCTGCCAATCCTGGTGTCTGATATACATACGTCCCCGAGGCATCTACTGGCAATTCTGCTATTAATTCTATTTGACCATCCTTGAGTTGTACCAAAGAACATCCTGTTGCCGTTCCTGAAATGGTAATACGAGACGTGCTAAATGTTGCCCCATTTATCGGAATGTCTATCGAGACTGTGATTTGATCATCTGGAAGCGGAACCACTCCTCCTCCATCAGAAACAGTTACGTTTCGTTCTCCTGAAATACGAAAATCTTCCAAATCGTGAACCGCAACCGTTTGCATACCTGGTGTTTGTAACATTACAGATAGGTAAAATGTATGCCATCCCTGATCCTCTGCAACAAATGTATAATCATTTGGTAATACTGCTCGGTCATCACTAGAAGAAAATCGAACTACTCCTGTGTAGTTCATAACAACATCTCCATTAGCGTCTTTTGCTCCAACACGAACGGTTAAATTCTGCCCGGCAACTACTTCTGCACCTATGTCTTCAATCGAAAAATACGCTACAGGAGTATCTTCCTCTGGGTCCTCAAATATACTTGCTACCCCTTGCCCCAAGGAATTCCAAATCCCATCACTGGCTCCCATCGCCTTCGTTCCTGTTATTGCTAAATGAAAAACGAGTTCTGTTCGTTCAAACAAAAGAACGTTTCCCGCCAAAATAGAAATTGAGGAAACTCCTGGCGTATGAGAAGACACTTTCATCACCGCCTCTCCGTGTATATTTGTTTGTGGTGATACAACAAGTAAATCTTCTGCGCGAGAAGAAAAAGCACGAACCGGTACTCCTGAAATTAAATTCCCATGAGCATCTTTTATCTGTACCCGAATACGAGAAACTTGTTCTCCATCTGCCGCCACTGATGAAATATCCGCTGAACTTGTTGATCGATATGCAGAAACTGATGCCGGAGAAATCAAAAAGTTTTCTGCCACGACATAGTCACTGAATTCTCTCCGAATAAGTAATTCATATTCTCCTGCTATTCGCACATGCAAGCCATTTACATGCGTCGAAGCAACTCCTAAGTCGTCTGCAACCGCATGTAAGGAAATTTTTGATTCATCTGGACGAACGAGAAGAAGTGCCACATTTTCTTGTTCTAAAAGTCCGGAAATCCGCACTGGGACATCTTGCCCGGCAACACCGCCTGAAAGAGACACCCATGGTCCCGCGGCAAATGCTGACCCCAAGAATAATACACTCAGCAACGAAAGGCGAAAAAAAAGTCTTTTCATCATGATGAATCCTAGCATTAATAAGTAATAAAAATCAAAAAAATAGAGGATTTCTTTTTTGAAAATATTAATACAAATTCTTGCATTTTCTTTAAAACATTTTATCTTGCCTTCAATGGAAATGGTCGAGATGGATGCAAATTTAGTAGAATTAGATTATGTCGAAGGAATAAATGACATTTCTCATACGATAAAAACCTCTCTTGAAGATAAGGTATTAAATACTGAAGAGTTTCTCTCTATCCTTTCAAAAACAGAAGAATGGAATCTATTGGATAAAGAAAAAATAGAAATAATTCAAACCTCTCTCAATAAAGAATCTGTACAAAAAATATTTAAAATAATGTTTCTTGATGCCACTGTGGGTGCTGGTGCAACATGGGCTTTGGCAATAAGTGGTCTTATGGAAACAGAAGAAATAAAAGAACTTGTCTTTGGTGTTTTTAGAGGCGAAATTCCTTTAGAAAACTTACTCAAATCACAAACCCTCGCTCTATATATTTCAAAATTAATTGGAATGGTCATTATGCCTTATGTTATTTGGAGAAAAGATAAGGTAAAACACAAAGTACTTAAATCTGCTATGAATGGAGTCCCATTGATCGGATCATGGGCCTTTCCTGTATGGGCATTTTGGGATGAAAAAGAATTTCTTAAATTTTTCAAAGTATACAGAAAGACAAAAAAAACTTATCGAGCAATAATAAAAGAACAAGATGATGAAGAACGAACAAAGAAAGAGGATGTATTTAAAAAACTGCTCGAAACAAAAGTCGTTGTTTAAATAACAAAAAATCCGCCGAAGCGGATTTTCTTTTTTCGTGCTCCTCCGGTTGAAATTACTCAAGCTCAACAGTAGCTCCAGCTTCAACAAATTTTGCTTTCATCTCTTCTGCCTCGTCTTTCTTAACGTTCTCTTTGATTGTTCCTCCGTTATCAGCCAAAGCTTTTGCTTCACCAAGTCCAAGACCTGTGATCTCGCGTACTACTTTGATAACAGCGATTTTCTGTCCTCCGGCGTCTTTCAATACAACGTTGAATGAAGATTTCTCCTCCACTGCATCTTCTGCTGGTGCTCCTGCTGCTGCAACTGCAACTGGTGCTGCTGCTGTGATTCCGTACTCCTCTTCGAAGTATTTAGCCACGTTGTTAGCTTCCACAACTGTCAATTTTTCAATTGCGTCTACTACTGCTTGCTCGTTTTTTGCAAGCTTGATTACGGTTTTTTCGTCTGTCATTTTTGAAATGATAAAAGGGAAATAAAATTATTGCGCGAATTTTTCTGCGTTCTCCATAACGTTATAAAGTTTTGAGAACCCAGAGTTGAACACTGAGTGAAGTTTCTGTGGACCAGATTGCAACATACCAACGATTTTTGCGAATGACTCCTCGCGAGTACATGTGTCTGCAAATTGTGCAGTAGCTGCTGCGTCGAGGAATTTTCCCTCGAACAATGCTCCAGCAAAATCAAATTTTGAAAACTCCTCTTTTTTGTCGAAGTATTCTTCTTTCAATTTTTTGATCTCTTGAGCTGGTTGCACTGCATCAGTAGCTGATACAATAACGGCAACTGAACCCGTAAGATCGTTTGCTGAAAATTCTCCAAGCCCCGTCTCCTTGGCTGCCAACGCCATCAAAGTTTTTTTGATAACGGTATATGACATACCTTCGGCACGAAGTGCTCGTCGAACTATCTGGACCTCTTCCACTGTCGCTTGGTCAAACCGAACGAATGCAACTCCCTGCGCGTTTTGGAATTTCTCCAAAAGGGCTGCTAGCTGTCCGGATTTCTTCTGTTTTGAAGTAGCCATGCTATTAATTAGAAAAAAAGTCTTCGATCGAAGACTTGAGAAAACGTATTGGGTGAAGCGGTCTTACATAACGCCTAATTCTTTGGCGTGCCGCTCCTCAATGTGTTTGCCTCTAGCGAGCCTTACGTCCACAAGGAACTGCTTACTGTCTTCGACCATGGGAAATGTATTCGGATTCTATGTTAAGTCAAATTTATTTCCCTAAAACCATCCCTAATGCCGATAAACTCGAAGCTGTTGTCTCGTATTCACCATGCAAAAATTCTTCTTGAACCATAGCCAAATTCGCAACTATGAACTCTTCAATCTGTTCCGCCGCATCTAATTTCGGCTCGGAAACTTTTTCACAGTTTTTCGCAAGAAAAAAATAATACGTCATATTACTTCCTGTCGCATCTGCCGCACATTGCCCCAAGAGAACCATCTCTTCTGCAACGAGACCGGTCTCCTCCTTAAGTTCTCGCATAGCAGACTCAATCGTATCTTCTCCCTCATCAACTAATCCCGCTGGAAACTCTACAATTATTTTTCCGCATCCATGCTTGTATGTTTTTTGGAGATACACTTCTCCTGATTTTAACTGCGGAATAATTACTACTGCTGGCCCCGAATGACGAATAAACCAATTCGTTTCTGTTCCATCTGGTAAAGATATTCGTTGTTTTTCGATACGACAATAAGGCTCATCTACAAACATTTCTGAAGAAAGAATTTTAAATGGTTTCATGTCTTTAGTTTCTCCTGAAAATAAACTTAATTCAAATTTAAAAGTTGCATTTGTGAGCGTGGCAAAAAACGATTATTCAAAGTGAATGCTTAAACTGCCAAAGGCTGTTTAATGAACGAGGATATTTCGTTTGCAAGCAAACAACCGCAACGAGCTTTTTTGGTTCTTTTTTTGCGGGCAAAAAAGAACATCACCCCCTACCCTCTATTCATCCCTTCGATAAACTCCACCAACACCTCCTTCCCTAATTTCTGTTGGGCTGAAGTAATGAAATAATTCGGCATTTCAGAAAGGTAATTCAATACTTCTTTTTGATATTTTTGTACGCTCTGCTGAATTTTACTCTTAGACAATTTATCTGACTTGGTAAAAATCATAGAAAAAGCAACCTCGTGACGCACGAGCCAAGACATAAACTCAAGATCATTGGCCTGTGGTGTATGCCGAATATCAACGAGCACAAAAAGATGGTCGAGGTTTTTTCGACGTTCAATATACTGCAAAATCATTTCATTAAACTGGTGCAAATCGCTTTTCCCCGCCTTCGCAAACCCATATCCCGGCAAGTCCACTAAGTACCAACTATTATCAATCAGAAAATGGTTGATCATTTGCGTTTTCCCTGGCGTTGAAGAAGTTTTGGCTAACTCCTTTTGGTTTGTCAGCGTGTTAATAAGAGAAGATTTCCCTACATTCGAACGTCCAATAAACGCATATTCTGCATATTTCGCCAAAGGACATTCTTTGACTGATAAACTTGATTTCACGAATACGGATTTATTAATGCTCATTGAAACAAAAAATTTAACTTCACTCGCATACTACCCAGAAAAATGTGTTTCTCAAATTCAAACAGGAATCGTCTTCTCTTGCTCCTGCTTTTGAACATAAAACGCTGCCACCTTCTCCATTAATATTAGAAATAATTGTATTATTAAACTTTGATCTTGAATTGGTTTTTCTGAATCAATAACAACTACTATTTCCTCTTTTACTACATATTGTTTTAACCGACTCCATGACTCAAAAAAACTTTTTAAATATATAAATTCTTCATTCCCTTCCAATAGATTATTTTCTATTAATTTTTCATCCATTTCTTCTTTTCTTGGGCTCATGACACAAAACTTATAATATTCTTGTTGCATAAATTTATAGAGATCAAGTAATTCCGTTTTCTCAATAATCTGTTTTATTGTTTCCGATGTATTTATTCCCTCCTCAAAAACATTCCAATTTTGGAAAACATCTATTTCCGATAAAAGAAATGATCGTTTCTGTTCACCCTCAATTGTCATAATTATTAATATATGCAGATATTATGCATTTTAATATAATTTTCATACAAGTCAATTAATTACGAATTCAGGAAACTGTTTGAAGAAAATATCTGGCACAGGACACTTTACCGTACGCATTTCACCATTTTTATCTGGATCTGGAAACGTTAAGGTTTCTGCGTGAAGCAAGAGTCGCTCTTCCTTTTCTCCTCCATATTTCAGGTCTCCTAATATTGGGAACCCAATAGCAGAAAGGTGTACACGAATCTGATGTGTGCGACCTGTTGGGATACGTACCCGAAGCAAGGAACCTCTTCCGTACGGAGAAACCGCATCACGTTCAAAATAACTTTCTGCATCCTTTGCGCTTTCTCCTGCAGAAACTGCCATTTTAGTACGATTCTTGAAGTCTCTCGCAATCGCTGCCTCAACCCGTCCAGATTGTGGTGGTTTTCCATTTACGACTGCTCGATACCATTTTTCTGTTTCTTTCCAGTGATCTTGAAAATATCGCAATGCTGCATCCGTGCGAGCTACAAGCAAAACTCCCGATGTTGGTTTGTCCAAACGATGTACTACTCCTGGTCGCAGCGGTTCACCTGGAAATGCCTTTTTCCAGGCAGGAAATTGATGAACAATTGCATTTATAATCGTGTGCTGATCTGGATCAGATGCTGATGGATGTATAGAAACATCAATTGGTTTTTCAATGGCTAGCCATGATTTTGACTCTGCTAATATTTTGAGAGGAAAATCCCATGCCTCTAATTGAGGTGGCAATCCACATACTGGTTCACAAGATATACTCCACGTATCACCCGAAACCGCTTTTGCTTTGTAAGAAGCTTTTTTTTCATTACGAAGAAACACTCCCGCTTTTTGCCAACGCGAACGAGAAAATGCTGGCACCAATTCAGCCGCTAACGTATCGAGACGTTTTCCTTCGTGTTTTTGAGAAATGGTAAATGTGAGTTCTTTCATTCTTTCATATGTTTATGTATTGCGTGCCAAAAAAGAAGGGCGCTCAAAACATTCGCAATAAATGTCCCCACACCCAGTCCTAATACGGCAATATCTTTTGGTAAAACTATCAATGCCAAAAATGCCGCTACAGCAGTGGCAATAGAGAGCGAAATGATGGTTACGCGAAGAGGCGTCTTCACATCATCGTTGGCAAGAAATATTCGTGATAAAATAGGGATCGCGCATGCTGCCGGCAAAGACAATACTACGATTTGAAAAATCCATGTCCCCAGACGCAATAACTCCCCACTCGCATCAAATAAAAATACCAACCAAAATTCTGCCCAAATCGCTCCCACTAATGCTGCGGGAATCGTGGCAAGAAATACCCAAGCAAGAGAGTCTCGAAGTATCTTTTTTTGGACAGGGACATCGCCACGTGCGGCCGTAAGCTTCGGGAAACTGGCTGCGGCAAGAGGAATTCCTACCATAGACAAAAGCGCCATTCCTAAGTTTGTTCCAATCTGATACGCGCTCACGGCTCCTGTAGCCAAAAAACTAGCAATCCACACATCCGCTGATAAATTAATCTGAAATGCCGCATTCGTTCCTACTCGCGCAGAACAATCTGAGGCAAAATTATTCCATCGATCAATAGGTTTTCGCCACCACCATCCCAATCTTCCTTCGGTAAAAAAATACGAAATTAAATTTGAAAATAGATGTAGCAATGCACCAAATACGGCTGCAATACCAATTATCTGTAGTCCATATTTTTCAATTCCAAACCAAATTCCAATACAAATAGCTCCCGTGTACAAAACCGGTGCCAATGCCACCGAAAGGAATTTTTGTTGTTCCTGTTGAGCTGCACCAAATACGGCGCTACAGGCCAAAAGCCAGACCGATCCAAAAAGCCATCGAACCAATTGTGTCATTTCTGATCGTGACAAAGAATCAAATCCGCTCGCAAAAATTTGAATAAAAAAGTCTGGGAAAAGTGCTCCAATCAGACAGAATACTCCAAATACCGTCATTACCAACCAGAGAAAAGAACTCAGAAATTTTGTTCTCTCTTTGCCCTTCAGTCCTGCCATCCGTGGCAAAAGAAGTGTAGCTACTGTTCCTCCAATAAGGAGGAAAAAGAAAAAATCAGGAATACGAAACGCCGCAAACACACGATCCAACTGTTCTGCTGGCAAAGAAGAAATCAAAAGACGATCACGCAAAAGTCCGAGCAATTTACTCGCCGCTGCTGATCCCATCAGCAATGCGCCACCAGACATAAGTATCTTTTTCACGCGCCGAGTGTGCCATGAGTCTGTGAAAATCGCAACCTAAGCTACAAATGCTACAATTTCTTACTGAAAATGAATATTTCGTGAACTATTTTTCTGCAAATCATTGCTTCGTTACCGAACTCTCTTAAAACCTGTTTCCATGAAACATCTTTTCGTAGGATTCTCCTTTTTCCTTCTGGCAACAACGCATGCTGCCGTAAGAATAAATGAAATTGCATGGTCTGGAACGCCTGCATCTGCAAATGATGAGTGGATTGAGCTTTTTAATGACAATACCGAAGTCGTTTCTATTGAAAATTGGACCCTTGTTTCTGCTGACGGATCTCCAAATATTCTTCTTTCGGGAACAATTGAAGCTGGTGGATTTTTTCTCCTTGAACGAACTGATGATAGCTCCGTACCAAATATAAACGCTGACCAACTCTATACTGGATCACTCGCAAATACGGGCGAAGAACTTATTTTGAAAGATAGTGAAAATAACGAAATACAACGAACCCCTTCTGGAATGTGGTCCGCCGGAAAAAGTTCTCCTGATAGACGATCCATGATGTGGATTGAAAATCTGTGGCAAACTTTTGAAGGAGATTCAAATGACGGGATTTTGGGAACGCCTCGAGATGAAAACGCTCTTCCATTACCAGGAAGTTCCTTTGTTTCATCGCCCCCTACTGACGTAAAAATTACCGAAATATCTCCCGTAGCTATTGGAGAACCCGAATGGCTCGAGATAGAGGTTTTTAGTTCTTATGCAATAGACTTGCAAAGCTGGAAACTGCAACGTGGAACCAGCGAAGTTTCTTTCTCTACACTCATTCTCGCTAACGGGGGACAATCTCTTTCCGGACAGACTGTAAACCTCCTCGAGACCGGTCTCGTTGGACAGGAACAACTCAATGGAAGTGCATATACGTTTGATGAAAATGCTTTTGTTTGGCTTCCAGACGATGAATCTCTTCCGCTTCGATTCGTAGGAAATCCCAGTCCAATAGGACTTCCTGATGGTGGAGGAACTCTTGAAATCGTAAATGAAAATGACGAAGTTGTTGCCACTGCACTCTGGGAGGATACGAGAAAAGGAACGAGTAATGGGTTTGATTGGGGAGAGATATGGAATTGGAATATTTTAAAATATTGGCCACGGAGAAACGAAGAAAATTCTCCAACCCATACTCGAGGCCAAACAAATAGCTCCACGCCTGTTTTCCCAGAACAACTCACAATGCGTTTCGATGAAATTTCTCCAAACAAATTGGATAGCATTGATTTTATAGAAATTCTCATAACCGATGTTCTTGATAATGAAGAACTTCCTCCGTGGAATATAAAACATAACGGGACCGAATTATTTTCTAGTAGTAAAGAAATTGTTGATATAAATGACCGAATTACGCTCCAATTTTTGAGTGAAAAAATTTCTGAAGATCCTGTTCGGTGGCTCAATAAAACTACCTCAACACATAATAATCACATTAAAACATGGGAAAGTAGCTCCAAAAACGGACTCAATAAAACAAGCGGCACACTGGAATTAAATATCTGGACTGGAACGAGCTGGGAACAAAATGAAGACTTTGTTTGTTGGGCAAAAGACGAGTTATCTGAAATAGAACAATCACGAGTTGAGGGTCATCCCAACGACTGGAGCGGGAAATGTTTTAAAAATCCAAACCTATTGCCAAATGAATCCATCGCGAGACCTATTCAAAGCAATGATGCCAATACTGCTCAAGATTTTTTTCGTCATTTCAATGGATCTCCAGAACAAGAAAATATACCTCACAATAATTCACCTATTCCAAAAATAATCGTTCAAGGAGGGAAAAAAGTATACGAAACATCATTAAACCTGACTGGACTTGATGGAGAAAACGGAACCACTGATCCGGATGGAATGCATGATTTGATGTCATGGAAGTGGGAAATTGATGGAAATAGTTGTGGGGATTATGAAAGTGATAACTGGGAATGGAGTAATGTAAAAAAGGGATTAAAAACCTGCGAAGAAGAAAGTTCGCGGAACAATCCTGGCCTCATATACTTTAACTTCAATGTGAAAGAATCCTTTAATGCAACACTTACCGTTGAAGATCATTCTGGTGCCGAGAAAAGTATCACCGTTTCCTTGAATCGCGATCCTTTTAATGTTGGTGGAGGAGGAACAAGTGTTTTTAGCGCTCCATTAAAAAAATGGCTGGCTAAAGAACTCGAAAAAGAAATCTCTTCTCATGAAATAGCAAAAAAAATTGGAGGAAATGACTCTATAAATGAAACCTTTTTTGATGAGTTTCTTGTCCAACTCGATTATTCCCTTCTTGATCCTCGAGTATTCAAACCTCAGATTCCAATAAAACCAATACCAATAAAATTAATGCGAAATCGAATTCCTCAAACGATGCGCTCGAAAGTTAGAAAGAATATAGGAATTATTTTCCTTTATTGACCTCCCATCCAGTCTCCTGGAGAAATCACTCGGACAAATGGATCTGCCGGGAAATTTACTACTTGTATGTCTTGCACAATTGCTGCTCTATTCGCTACCAGAACTGTCTGTAAGTTTTCTAAAATCAACGTATATTCTGAAATTTTTTCTGTGAAAATACGACGAACTTCTGCATCTATCGCATTTTTCTGAAGTAATTTTTCTGCCTCAATTTTTCGATCCAATATAAAAGAAATCCCTACTGGGTTTGAATTTTGTAATGCATCAAGAAATTCTTGTTCTGCTATTAATGAAGCTTCTCTTGAGACATCAGCTTTATTAGAAAACTCAATAATATCTTGTGCCAATTGATCCTGAAGTTTGTCTGCACGAGAAAGTAAGTATTCAATTCGTTGTAGCAAACGCCCTACCTGAATATCTCTAATAACTGGAGTTGAGCCATCAATTTGTGAAGGGAATGGTATTTCAAAGAGAATTTCTACTTCCCGTTTCCATCCTAATACTTTTGCCGGTGTACCTTTTTGTCCGCTAATACGCTGTGTTTCCATCCAATAATTCCATGTAGATAACGATCGTCCTGCTGCACTCATCGCTACCACAGAAGATGTCTGTTTATTTTCTACGTCTTCTTGTTTTTTCTTTTCTGGTACCCGGACTTTCTTCGCTGGAGTTTCTTTTTTTTCAACAGGTTTTTCAATTACTGGTTTCACCGATGGCGTTTTAATATCATTCGATGTATCTGATCCTCCCCAAATCAACCATCCCACTAATACTATTCCTCCAAGTATCAGTAAAGTTTTGATAATACCGACTCCTACGCGACGCAATAACCAAACAGTATCCGTTGATTCTTCTATGTCCGTCAAATCTTCATCAAGATCCTCAAACTGATTTTCTGGTTCCTCCAACTTTTTTTCATCCTTAATTTCTGTTTCCGTCTCTGGTTCCTCCGTCATTATTGACGGTTTTTCTTCCACCGCAACAACTGGCTCTACCACCGGCTCCGGAGTTGGAGTTGGATCAGTATTTGCCGCTGGTTCAAATGGATTTTCTACCATTAGGGAATTATACCTCAAAACACACTGAAAATCAAGCGTGAAGGGCCCACATCGCTGCTGCAATCGCATCGGCAGCATCATCTATTTTGGGATTTTTCTCCAATCCAAATTGCAACTTTGCCATTTTCTTCATTTCTGCCTTGTCGGCTTTCCCATTCCCGGTAAAAGAAAGTTTCAATTCTACGGGCTTGGGCTCTACAACGCGACACCCCGCTCTCTCCGCTAAAAGCAAAATTACTCCCCTTGCTCCCGCCACTCGCATGGCAGTGGTAGTATTAGTTCCAAAGAATAGGTCCTCAATCGAAACCACCTCTGGCTCCCATTTCTTAAATAATGATTCAAAGTCCTCCGCCAATTCATGTAATCGAGCCGGAAATGGAGAATTCGGCTCAGTAGTTATGGTACCAAAAGACAAGAGTGCGGGTTTCGCTTTATTGCTCGCATCCAAAACAGCAAATCCACACCGCCCAAAACCAGGATCAACTCCGAGTATTTTCATTGATTACAGTGTAACACAAAGTAAAAACTCTCTTACTTTACTGTCACACTTTTTGCTAAATTTCGTGGCATATCTGGGTCCAAATCACGAAGAATCGCTAATTGGTATGCCAAAATCTGAATCGGAACAAGTGTTGCAATAGACTGAGCACCATCACAATCCGGAACACGAATCCATTCGTCAAACACATCTGCTCTCGTTGAAGAAATCCCAATAATTCGAGCTCCTCGTGCCTTTAATTCCATTGCATTAGAAATTGTTTCAGGATCATCACCAAGAACCAAGCACGGTACTCGTGTTTCAATCAAAGCAATCGGCCCGTGTTTCAATTCTCCTGCTGCAAATCCCTGCGCATGAATGTATGAAACTTCCTGAATTTTTATCGCTGCTTCGAGTGCCATTGGATAGAGCGATCCACGCCCGATGATAAACATGTTATCTCGATCTACAATCTTCTCCGCCACTGTTCGAATATGTTCTGCATACCGAGGATTGAGAAGTTCGTTAATTGCTGTTGATGTTTCGCGCAAAAGCTCTCGCCCGGCATTAAAAATACCGCGGCCCCGTAACTCAGCATCTGCATGAGCGAGAAGAAAACAAATTGCCATCTGTGCTGTGGCGGCCTTTGTGGAAGCAACTGCTTTTTCTATCCCCGCATTAAGAGGCAAAACTACGTCAGAAATACGCGCCACAGATGAGGTTTCTACGTTTGTAATAGAAAGAATCTTGGCTCCTTTCTTTTTTCCATGTTCTAATATTTCCAAAACGTCTGCCGTTTCTCCCGACTGACTAATCGCAATTAATGCCGTTTTTTCATTTACGAATCGTTCAAAACTCGGCATTTCTGATGCCGCGACAACATTAATTTTTCTTCCTGATATATCAGCAAAAAAATATTCAGCGGCTGTGGCGACCTTGTGAGCTGTTCCACACGCAATGAAGTATGCTCCATTACAGTCAGATAAAACTTCTGCAGCTGATTTCATTAATTTACTTGACTGATTTATTGCCCGAGAAATCGATTCTTTTTGTTCAAAAATCTCTTTCAGCATGAAGTGCGCAAAATCTCCTTTTTCTGCTTCCTCTGCACTCCATGGAACATCAATATTTCGTTTTTCAATAGATTTCCCTGTCAAAAGATCTGCGAACAAAACATTCGTCCCTTTTACCCAAACAATTTCATCATCGTCCAAATAATTTACTGTAGAAGTGTGTTCGAGAAAAGCAGGAATATCGCTAGCAATATATGTAGCGTCATCTGATCGCCCAATAATCAATGGTGATCCACGGCGAGCCGCAAAAATCCCTTCTACTCCGTCAATAAACAAAATAATGGCAAACCGTCCTTCAATTTTACCAGCTGTTTTTTGTACTGCTTCAAAAGGATCCAATCCTTTCTTAATATATTCATTCACTAATGCTGCAATCACCTCTGAGTCTGTATCAGATTCAAATGTTGCTGCTCCAATGCGCTCTTTGTGAGGAGCAAAATTTTCAAAAATACCATTGTGTGCCAAAGTAACGCGTCCATACTTATGTGGATGCGAATTTTTTACCGTAACTCCACCATGGGTCGCCCATCGACTGTGTCCAAAAGCCTCTTGTGAGGGATTAAACTCGTGTTTTGCTTCAGATATTTTTCCTACTTGTTTTTCAATAACTACATCTTCTCCTTCTCGCACAACAACTCCCCATGAATCATATCCACGATACTCGAGCTTCTTTAGGCCTGCAATAACAACTGCTCCTGCGTTATTGTTTGACCCAGAGACTGCAAAAATTCCACACATTGTTTGGGGAGAAAATACGATGGCGATTCTGCACTAGAAATGCAAAGCTGTCAAAGATTCGACAAAGAATTGACAAAAATTTGACATAGCAATGTATCTAACTACACTCGCGACGATTTTTAGAATAGAATTCACACATGCTTATTATCCGATTTGCTCGCCATGGACGCAAGAAACAAGCGTTCTTCAAAATTGTAGCCGCTGAGAAAGCGCGTGCAGTACAAAAAAAATATATTGCAGAAGTGGGGTATTATAACCCGCTTGCTGATGGAGGAAAGGGAGTTTGTAAAGTTGATGCAGTTGCAATAAAAAAATATATTGCGAACGGAGCGCAGGTAAGTCAATCTACTGCCCGTTTATTGGTAAAAAATGGTATCAACGAAGCTGAGAAATTTATCATAACACGACCAACAAAACCGAAGAAAGAAGCATCAAAACCCGAGCCAAAAGCTCCTGTTGAAGAAGAAGTAGCTACTGAAGAGGCTGCACCCGCAGAAGAAAAAGAAGTTTCTGAGGAGAAAGTTGAAGCTGCTACAGAGGAGACACCTGCAGAGTAATTACGTTTCCCTTTTCACATACACAAAATGTCCGAAAAAAATACGGCCGTCGAGTTTGTTAGCTATATATTGCAACAAATATGTTCAAACGCTGGTGCGATAGAGGTAAATGCTGCTGATGATGACCGAGGGACGCTTATTACTGTTACTGTAGCAACCGAGGACATGGGACGCTTGATCGGGAAAGATGGACAAACAATATCCGCACTACGAACCCTTATTTCAATTTTGTCTGCACGAGAAAGTGTGCGATACTTTTTGAAGGTAGAAGATCCTCAATAATTTTTTGAAACATGGCACTTCCTGTAGATAATCGTGTTATCCCGGCCGTACAATATTTGGATGTCCCAGCTACTGTGCACACTACTACTTCCGTTACTACAACAACCATCCCTAATGGAATGGAAATTGATGCAAGTGCTCTGCACGGACAAGTAGGAGACACTATTGCGACACTGAGCTCTTATTCAACAATGGACCTTGTTCAAATGTTTGTTGTATATGCTTTTATTGCTGCCGCGGGACTTTCTGCTGTATTTATTTTTATTGGAGGAATTAACTTTATTCTCTCTGGAGGAAATGATGAAAAAATTAAAACAGCGGTAAATACTATCCGATACTCAATTGTTGGACTGATTGTAACTATATTAAGTTTCACTTTTGTAACAATTGTTGGACGTATTTTTGGTCTGGATTTCATGTCATATCTTTCATACGACAAAATACGTACTTCTGTCTCACAGTTAATTAGTTCATCAGAAGGAGGAACTTCTACAACGCCTCACTTTCGACTCCCAAGAGATTAATGTCTTGGTGGAAATGGCTCAATGAAGCAGTTTTCCCCGTGCGATGTATTATTTGCAAACGTGAAGGAGCTTGGTTATGTGATACGCATAATCATTTTTGTAATGCTCCAAAAAACACAGCACATTTCAAATATATAGATCAAGTTTATGCCACCACGGCTTATTACGATCCTGTAGTAAGAAAATTTATTGAATATTTCAAATTCCGTGGATTCTCTGCATTAGCCGATATCATCGGGAAACAAATTGAGGCAAATGTATCAAAAGAAGTATTGAAAAATGCTGTTCTGGTTCCCATTCCTCTCCACTGGAAACGAAAATTATGGAGAGGCTTCAATCAAGCGGAAAAAATTGCACAAGCAATGCAACGCAATAATCCGTCTCTCGAGATAATGAATAATCTCCATCGCGTTCGCCAAACAAAACAACAAGCAACATTAAAGAAAAATGAACGCCTTAAGAATCTTACAAATGTATTTGAATGGCGTGGAGAAAAAATGCCATCCAAAATACTTCTTATCGATGATGTTGTGGCTTCTGGTGTAACTCTCGATTCTGCAGCAATGACTCTTAAGGCCGGCGGTGCTCAAAATG
Organism: uncultured Candidatus Peribacteria bacterium; assembly: GCA_964526665.1. Lineage (GTDB taxonomy): Bacteria > Patescibacteriota > Gracilibacteria > UBA4473 > UBA4473 > M50B91. Next base: position 23,405 of record CAZGJL010000007.1, on the reverse strand, counting down.
TATCAGGGATTGTATTTGCACGTGGTGGGAAACCGTGTCAAAATTTCATCAATGAAACTTGAATTTGCGGGTGCGGCACGTGGAGTAACAGGGTCCAAACATCTTCTCCATATAAACGGAAAAAAAATACTTCTTGATTGCGGGCTATATCAAGGACGGAGAAAAGAAGCGATTGCCGCAAATATGAATTTTCCTTTTGAAGCAGCTGAAATTGATGCTGTTGTTTTGAGTCACTCACATATTGATCATTCTGGAGCATTGCCGCTCTTGGTAAAACATGGATTTACCGGCCCTATTTACTGTACTCATGCTACTCGAGACCTGTGTTCTATTATGCTTCGTGATTCTGGATATATCCAAGAACGTGATGCAGAATGGATGCAGAAAAAAATGAAAACAGCTGACGCAGAGCCTCTCTATACAGTAGCTGATGCAGAAAAAACTTTATCACTTTTCCGATCTGTTGATTACAAACAAAAATTCAAAGTCTGCCATGGAGTACGAGTAAAATTTCATGATGCTGGACATATTCTTGGAAGTGCTATCGAAGAATGGGAGATTTGGGATGATGATACAAGCCAAAAAATTACCTTCGGATTTACTGGGGATTTGGGGCGAAAGAATTTACCAATATTAAAAGATCGAGAACAACTAAAAAATCTTGATGTACTAATTACTGAATCGACTTATGGAGATCGCCTTCATGAAGAAATAAAAGATGTAGAAGATCGATTTGCTGCCAAAATTGTCGAAACGGCTGAACGAAATGGGAAAATTTTTATTCCTGCCTTTGCTGTAGAACGCACGCAAGAAATTCTCTATGTCATTCGAGAAATGCAGCATAAAGGACGAATTCCTGCCATGCCAATTTTTGTTGATTCTCCTCTTGCAACAAACGCAACTGAAATTTTTCAACTTCATCCCGAATGTTTTGATAAAAAATTGGTGGAAATGTTTGATCGCGGAGAAAATCCTTTTGATGATGTTAATGGATTACAATTTACTCGATCCGTAGATGATTCAAAAGCTATAAATAAATTTCCGGGCCCCGCAATTGTTATTTCTGCGAGCGGAATGTGTGAAGCTGGTAGAATTCGTCATCATTTAGCCAATAATATTTCTGATGCAAGAAATACTCTTCTTATTGTTGGATTTATGGCCCAAAACACGCTTGGAAGAAAGCTTGTAGAAGGTGAATCCCCTGTAAATATTTTTGGAGAACCTCATGAAGTAAAAGCCGAAGTTATTATTTTTAATGCCTTCTCCGGACATGCCGATCAAAATGGATTATTAGATTTTGCTGGTGCCTGTGGTACCCCCACACAAGTTTTCTGTGTACATGGGGAAAACGAACAAATGCTTACGTTTCGAGATAAACTCAAAACACTCCCCAACTTATTAAAATCTTCTATATTAGCTCCGTTACCTGGAGAATCATGGGAACTACAAACTGATAAAACTTGGAAAAAATTATCATGGAGAAATCCTATTTCTCAGAAACTTTTTCCTGAGCTAGAGATTGATCCTTTGAGTGACACAACAATCTAAGCGCAAAAAACTTGACGCACGTCAAATTATAGGTAATCTCCGCGCGGATTTTTAGAAATTTTAGCTATGTCTCGACAGTGTCAAATTACCGGCAAAAAAACAGCTACGGGAAACAATCGTCCCTTCTCGCTTAAAGCGACAAGACGCACTTTCCGTCCGAACTTGTTTATGAAAAGAATGTTTAATCCTCTCACGGGAAATATTGAACGTATGAAATTGTCAGCAAAAGCAATTAAGACCTTGAAAAAATGGGCCAAAGAAACAGGGAATGAAACTGAGGCTGAAAAAATGGTAAAGATTGCCGCACAGCAAGCTGAAAAGAAAACGACAAATGTAGAAAAAGGACGAGTACGAAAAGAAAAATTAACTCCGAAACAGAAAAAGGAAATCGAAGCCGCAAAAGCAGCTGAGTTAGAAACTAAACCGGCAGCTCTTGAAACAGAAAAGAAAGAGGATTAATGCGAATTGTCATACTAGAGAACATACGGTCGCTCCATAATGTTGGAGCGATTTTTCGTACAGCTGACGGAGCAGGCTGGGACAAAGTATATCTCACTGGTTACACTGGATGTCCCCCTGACCGAAGAATTGAAAAAGTATCGCTTGGTGCAGAAGAATTTCTCCCGTGGGAGCACGTAGATTCAGCAGAAAATCTATGTAAAAAAATGAAAAAAGAAGGATTTCAAATCATTGCCCTCGAGCAATCTAATCACTCAGAAAATATTTTTACTACAAAATGTGAAGAAGAAAATATAGTACTTATTCTTGGAAATGAAGTAGATGGTGTTTCAGAAGAGATTTTAAGTATATGTGACCAACATCTCGAAATACCAATGCACGGAAAAAAAACTTCTCTTAATGTTTCTGTCGCAGCAGGAATAGCATTATTCGCTCTCGAGAAAAATTGACTTTTTAAAAGAGAGACATACACTCTTCTCGCTCTTTTAAGGAAACTTAAAATACGCATTACAGATTGACAATTAAAATCAAAGCGTCAATCACAGTCCTGCATTGCGGGATAAGTCTGCCGATAAGTCGGCAAAAAACTGTTCTTTATCTCTACGGGTCGATGGCGGAGTGGTCAATCGCAGCAGACTGTAAATCTGCCGACTTAGTCTACGATGGTTCGAATCCATCTCGGCCCACCAGATAAAAAATAAAATACCCCCTTGTGGGGTATTTTTGTTTTTAATCCTGCGTTAGCAGGGTTTGATTCAAACCATTATGGTTCAGGAACAAATTCACATGACAAAGGGGTTTGGAAAAACTTACTTTTTAATCTTTCTTAAGTTAAGATTATTATAGTAGATAAATCTTCTTTTTTATATAATGAAATTTTTAAAGACATGTATCATTCTTGGAAGTGTTTTAATCTTTGGAAACACCTTTGCCGCCTCTGTATTTGAGTGTGAAAAAGGGGGATATGAGAAATTTGACTGTTTTATAGAAAAAGCGACTGAGAAGCAAGATGTACGAATGACGATGACAAATACACTTGATATTTTTGGAATTATTAATGAGACGACAAGCCTTGTTACGCTTGAAACAAAAGAGACAGGCCAATATCTCTACTCAGCAAAAGTTTTAGATTCTCGGGTATATTTTTCTGAAGAAATGATTAATGAAGCCAAGATAGAGGGTACTTCTCAAGCAGATATCGATAAACAAGTTCTTGAATTAAACCAAACCCAAGATTCACTCATTGGCATTACCAATAAGTGTGCTTTTTCTGAAACAGATTACCCAAAATTTTTAGCTATCTTAGAAGAAAATAAGCTTGGAAATTTCTCAACTGAAGACTTTTCATTTGCTGATTGTAATGTAATGATGCACGCGAAACTTTATTCAACTCAAACGAAAATTTCACACCTTGCTCCAGGAGGAACTTTACGAGAAGGAGGAAATACCTGGATTGGGAATGAGAAGGGAGAAGCTGTATTACAATCAAAACCAGAAGTAGAAACAACTCCACAAAAACTTCATTCTGAGCCACTACAAGTGTCTTTACCTCAAACAGGATCCAATATTTTATCCCGTTTGTGGGAAAGTATTCGTATATTCTTTGGGCTCTAAACCCCCTACTTCTCATCAACCACCAAATTGTCTGCTGGAGATTCTCCAATCGACATATTCGCTGCATTTGAAAACTTCTGTGTACGAGCCAAGTCAGGATTATATGCTTGGTAAAACAATTGAATCATTTCTTCTGTTTTCAAAGGATTTACCCCCAGTCCACAATTCTCAAGTGCTGTCTTTACTGTGTTGACGCGGATATCTAGATCTTTTTTCAAGTTTTTAAACTCGCGTTTGCGTGTCATAATATTTGATACCGTATCTTCTGGCTGAATATAATCCAAAAAGCTTGTCCACACTGATTTTTTCTGAGACCTCGCAGGATCCAATGGGACTACTACGAAAAATCTTTTCTCCATTATGTCTGAGTATTCTACTAATTTTTGTACAAAATCGATATATCCGGTCATCTGCTCACGAAGCAAATCGTTTTCTATTTTTGTCTGTCTTTGGCGAAGATCCGCAATATAGGCATCAATGTCTAGTTTTCGTGAACGAATCTGAATTTGTACCGGAAAATTAAGTGCATTCAGAAACCCCTGGTATGAAGAAATCAGCGCTTCTTGTTCTGCCGATGACTTAAGATTAAAGTTCACTGACTGAATCTCTAAAATAGCACGTAGTCCTCCATTTTTAAGAATAAGCGTCTCATCGTGTACCTCCGCGAATTGGAGATACCGTTGCGTGGAAATCAATTGATTTTGAGATCCCTGTCGGACAGATGATTTTTGCTTTTTCATATTTATGATTGGGTTTCAGGAACACCTTCACTATCAAGAAGTTTTGCCAATGAATGAACTTTTTTTGTAGTAAATTCTTCTTGGTGCGCTTCTATTTCTGGTTGTTTTTTTATTGTTTTCATAGAAAAGGGCGTTGTCATAGAAACAAATGGTTCTCCCGCATGTTTCACCCAACGACGTCGTGGCTGACGAAATATAAATTGTTCCAATTGTAAAAGAACAAATTTAAAAAGAGAAATTCCATGAATCTTCAGAAACGCAATAGTTACTGCAATCCCAGCCGGAACCCAGCATAAGATCACTTCTAACTGATTGAGATCATACTGCTTTGAAAGCGAATTAAACAAGACATATGAGATACCAAATCCAAGGATTAGAAGTATTACTTGTCGCAGAGTTAGGAACCAGAGAATCTGGTCTTCTCGCTGCACGTCCTGTGGTACTTTGAAACGCATCGAATAATTATATCACAAGATTTGGAGAAAAACAAGCCTGGTGCTACACTCTGAGCGACTTTTTTGTATTCAAATAAACATGAGCGAAGAAAATCATTTAATCACCGAACGTCGAGCAAAGATTTCTGGTCTTGAGGCAGCTGGGTTTACTCCATATGCACAGAGGTTTGATCGCACTCATACTGCCGCTGAGGCACGAATATTTTGTGAAAAAACAACTCTTCGAGAAGCAAATGATATTGTAGAAAAACCAATTTCTCAGGCTCAATTATGTGGCCGTATTATGAATTTTCGATCCATGGGGAAACTCTCTTTTTTGAAAATTCGTGATGTATCAGGAGATTTTCAGGTCTGTTTAATGAAGAATTTACTCGGAGAAAATTTTAAAAAGTTCGAAAAACTTCTTGATTTAGGAGATTTCTGTGGATTTGAAGGAGAATTCTTCCTCACAAAACATGGAGAACCAACTCTGTTGGTAACAACCGTGACGCCTCTTACGAAATCTCTTCGTCCACTTCCAGAAAAATTCCACGGCCTTGCTGATAAAGAAGCCTGTTATCGACAACGATATCTTGATTTATTAACAAATGATGAAACGTTTCATCGATTTCAAATCCGATCTGAAATCATACGATTGATTCGTGAATTTTTGTATGCAAAACAATTTACGGAGGTCGAAACTCGAACACTCCAGGCACAAGCCGGAGGAGCTATGGCAAAGGTGTTTGAAACACATCACAACGCACTTGATCATGAGTTCGTACTGAGAATCGCTATTGAATTAGAGCAAAAAATGCTTCTGGCGGGACGATTTGAACGAGTTTTCGAGATTGGAAAATGTTTCCGAAATGAAGGAATTGACCCCAGTCACTTACAAGAATTCACCATGCTTGAATGGTATGCCGCATATGCAGATATAAATGATAACATGAACTGGACTCAGGAAATGATTCAGTCAATTGTGCCAAAGGTATTAAAAGACTCGAAATGCACAGTATTGGATAAAAATGAAAAGGCTGTAGAAATTGATTGGAGTGGAGAATGGCCACGTATGAAATTTGGAGATTTATTAAAGAAATACGCCAAAATAGACATGGGGGAAATAACAATCAAAGAGCTGCGTACATACGCCGTAAAGAATTGTGAACTCCCTAGTGATGAGGCAAACAAAATGGGACGAGGAAACTTACTCGATCATGTATACAAGAAGAAAGCTCGACCACATTTACTACAGCCGACATTTGTCATTGATTGGCCAACAGATTTAAAGCCCCTTGCTCGTCCAAATGAAGATGGAACTTCTGATGTATATCAGCTGCTCGTAGCAGGATGGGAGATTGTAAATTCATATGGAGAACTCATTGACCCACGCCTTCAACGAAAACTTCTTGAAGAACAGTCTGCAGCAAAAAAATCTGGAGATGAGAACGCGATGGAAGTTGATGAAGATTTCCTTGCTGCTATGGAGTATGGATTCCCTCCAATGACGGGATTTGGAATGGGAATTGATAGATTTGTAGCCTTAATTACCGAACAGCCTAATTTGCGCGATGTAGTTCTTTTTCCTCTCATGAAACCCGAAAAAGAATAATTCAAAAAATTAGTATATTAAAAAACTCCTCATCGTTATGAGGAGTTTTTTTAAATTTCAAATAATTATTATTCCGCCATTATCTCTCCCATAACATCTTCTTCAACTATTACCTCTTCTGTAGGCATAGCCTCTTCTTCCAAAGCTGCTTCAATTATTTCTACCGCTTCTGGCGGAAGAGTAATCTCTACTGCTGCACCTCCGTCATCAACATTTACTTCAACTGCTGGAGTTTCCATATCTGTATCAACTGCTTCTTCAGGTGTTTCACATCCTGTTACTGCAAGTCCTAACGCCAAACACATGGCAACGCTTAATAATTTCTTCATGGTAATTGTGGATTAAATCATACCGAGCGGAAGTGTATCAGCCTTTTCTACTTTTTGTCAACAGAAGAGTACTATTGCGCTATTATATCGAAACAGAGTGGAAGTTGTGTCTGACTACAAGGCTTTAATGTCCACGTGAAACAAAATGGGAACTTGTCGTAATATCCCAACGGACACACTGATAGAGGAACAATCACACATATCCCCTCTGGGGTCGGAATTGTTCCGAACGGACAAGAGTCACATGCCGCATTGTCTTCATCATGGGCCCTTGAACCTCTTAAGTATTCGCCTGTTACTATATCAATTATTGTGCATGAAACTTCCTTTTCTACACAATTCGTTCCATCATCGACAAAAGGACTAGTCAACGGGTCTCCACACGCTGAATTATCAATTGTCACCGCATCTGTCGTTGTATCTGGATCAGCTAAACCAAAGAGTGAAAAAACATATGAATCTAATGCTTTTAAAAGCGTTGTTGCGGATACGGACCCTGCTGTGTCTTTAAGGTCCAAAGAAGTTATTTCGGGCGCAACAGGATCATAATGATGTATATCAACCTGAGCGGGAACAGTACAGTTTCCTACTTTGTCACAGAGGATAAAATCATCCGTTTTTCCTGTTTCACAAAATGCGTCTACTGGGTCTGCTATTGGACAAAAATTTCCTTGTACCTTAAATATCTCGGCACCTTCTGGTCTACATCCTGTTTCGTCATCACACACCACTCCTAACTGAACCGGCTGATTGGTAAAATCGCCTGATTCCAGCACAGCAGAACCAGAATCAAAATACTGAAACATACCTGATGGGACTGACACAGGCGACGTACTATCTGCAAAAATCGTAAGTTGTAAATCTACCTCTAGCGGAGCAACACCTTCAACCACACCGTCTCCAGTAAAGACTAATTCTAATGGGTATTCTCCGTCTAGCATAGCTGCTGGAGCGTCGGCAAAAAATTCATATTCATTGGGCTCCACTAACGTCTTAAAAATTATTGAATCTGTTTGATAAAGAGTATCTCCTGAAGAAGCAATATCTTTGAAATGCACAACTACTGTAATATCAGTGTCAAGAACAAAAGCATTACTCGTAAAAAGATCTATATTTCCTTTGAATTTCAATGTTTTGAAATTGTCAGTGGCACTCGGATTTATAACAAAGCCAGGTGAAGACGGATACTCTGAATTCGTAGCTGCATCTACTCCTGCAACAAAAAATGCCAACAAAAGAATAAATAACTTCAAATGACGCATGTGACGTATAAAGAAAATAAATCCAACAATCAGGAGAATCAAAATCCCTATTCCTATAATAACTCCCATTTTTACACGAAGACCAGAGAATTCAAATTCTTGTGATGCCTTCTCCATTGCAAATGAAAGCTCTGATTGTCCTTCTGTTGCGTGTAGTTTTTTTAATGGACGAGTCGAATACTCATACACTCCTAATGTCTTTACTCCTTTTCTTAATTTCGTAACAACATGTAACTGGGCTGTTTCTGAAGCAATAGTAAACTTAGTTTCCCCAGAGAAACGACCTATTTCATCCGTTTGTACCGGGAATGCTTTTGTAAAAACTTCTTTTTTATCCGAGTTTTTTACCACCAACTTTACAATCAATGGTTCTCCCCATGAAGAATTTCTTCCTGCAAAACGAATTGTTGCCACATCATCAACATAAAAATATTGATTTGGAGTTATTTCAAGCTCGGAAATTATTGCAAAATCTCCTTTTTTTATAAGAACCATTTCTTTGATTCCCGTTACTGGAACTTTCCCCTTGAACACCTGAACTTCTACTGTGTATCGTCCTGGTTCTGCTGGAGCATCTAACAAAACACTTATTTCTTTTTCTTCTCCCCGCGCAAGTGGCAGAACGGCAGATGTTTTCTTTTGAATTACTTCTCCTGTGGCACCCAATAATTGTGCTTTTACTGTGAATTTCCCCTCTTTTTGCATGTTTTTAAAACGTATTTGTGTCACAGCTGATGTTTTATCAAAAAACGCATTAAACATTTCTATTTTGGACAGAGCTTTTTTTTCTACGGCCCTCGGTGGAAATTTCAATGACATAGATCCATTTGCTACTGTCTGAGCAAAAGCTCCATTCATTGTTGATTTCTGTAGCTCTATAAGCAGTGTGCAATTCCCATCTACTAATACGTCTTTGAAATCGAATTTGAAATCTAAATCAAGTTCTTCTGTACCTTCAAATGTTTTTTTGAATGGTTCGGAAAACTCCCATGTCTTTGTTTCTGATGCATCCTCAATGCTATACAGTATTCTTGTTACTTCCCCTTTTGGAGCTGTCCCCCAGATTTTTCCACGTATATCAAAAGGGAAAATTTTTGAATAGCTCGTCTGAGAAACTTTTAACTGTGTTATCGGTTGACTCTGTATGCGAAGTGCCGAAACAGTTGAAAAAGAAGCGAATAACATAAGTGCCGCCAAAGAAAGTATTCGAAATTTCATGGTATTTATTTTATTTTTCACTAAAAATTGTAGCACTAGATAAAAAAAAACAAACAAAATTTGCGATTAAATCACATTTCAGGAGAATACAGGGCGATGTATAATACTCGTCGATCTCGTAAAAAATTTAATTCATCTCATTCTCACCGGGGACATAGATCGGCTCCTCGAGGGGGTTCCTCCCGAAAAATACTTTTTCTAATAGGGATCGTGGCCCTCTTTATAGTAGGACGTTCGTTCTTTTCTAGTGGAGAAGAAATTTCTGCCGAAGCAACAATTGAGGTTCGCCAAGGAGTCTTGGAGTTTTCTCTCGATGGAGATGACTTATGGACACGCGGAAGTTCAGGACAAACATTTTTGGAAGGAGATAGTGTTCGTTGTACAGGAAATTGTGAAGCCTCAATTGAAATTATCGATGGAGGAAGCGTTGTTGTTTTGGCTCCTAACACAAATATTACCTTTTCTGAATTATCACAAAATTCATCAGGAGTGAAAGAAATCACTCTCGATGTAGAAACCGGTGAACTTTGGGGAACTATTGCTGAAAATGAGTTTTCAAATAAGAAATCTCACTTTCTCATTAATACCCCATCAAGTGAAGTCAGTGTAAAAGGAGCTATTCTCAATCTTTCGGTTGAAACAGATGACATTCTTCGTGTTTCGCGTGGGAAAACAACTCTTCGGGCAAAAAACTCCAGTGGAGAAAGAAGTGATCCCCTGGAAGTAACTATTGGACAACAAATTTTGATCGATGATGCCGCAAAAGAATTGTTCTTTACCGATGATGCCGCAAAAGCAATTGAACATATTGATCCTGCTTTTGAAGAATCTGAATGGAATTTAAAAAACCTAGAACTGTTTAGTCCCCAGGAAGCCGCTACAATTCGTCATCGTATTGAGCGTTCCGCCTCTCCTGTAGAACAGGATCCCAGTAAAAACGGACTTAATTCTCCCACTATTGAGTCTCCCCTGGCAGGATCTATAATCCCTGCCGCAGAAGATATGTTAAAACTTGAAGGAGTTGCTCCTCTAGATGCTTATCGCATTAGTGTAAATGGATACATTCTTACGAAATTTCAGCCAGGTGATCGAAAATGGTCCTATTTCGCGAGTAAGAAATTTGGAACCCTTGTTCCGGGAAAAAACACTTTCTCCGTAATTTCTATTTCACGAGATGGTCAAGAATCAACTCCATCAACAGTAGAGATTACGTATAATGCTACAAATGATCCTGTCGTTGTGGCAGAATCAACTTCCGATTTCCCTGTTCCAGTAATTCGATTTCCTTCTCTGGTTGATAAAACACATGCTTTTCCTACCAACGAACCCATCCTTAGTATTACGGGAATTGTTGATCCACGAACTATCGCCGTAGAAGTAAATGGATTTCGCTTAAAAAAATTCCAACCCGGAGATACGACATGGAAATATACTGCTAATGCAAATTACGAAAACATGGTCATAGGCGAAAACACTTATACTGTTGTTGCTATCGGACCAGGAGACGAAAAATCATCTACCTCGATTCGCGTAAATTACACTCCAAAATAACGTGCAGTTTTTCAGCTATTCGGATTCAGTCGCCAAACAGTGGGATGATTTTGTATTAAAATCTGAACGTGGATCTGTGCATCAAGTGTCTGTCTGGAAATCCTTTCAAGAAACTATTCCTGGTCGAAGTCCGGTGAAGGGCTGGGGAATGCGAAATGAAAAAGGCGACATTGTGGCAACAACATTTGTCGTTGGAATGGATACCGGGTTTATGGGGAAAAAATGGTGGTACTCCGCACGCGGACCAGTATTCAACGATGAAAAAAACGGGCTAGCTCTCCTTAAGCACGTCGTAAAACAGCTAAAAAAAGAAGGAGGCCTTTTCTGGAGATTTGATCCATATGTGGAAAACAAGACCGGTCTCGAAATCGGTATCCCTACGGCGCAAAATTATCAACCAACCGACACTCTCGTTCTTGACCTCACGCAACCGAACGATCAACTTCTCACGGAAATGAAACGCAAAGGTCGTTATAACATTAATTTGGCACAAAAGAAGGGAGTAACGTGTGTAAAAATTGAAGGATCAAAAGTAAGCGAAAAAGATCTCACTGATTTCTGGGGTCTTAATAGTGAAACTACAAATCGAGATGCTTTTTCTGGACATGAAAAAGAATATTATCGGAATTTTTTGAAACTTGTCGCACCATATGCAGACCTGTTCTTTGCCGTGGCAGAAGATGGGACACGTATCGCGGCCGCAATTTCAACGTTCACAGGAGACAGTGCTATTTATTATTTCGGTGCTTCAACCTCTGACTCAAATTATAGAAACTTAATGGCTCCATATGTATTGCAGTGGACAATGATTCAAGAGGCAAGAGAAAGAGGATGTACGACGTACGATTTCCTTGGAATTGCCCCTGAAAACGACCCCAAGCACACCTATGCAGGAATTTCGGAATTCAAGTGGAAATTCGGAGGCATGCGAAAAACATTCGCTCCGGGAAGAGAAGTTGTGTTTAACAAATTCTGGTACGCACTGTACCGTGTAGCGAAAAAACTGTTTTAAATTTGAAGTTTGTAGATTGCAAATTGAAGATTTAAGTTTTTAAGCGCTAGCGCTTAAAAATTTTTCTTTGTCTGTCATATAATTTCCTTCTCCTGGAAGATATTTTGTGGATGAAAGAGCCAAAACAACAGCATCTGAAGAAAAATTCCGCAGCTCATGCCAGCATCCTGTCCGCACCAAAACACCTTTTGTTTGTGAATCAAGCATGATTTCCTGGTCTCCTGAACCATCATTGACCAACAATGTAACCGATCCACTCGTAACCAAGAAAATCTCTTCTTCCACGACATGTGCATGTCCTCCTCGAGTAGATCCTTCTGTAGCAGTTACCAGATATACTCGCTGTGGCAGGAAAGGCAGGGTATCGAATTCAAACGGAACGAGCGTTCCTCGCTCATCTGCAAATTCTGGAAACGAAAGAATTTCATGTTTTTTCACAAGGCGAGAGTACGAATTTTTGGAGAGAATGCCAAATTTTTCAAGAAAAATTGCATATCTTCCTTTTTTCTGTGAAAATACTGAGTGAATAAAAACACATGAAAAAGATTCTTCTCGGTTTCATTCTCTTTCTGCCTCTAATGGCGTCCGCAACTACTACCTTCCCTTCATCGGGGATTGATTATGATACTTCCACGATAACCATCGATGGTCCATCCGGAGCAATTTGTTTAGGGGTAAATATTTCTGCTGGACACAGTTTTTCATTAACCCAATTAGGTTTTACTGCTGCAAAACACCTTATCGATAATTTTGGAAACTGGAATGTCTCTGGAAACCGATGTTTTCAATCGATAGAAAATGCGGATGGGAATGAGGGTGAGGGAGTGTATGTTCTTGACATTGAGATTAAAGATAATGCAGGAAACACTTTTACTCTTCCTTCGTCTCAAGTATTTAATATCACGTCTGCTACTCCTGATGTGGATACTTCTTCTTTTGCTGTTGAGTGTGGCGTTGCAACTGCTAACAATGAAGATAATTGTGATATAACACTTGCTTTAGTTGATAAATTTGGAAATAATGTCCTGCAAGATATGCTCGATGTAAAGATATATACTCCTGATGATGAAGCGTCTGACGACGCAAACATAAGCACTAAATTTCGTTCAGGATTGCGTGTTAACGGAACTACTCTTCTCTCTTCCTCCTTTGCTACTGCTTTCCATTGGTACTTCGCGAATCCACCCGAGCTAAGTCTCACTGCATTAGCTCCAAGCATTAAACAAGTGCCAATAAACATAGGAACAGGACCATATTTTCTTTCTACTGTCGTGTCACGAGATATTGATTTTAAGCTTAGGGATGTCAAAGAAATAAATACTGACGGATCTGTCTCATTATCCAGTATTCCGGATTTAACAGTCGATGCTAGTCTTCGATTTAATGTTCCTCTTGAAATCCTTCCTGGATTTACTGACTCAAACATTACTTTATTTTCAAATGTTAAAATGAATAATGTGCTCAAAAACGTAGACGATTCCACGAAGATTACTGGTCTCACTAGTCTCGAGAGTACTTTTGAAAGCATTTCTGAGCATGAGTTTTATGATGAGCTGTTACCACCAGCTGTTTTACCTTCTCTTCCAGCGGAAAATTTAGATACTACTTTCACTTTCTCACTTGGGGAGGTTACGGAAGGCGAAGAGAAACTTATAACAAAACAGATATGGCCTGGTCCTAATTCTTCTACTACTGCAGAAACTATTTCCCTTATTACTACTGCAAGCTACGTTCTTGAGGGCCAAACAATAAAATATCCAGCTGGTGCCATTGGAGCACTTATTGAAGAGAAGCTCATTGATGCTAATCTTACGGCTCCATACCCTACTATTGTTGGATGGAATGTGAATGGAGTAGGCACAAAAAATATTGGCATGAGTGTTGAAGGAATAGTCTCTGGAAATACGGATCAAATGTATTTAGTAGGAGGAGATGATAACCAAATAACCGCTATCTCAAGTCTTCACTCAATGGATATCCGTGAAGAAATTATAAAAAATGGATATCGACTTGTTCGAAATGCTACAGATATAAAGACTACTGCATTAGCTTTTGACTGGAATGATTTCAGCACACAAGATGTTGTTGTCGTTGATTTATCCGACCAAATTGGTGCGCCGGATACGACTCTTACTTTAACCGCAGACACTCTTCCTACGGGGAAAAATACGCTTATTGTGTTAAATGGAAATGTCCTTATTCCTGGGGATCTTACCTATGCTACTGCTGCTGATTCTTTTGGACTTATTCTCTTGCGAGACGAAGCGGGACCAGAACCCCTTCTCGGGAATATATTTGTAGGATCAGCTGTAAAAGAATTAAATGGAACACTCTTTGCTGATGGAGGATTCTTTAGTGGAAATAGTGTCTCTTTGGCAAATGCCAATACCAATGCAGGTGGATCTCGATCAAATCAACTGCTTCTCGTGGGTACGCTATTTGCAAAAAATACCATTGGAGGATCTCGTCGCACAGACACCGCCACTAATGGCTTATTTACTCCTTGGGGAATTGATATCCCAGGAGCAATAGCACAAAGGTATGACCTTCATAACGTGCGAACATATGATCCTGACGTTGATACTGGTTGTGCAGAAATTTCTGCTGGAGTTTGTGATCCCAATGATGCCGCCTTTGTTCTTCGCGTAGATGGAAAAATCACACTGGATCCACCTCCGGGATTCCTTACGAAGAACACACACTAAGAAATATATAGAAACTATAAAAAAGCGTTGTCCGATGACAACGCTTTTTTTAATCCAAATTCAAAATTCTATTTCCGTAACCACTCACACATAGTTTGTACCATGACTCCTGTTGCTCCACGTGGAGCCAGCTCGTCACCACTTGTTTCATGATAAGCTGTCCCGGCCATGTCACAATGAATCCACGGAGTATTCTGTACAAAGTTTTCAAGAAAAGCTCCTCCCATAGATGATCCTGCACTCACGCCAGCAGTCCAACACTGCAGGTCCGCAATTTCTGCTTTTATTTTTTCACGAAAAAGTGGAATAATTGGTAATTCCCATACAAGCTCGTCTCGTGATTTTGCTGCATGAGAAACTGTTTTTAATAATTCTGAATTATTCGTCATCAGTGCTGTTATCTCATATCCCATCGCCGCAATACACGCCCCTGTAAGGGTGGCAAAATCAATTATTTTCGCTGGTTTGTGCTTGGTCACCACATGATGCAAACAATCGGCTAAAACCAATCGTCCCTCAGCATCTGTATTGGTTACTTCACAGGTTTGTCCGTTTCCCATCGTAATAACATCTCCTGGACGAAATGCTCCCCCAGAAATCATATTCTCTACCGCTCCAATCACTCCTATTACATGCGCTTTGGGCTGCTGATCGGCGAGCCACTGAAATATTCCCAAAACCGTTGCCGCTCCTGCCATATCACTATGCATTGCTTCGATGTGTTTTGTTGGTTTCAAATTATATCCTCCTGAATCAAAACACACTCCTTTTCCTACCAATGCGGTAGGTTTGTCTTTTGATCCTTTGTATTCCAAGAGAATCATTCGTGCAGGAATATCTGATCCCTGAGCTACACCAAGAATCCCTCCCATTTTTAATTTCTCTAATTTCTTTTTATCCAAAACAGTTATCGATATATTTTTCCCTTTTGCTACTTTTCGTGCAGATTTTTCTAGATCCGCAGGAGTCATGTGTCCCGCCGGAAGATTTACTAAATCTCGCGTAAAAACTACTGCTTCTGCGAGAGCTGTTTCGTATTTCACATCAGCCGAAGAAATTTTTGTACGAGAGCAAATCGTAAGTGATTCAATCGTAATTCTCTCCTTGATGTCTCCTAATTTGAATTCATATGCTCCTGCTGCCACACCTGAAGTAACCGCTTTGTAATCAAGGGTATCAATAAGCGCAAATGAAACTTTTTTTACTTTTAGTTTTTTAAGGGCTCGAATAGCAATTCCTGCTCCTCGACGAGTTTCGTCTGTATTTTTTTCATCCCCAACACCCACAAGAATACATTTTTTTATTCCTTTTTTTGTTGGAAAAATCTGCAACACCTCATTCTTTTTCCCCGTAAAATCTCCCTCTTTCATTCGAAGAGAAATTTCTGTAACTATTTCCGTGGGAAGTACCCCACTCAATAATTTTTTTAGAGCCGGAGAAAACTTTTTCTCTGGAACGAGTATAGCGACGGCATCTGCTGCAATGAATTTAGTGGTAGCACGGATTTTCATGTTTTTTATTTGAGTAAATTTTCTCGAGAAGTGTACGCTAGGTTTATCATTTTGAAAAATTTAAAATCTTTTCTCTCTTATAACGCCCCCTAACCCCCTCTTACATTAAGAGAGGGAACAAAAAATCCAAATTTAAAATTTGAAGTTTGTAGATTGTAGTTTGGAGCGAATGCGTCAGCATTCGCGACTATATCGCTTCCCAAAAAATCTGATCGGGAAGCCGCAAATCGATATGATCAAACCTATCGGTATAAAGCTTGATTTTCTTTTCTGCTGCTTGAAGTTTCTGGAGTTGTTCCTCTATGGGATAAGATAAATCAATCCAAATCACCATCCCGTCCCGAGAAACAATATGTAATTCGTTAGCCTCTAATAGAATTTCTACTGAATTAATGGGGAGCCGTAAATCCGTATCCAAAAACCCTTCTGCTTCATCTATTTGTTGTAATTGCTCTGCTGTAAGAACACGTTCCCGAAGAATCATTGGTTCTTGTCGTTGATGAATTTTTATAACAGGCAACCCTTCAATGGATTGCGTTTGCAAAACAATTCCGTTTTCAGAAATAACAGAAAAATTCGCCGTTTCTGTGTTAAAAATATTATACATTGGTTTTGCCGCCCCAACCTGAATGATTAATGAACGAGGCCAATCTTCCGTAATTTCAATATCACGAAGCTCTGGCATTGTTTCTGTGAGAGCTGCAATAATATCCGAATGACGCAGGAAAATGAGATTCGTTCCGTGAAACGTTTGTAATTTTTCCTCTACTAAAACTGAATCCACAAACGGACTGCTCCGTTCAACCGTAAATGTGTTGACCTTGAACAGCGGACTCAATACGGCTATTCCTACGAAAAATGCCATCCCCGCGCAAGCAATAATACCCCATGTTGAAAATGTCTTAAACGGAATATTTCTAAACCATGAAGGTAACGGCATCTTGCGACGCAATCGACGCACCGAACTCTGTCGACGACCATTGGTCGTATCGATCATTAACGCTCGGCGTCGAGCGCGAGAAGTGCGACGCATTAGGGTTGAGCAAAGAAATAATGTATTGAGGACATGAGAATTCCGATTCGAAGTCGAGAAACAAATGCATTGTTATATTGTGCATATGACAATGACTTTGTGACGAAGAAATCGGACTGGAAAATCATGAGATAAAAATATTATTTTTTTATGAAACCCTCAAACTTTCATAATATCTTCTTCTTTTTTCTTGGAAATCTCTTCCACTTCTTTATTCGCTGTATCAATAATTTCTTGTATTTCTTTTTCCAAAGACTTTTGTGCATCTTCAGACAAATCTTCATCTGATTTCGCTTTTTTCATTGAGTCTTGACGAACATTTCGAAGCGTGATTTTGGCTTTCTCTGCTTCTTCATGAACAATCTTTACGAGTTTTTTACGACGATCTTCTGTCATCGGTGGCACGGGCAAAAGGATATGTTCTCCCATGTTCTGTGGAGAGATTCCAATATCTGCCAAAAGAATCGCTTTCTCAATAGCTCCCACTATAGATTTATCCCATGGCTCCACCCGCAAAGTCGTTGCATCTGGACATGTAACCGTGGCTACGTTCTTAATCGGCATCATTGCTCCATAACTCTCAACCTGAATATCATCAATAATGGAGGCACTTGCTCGACCCGCCTGAAGCCCTGAATACACCTGTTTTAGGTGATCAAGCGCATTAGAAGTTGTTGTTTTTAGTACAGAAATCATTATAAAAAAAATTAAAATCCGTTCGCATTGTAGAGGAGTGCCCGGGCTTTAGAAAGTATTTTTTAAGAACAATCGCTAACGCTCCATTCTTCAATTTTCAAACTACAAACTGCAAAGTCGCTATCGCTTCAGTGTTCAAACTGCAAACTTCAAACTACAAATAAGGAATTCTTGTTATTCCCTCTCTTAATGTAAGAGGGGTTTAGGGGGCGTTATTTTTTGTAAACCGGAGTTTGTAAATGGGACTCCATGTTTGAAGTTTGAAGATTGAAATTTGTAGATTTAAACAAGACCTCACTTCAACATCTCCAATATCTCCCGCGCAATAACTCGATCATCAAACTCAATAACCTGTTTCCCAATCGTTTGAGTTTTCTCGTGTCCTCTTCCTGCAATGAGCACAGTGTCTCCTTTTTGCGCAGTATATAATGCATATCGAATCGCTTCATATCGATCTTCTATTTCAAAAAACCGATCTCCTTCCTCACGTCCAACATATCGTCGTGCATGTTTTGCAATCTTCTTTGGGTTGTCTTTGTATGGATCATCCGTGGTCAAAATAAATTCATCCGATAATTCCGCAATTATCTGTGCTGACTCTCCCCAATTGGAGGCCGCACGACCACCAGCTCCTCCCCATACCGTAATAATTCGTCCTGGAGTAATGGGTCGTAGCGACGATAAAACAGCTTTCAGTGCCGAAGGCTTGTAAGAAAAATCCACAATCGCAGCGAAATCTTGTCCCATATCGATAGACTCCAAACGACCGGGAATAGAAACAAATTTCTTCAGCGCTCGTTGGACATTCGTCATCGAAATCTTGGTTGATTGGGCTACGGCAATCGCCGTCATGAGGTTTTCCAAATTATGTCGCCCCACAATACGTGCTGTCATATCTGATTCGAAATTGGGTGCGCGGAGAAAAAACTCAGTATGGTCTGAAAAAAACTGTAACTTGGAGGGACGTACATCTGCATTTTCTCGAAGAGCGAATGTCCATGTTCGATCCGATACCTCTTCTTGGAACAAGGGAATATTATCGTCATCATTATTGAGAACCATTTGCTTGAGAATCCCTGGTTTTCTCTTGCTACTATTGAGTCCTTTGAAGAGTCTCAATTTGGTCTGAAGATAGTCGGTAAATGTCTCATGATAATCCAAATGCTCTCCATCAAATAAGTTCGTTAACACGGCTGTATCAAAACTAATTCCCCATACACGATTTTGGTCTAATGCATGAGAAGACACTTCCAGTACCACCGAATCACATTTGGCTCGCACCATCTGTCGCAACATTTTTTGTGTTTTCCAGGGACTTAATGTCGTTCGTAATGTTGTGTTTGGGATTGTTTTTGATCCTATATGGAACTGAATTGTCCCAATCGCACCACAAGTATGACCTGCGTTCTGAAGAAGAAAATGAATCATTTCAACCGTTGTTGATTTTCCAGATGTCCCCGTAACACCAATAACACGCATTTTGTTCCCCGGAAATCCGTATAAAATTGCTGCTAGAACAGCTGATATTTTGTGATACATCAGTCGCAATTTTGAGCGTTCTGGTATAAGGGTCCGAAGCAATTTCATCATCACGAGAATTGTAACATAAAAAAAAGAGCTGCGTTGGAAACAGCTCTTTTGCTCTACAGAATTTTGAACTTACCAAATGGGGGACTTAACAACCACTATATCCTTCTGTTGCCATATTCTTCCATGGCAACAATATATGGTTTGGCATATTGATCATTCCCCGCAGGAACCCATTTTTCAAGATCTTTGTTCCAATACACATCTAGAAACTCTCCATAACGTCCAGGTTCTTGTCCATCCGTACGATAGATTCGTAAGTAGCCTCTTTTGCCTACTATGTTCGACTTCACGCTTACCAGCCAATACAACATACTGTCTCTTCTGATAGTGTCACATCTCCCAATGTGAAGTTCCAATGGAAATCCTAAAGCTTCAATCTTCTTCAAGATTGAAGAAGTGTACGACTCTTCAGGGTTGGTCAGCCCTTGTGTTTCTTGATCAAAAACAACCGTTTTCCCAACATACCCTTTTGCTATGCTGCCATCTTTATTTTTTGTCTTAGCAACAACGTGATCTAAGGAAGTGTATTCCTCTAAAATCCCAGGAACTAAAAATAGAGAATAGAAAACTATGAACGCAATAACCCCTGCTATAAGCATCCAATTCTTAACGATTCCCCCAAATAAATTTTTCATAAAACCTCCGATTTTAAGTTAATAATTTTTTCAAAGAACAAAATTCTGCCAATCACGACAGAATTTTGAACACAACATGGTTCAAAATCACATACGTGACTTCTCTGCTAGCTTAGGCTGTTTTGAGAAAGTGTCAAGAGGTTGGGTCAAAAGACTCGCTTTTCTCCAGCATCTATGATACTTTCCGCGCGATGAATAAAAATCTCCCGATTGTAGCCATAATTGGTCGCCCAAATGTGGGAAAATCTACTCTTTTCAACACGTTTGTTGGGGAACGTCGTGCTATTGTTTCGAGTATCGCTGGAACTACTCGCGACTCGCTTGCCGAGCGTGTTCACGGAGATTTATATGACTTTCTTATTGTCGATACAGCGGGACTCACTGATGATGGAGGGGATTCTCTCGAAGCGGAAATTCAGCAACAAGCCGAACTGGCTTTGTCCCAGGCTGATATCGTAGTTTTTATGCTTGATGGACGAGCGGAATTAACAAAAGATGATCACGATCTTGCAAAACGAATGCGAGAATCAAAGACGCCAGTAATTTTTTGTATGAATAAACTTGATGATGGAGTAATCCGAAATTGGGACGCTCTTCAGCTTGGTCTAGGAGAACCTATTCCTCTTTCGGCTCTGAACTATGCCGGACGTGAAACACTTACTGATGCTATTGAAAAAGAACTCGGAGACGCTGGGTTCCAGCCAGAAGCCGCTCGAATCGAAGAAGAAGATCCCGATACTATAAAAGTTGCTTTTATTGGACGTCCAAATGTAGGAAAGTCCTCATTATTTAATTCATTAATCGGAACACAACGAAGTGTGGTCTCAGAACGAGCCGGAACAACAAGAGACACGATTGATACCGATTTGCAAGTAGATGGCAACAAGTTCCTCCTCCTAGATACAGCCGGACTTCGGCGTCCAGGGAAGGTGGGGAAACAAATGGAGTTTTGGAGTAGCGTGCGAACACGTCATGCTATCGAACGATCTGATGTTTGTGCTGTTCTTATTGACGCCATTGATGGAATTACACACCAAGACCTCTCAATTCTAGGGGAAGCAGTAGATGCGGGAAAAGGAATTATTTTATGTGTGAATAAATTTGATTTGGCACGAGACCGAGCCAAGCAAGATGATGAAACCGATGATCGCGATCTTTCTGAAGTTCCGATGTGGGGAGAAGATATTGATAAAATTCGTGATAAGTATCTCAAATACCTGACAAAAAAAGTAAAATTTCTTCCGTGGGTGCCTGTTTTGTTCTTTTCAGCAAAGACAGGACGTGGGACAAAAGATTTATTTAAAAGTGCCACAGAGGTAAAAGCAGAACGCCAAAAACGTATTCCTACGGCAGACCTGAACCGAATTCTTCCTGAGATTTTCTTCAGTCATGTCAAACCGTCTGTAGGAACCAAGGTAGGAAAGCTAAAATACTGTTCGCAAGTAACCAGCAGTCCTCCAAAATTCATATTTCACGTAAATAACACTGAAGCATTCCATTTCTCTTACGAGAGATATTTGGAAAACCAATTACGCGAACGATACGGATTCTTCGGAACACCGATTCGCATTGAATTACGTGACTCTATGGGAGATAGAAAATAAAAAAAAGAATTTTTTTATTTTCTCAAACTACAAATATCAAACTTCAAACTACAAATTTGGAGTTCTTTTATTACCTCCCCCTCTTGGTGTAAGAGGGGGATTGAGGGGGCGTTATTTTTCTTCAAATCTCAAACACCTGCACATCGCCATCAAACTGAGCGAAATGTTCTCCGTGCGTTGTCGTAAAAAACACCTGCGAGTCCTTGCAGAGTGTCTCAAGTGCTGCCTGACGATCTGCATCCAGTTCTGAAAAACAATCATCTAAGAGAAGAATCGGGACCACTCCCAATTGTTCACTCAAATGATTTTTCTGCGCTGCCAATAATGCCAGTAACACCGATCTCTCCTCTCCTCGGCTCGCGGTAGCCAGCAGCGGACGATTGCGAAGTGTAAACACGAAATCATCACGATGTGGCCCCAGGAAACTCTTCCGAGCAGCGCATTCGCGAGCAAAATTATGACGAAAGAAATCACGCACTCCTTCTGACGTTGGTTCATATATTTCAGGTGTGTGCAGCCGTACAGTAATAGGATCTGGGGCTCCAGAAATATCCGACAATTGTTGCTGCAGTGGCTCGGTTAACGCCGCCAGAAACGCTGTTCGTTCTCGCCAAATCTCAGGAATCACTTCTGCCAGAATTTCGTTCCAGGGTTGTATTTCTTCCAAACCCGGGTTCGAACCCGGGATCACCTCTTCCATCTGCCGGAGTAATGCATTCTTCTGCCTGGTTGCTTTATCCGCACGAGACAGGTTCTCCCTATACACAGGAGACAATTGTGAGAGCACTCGATCAAAGAACTTTTGTCGTTCTCGTTTTGCCCCAGCAAAAAGATGTAAATGTTCTGGAGCAAATAAAAGCGTCGGAATTTGTCCAAAAAATTTCTTCCGCGTCATTTTTTTATCATTTCGAGCAAATGTTCGACTTTGGGGTTGGATTTGAATTTTAAAATGGTCATCAGTGTCTGTCGTCGCTTGAATCTGCGCGGATGCTTCCCCATTCCGGATCAGGTCAGAAGACAATGTCTCCCGCCAACTTTTCCCCACACTCAAGATCGAAATCGCTTCCAATATATTCGTTTTCCCTTTCCCATTTCCTCCCACGAAAACCACTATATCTTTATCAAACGCAAACGTCTGTTCTGTATGATTTCTGAAATCGTGGAGGGTAAGCGTTCGGAGGGTCATCACCGGTATTCTAAACCAGAGACCGGTCTCTATCAAATCGAGACCGGTCTCTTCCATCTCACTCAAACCCAGGATCAAATTCAGGATCCAGTTTCACGTATTCCATTGCCGGGAAATCCGCTGTCTCAGTCGCTCCCGCCCACGCCCAATCGCGAATATCCTCCACTATTCCATGTTTCACTGCGTTATGACGAATATAGTATGCCACCTGTGCCAGATACTTTTCATCTGTTATTTCTTTTGCTTTAAATCGTCCTTCAAAAACAGGTCCCTTTTTTCCCTGTTTCACTGATTCTTTATACTTTGAATTGAAATACATCGCATATGCTTGCTGAATTTTACGCATAAAATCCGATATTGCAGAACCTGAGTCCGGACTTGACGTATTCCTCGCCCTATTCAAGTCCGGACTCGGTTTCGGCTCTAACCCAGTCTCTCTCTCCGACAACAAAAAATGAAAATGATTCGGCAAAAAACACCACACATGAATCTGTATATATTTATATTCTTCTTTGTATCGAATAATTGTATTCCCAAATCGCTCAAAATCTTTTTCAGAAAAAAAGAGTTGTTGCTTATTACAACTACGATTGTAAACGTGATAATATGTTTCTTTTTGAAAGCGAAACGGACGAAACCCCATAGATAAACAAGAGACCGGTCTGT